>JBDTTU010000059.1:0-26624 GCA_039930465.1 Burkholderiales bacterium
CGCCGAGCACGAAGGCCGCGCCGCCGCTGCCGTGGTCGGTGCCCAGCGTGCCGTTCACCGCCACTTCGCGGCCGAACTCGGTGGCGACGACGACGACGGTGCGGCTCCACGTGCCGTTCGCCACCAGCCCTTCGCGCAACGCGGCCAGGCCGGCGTCGAGCTGGCGCAAGGTGTTCGACAACGCGCCATTCGAGTTGGTCTGATTGGCGTGGCTGTCGAATCCGTTGAGTTCGAGCACGGCGGCTTGCGGGCCGTTGGGCTGCGCTAAAAATTCGGCTGCGCGTTGCGCCAGTACGGTGAAGTTGCCGGCGCGCCCTGCGTTCGCCACGCTCTTGCCATCCATCGCATTCATGTCGGCTGGCATCGTGCCGTCGAAATGCAAGCTCTTCGCGCGCTGCAGGGCCGTGGCCAGCGCCGCGTCGTGGCCGTACATGCGCTCGAGCCGCGCCACCAGGTCGGCAGAAGGGTCGGGCAGGGCTGACGGCGCCCAGGTGTCGACGGCACCCGGCCCGCGCAACACCAGCGGCACGGTTGTGTTCAACGCCAGGCTCTTCGCGGCGCTCGGCGCGAGCGCGCGGCCGAGCCAGCCGGTCGTCAGCTCGTAGGGGCGCACGCCGCCGCTTTCGAGCACCTGCTGTGCGTCGAAGTGCGAACGCTCGCGGTAGGGCAGGCCTGCGGCATGCACCACCACGAGTTCGCCGCCGGTGTACATGCCATGCAACTGCGCCAGGTTCGGGTGCAGCGCGAAGGTGGTGTCGAGCGCGAGCGGCGCGCTGCCGAACTGCGCGAGCGGGCCGCGCGCTGCGGCGAACTCGGGGTCGCCGATGGCAGGCACGGCCGAGAGACCGTCCATGCCGCCCCGCAGCACCACGAAGACGAAGCGCTTTGCATTGCCGCTGTTGCTGCCGGCCGCGAAGCTGAGCGTCGACACCGCACCGAGCGCGCCGGCACCGAGTGCCGCGCCCATCATCTGGCGCCGCTGCGGGTTGAAGTGAGGGTGTTTGTTCATGCTGTCGTCCTCGGTTCAGCGGCGCTGGAATTCGGGTGCCATCAGCAGCAGCGCCAGGGCTTGCGGGCCGTCGGCCGCACGCTCGATCTGCAGCTTGGTCTCGGCGCTCAGCAGCGGGCCGAGGCTTTGTGCCGCGAGCGCGCGCGCATCCACGCTGCTGCCCACGCGGTTGGCCGTGCGGGTGGACCACTCCATGCGCTTCCACACCGCGTCGGGCCCGAGCCAGTCTTCGGCGCGGTCGCTCCAGCCGGCCGGCGAGGGCGCGGCCTGCACGCGCTGACCGAGTGCGTTCAGGCCGATGGCGTTGTCGCCGCGCTCGAACAGGCGCGGGTTGACGCGCAGTACGCGCGTGGCCGAGAGCACGAACTCTTCGGGCGTCTTCAGCTTCATCGGCTGCGCGTTCCAGGCCTCGGGGCTGCGCACCAGTTCCTGGTAGACCGGTGCGAGCCGCGTGTCGTTGCGCAGATAGGTTTGTGCAAGGCGGTCGACAAGCGCCGGCGGCGGTGTGTCGGACGTGAAGTGGCGCGCGAGCTTGGTGGCGATGAAGTGCGCAGTGGCAGGGTGAAACGCCAGGTCGTGCAGCACACCCCGCAAGGCGTCGGGCCCTTCGGCGTAGACCTTGCCGAGCACGGTCTTCGCGCCCGGCTCGTGCCAGTTGGCATCGAAGGCCCGGGTCGGGTCGGTGCTTTGCAGGCCGACGCGCCAGCCGGTGAGCACGCGGGCGAACGCGGTCACGTCGGCCTGGCTGTAGCTGCCGTTCCGGCCGCGTGCGCTCTCGGCGCCGAGCGTGTGCAGCTCCAGCACTTCACGCGCCAGGTTTTCGTTCAGCCCGGTGATGCGCGGGCCTTCGCCCATCTGCTCCGCGCGGCGCGCCGCGCGCGCCACGATGCGCGAGTGCGGCCCGGCCGACTGCACGTTGTCGAGGTAACGCAGCATCGCCGGGTGGGTGGTCGAGGCGAACAGCAAGGTCTCGAACGGGCCGGCGATGTTCGGGCGGATCGCGTCGCGCTCGAACGCGCCCACCAGCCCGTGCGTGGCGCCCTTGGCGAGCGACACCGTGAAGTGGTTGGCCCAAAAAAGTTGCAGGCGTTCCGCGAACGGGCGTGTGCTGGTGGCGGCGGTGAGCAGGCGCGAGCGCGCGTCGGCAATGATCACTTCGCGGTAGTGGCCGGCGAGCACCTGCTCGGCGGTCATGCCTTCGGGCGGGTTCTTCGCGATGCGGCGCTTCTCGCGCTCGGCGGCCACGTGTTCGAGCGCCTGCGCGGTGCTCAGCAGGCCTTCACCACGCGCCGGCTCGGCCGGGCCGATCTGGGCCAACAACCACTGCTGCGGGTCGCTGCCGATCGCATCGAGCGTGGGCTCACCCAGGCCAAACCGGTGGGCTGCGATCGCGGCCTGAAGCAGGGAAGGGTTGGACATGCTCGTCTCCTGTGGATGCAGAGCATGCCGGCTGCGCATGAAGCCGGCGTGTGCGTCGGGTCAAGAAACGTTTCCGGCCGCGCGCCGTTAACAGGGCAGACCCGCAGCAGGCGGGTCACCCGGCTGTGGCCGCTACTTCGCGAGCAGCTGGTTCAGTGCCGCCACGTCTTCGGGCTTCAGGCGGCCCGAGGCCTGGCGCAGCCTCAGGCTGCCGACCAGCACGTCGTAGCGCGCCTTGGCGAGGTCACGCCTGGTGGTGAAGAGCTGCGTCTGCGCGTTGAGCACGTCGAGGTTCACACGCACGCCGACCTTGTAGCCGAGCTGCGTGGCTTCGAGGGCGAGCTGGCTCGACGATTCCGCGGCTTCGAGCGCCTTGACCTGGGCCTTGCCCGACTCGACGCCGTAGTAGGCCTGCCGCGTGCCCTGCGCCACGCCGCGGCGCGCAGCTTCCAGGTCGTTGCGGGCCTTGTCTTCGAGCACCACGGTTTCCTTGACGCGGTTCTGGATCGCGAAGCCGGCGAACAGCGGCACGTTCAGCGTCACCGCGATGCCGGTCGAATTGTTGGCGCCCGCCTGGTTGAAACCCACCACCGACGAGCCGGCCAGAGTGGTCAATCGGGCGTCACCGTTGGTCGAGGCATGGCCGCGCGTGTAGCTCGCAGTCAGGTCGACGGTCGGCAGGTGGCCGGCCTTGGCCTTTTCGGTTTCGAGCTGGGCCACTTCGAAGCCGAGCCGGGCCTTGCGCACCAGCGGGTGTTCTTCGTCGGCCCGGCTCACCCATTCGTTGACGTTGTCGGGCGCGGTGGCCGGCAGCGCCACAGGCACGGCGAGCTGGTTCGGAGTGACGTTGCTGCGGCCCACCAGCTGGTCGAGCGCGATGCGCTTGGTCTGCAGGTCGTTGGCGGCGACGATCTCTTGCGCGGTGCCCAGGTCGAAGCGGGCTTGCGCTTCGCGCGTGTCGGTGATGGTGGCGGTGCCGACTTCGAAATTGCGCTTGGCCGAGGCCAGCTGTTCGGAGATCGCGGCCTTGCTGGTGCGGGTGGTGGCGAGCGTGTCTTGCGCGGCCAGCACGTCGAAGTAGGCTTGCGCCACCCGCACGATCAGGTCTTGTTCGGCGGCTTCGAAGTCGGCGGCCGACACTTCCAGGCTCTTCTGCGCCTGGGTGATGGTTACGCCGTTGGCGCGGTTGAACAGCGACTGCCGGCCGCTCAACGTGGCGCCATAGGCTGTGGTGCTGGTGTTGAGTGTGCTCGAAGCCGGCGTGTCGGTGGTCGAGTGCGAGCCGCTCACGGCCAGGCCGACCGAGGGCAGGCGCAGCGCGTTGGCCTGGTTGACCCGGTACGTCGCCGAGTCGAGCAGCGCACGCGCCGAGAGAAAGGTGGCGTCATAGCCGTGCGCCGCTTCGTACAGTTCCTGCAGGCTCTGCGCCCGCGCGCCGGCGGAAAAACCCAGGCACAGCACTGTGGCCACGGCCAGTGGCGCCAGACGCCAGTGAGCTGCGGCGCGTCGAAGGGGCAGCAGGCGGAGGCTCGCAACGGGCATGACGTTTCCTTGTTTCACTTGTTTTGGGGCTTCGCTCAATGGTGCGACTCAACAGCGCAGATCAATACCGCGGCACGCTGGCGTCGACCTGCGTCGACCAGGCATCGCTGCCGCCGGCGAGGTTATAGACGGCGTCGAAGCCCTGGCGCTCCAGGAATGCGACGACCTGCGCGCTGCGGGCCCCGTGATGACAAATACAGACGACAGGCTGCGCCGGGTCGAGCTCGGCCAGGCGCGCCGGAATGTCGTTCATCGGCATGTGCACGCAGCGCAGCCCGCTCACGGTGACGGGGGCGAGTTGCACTTCCCAGTCTTCGCGCACGTCGAGCAGCAACAGCGCCGTGGCGCCGGGTGCCGTCTGGTGTGCGTGCAGTTCGGGGGCGCTCAGTTGTTTCATCAGAATTTGAAGCGTGTGGGTTCGTCGAAACCCTGCAGGCGCTGGGCCACGGTGTCGAACAGCACCGTGTGTTCCAGGCCTTGCTCGCCGGTTCGAGTGACCAGCATCGCGCGCATCACCGGCTCCTGGCCGACGATGGCGACGAGGCGCCCGCCGACCTTGAGCTGGGACAGCAGCTTGGCCGGCACCTCGGCGACCGAACCCGAGAGCACGATCACGTCGAAAGGTGCGTCGGCCGAGAGGCCTTTCGAACCGTCGGCGTGGTTGACGGTCACGTTCATCACGCCGGCACGGCGCAGATTCTTGCGCGCGAACTCGGCCAGCCCGGCGTCGATCTCGATCGTCGTCACGTGCTGGGCCCGGTGCGCGAGCAGGGCAGCCATGAAACCCGAGCCGGCACCGATTTCGAGCACGCGCTCGTGCTTGTGCACCGCCAGCTCCTGCAGCAGCCGCGCCTCGACCTTCGGCGCCAGCATGCATTGCCCGCCGGGCAGCGGCACCTCGGTGTCGACGAAGGCCAGCGCGCGGTAGGCCTCGGGCGTAAAGTCTTCGCGTTTGACGACGGCCAGCAGCTCCAGCACGCTCTGGTTCAGCACGTCCCAGGGGCGGATCTGCTGCTCGATCATGTTGAAGCGGGCTTGTTCGATGTTCATGTGATTCACCAATGAAAATTGACGCGTGGATTCTATTTGGCGAGGGCCGGGTCAACGCCCGCTACCGCCGGCTTCTTCGACACAAAGCGGCGCTTGGCCCAGGCCGCCAGATCGTCGAGATAACAGTAGATCACCGGCACCACCACCAGTGTGAGCAGCGACGAAGTGATCACGCCGCCGATCACGGCCTGGCCCATCGGTGCGCGCTGCTCCGAGCCTTCGGAAAGCGCGAAGGCGAGCGGCACCATTCCGAAGATCATCGCCAGCGTCGTCATCAGGATCGGACGCAGCCGTACCTTGGCGGCGTGCAGCAGGGCTTCGGTGCGTTCCATCGGCGCCTCGCCGTTTTCGCCAGCACGCGAACGGATGGCAAAGTCGACCAGCAGGATCGCGTTTTTCGTCACCAGCCCCATCAGCATCACCACGCCGATGATGCTGAACATGTTCAGCGTGGAGCGGAACATCAAGAGCGCCAGCACCACACCGATCAGCGTGAGCGGCAAAGCGCTCATCAGCGCCAGCGGCTGCAGGAAGCTCTTGAACTGGCTCGCCAGGATCATGTAGATGAAGACGATGGCCAGTGCCAGCGCGCCGATCGCGTACTGGAACGACTCGGTCATGTTCTTGGTCGAGCCGCCGAAGCTGTAGCGGTAGCCGGGCGGCAAGGCGATCGTGTCGAGCGCCTTCTTGATGTCGGCCGACACGTCGCCCGAGCTGCGGCCGAGCGCGTTGGCGTCGAAGTTGATCTCGCGGTTCAGGTCGCGGCGGTTGATCTGGTTCGGGCCGGTCGACGCCGTGATGTCGGCCACCTGCGACAGGCGCACCGAACGCGCCGAGCCGTCGGGCGCGGCGTTGATGTTGATCGGGATGCGCTGCAGGTCGGCGATCGACACCCGGCTTTCCGGCGCCACGCGCACGTTCACGTCGTAGTTCTCGCCGTCGGGCGCGCGCCAATTGCCCACCGTGGTGCCGGCGACGAGTGTGCGCAGGCTGGTTGCGAGCATGTTCACGTTCAGGCCGGCGTCGGAAGCGGCGTCGCGTTTCACCTCGATCGAGATCGTGGGCTTGTCGGGCTTGAGTGTGCTGTCGAGGTCGACGAGGCCGGGAATCGCCTGCAGCTTCGGCACGATCAGGCGCGAGAGGTGTTCGAGTTCGATCAGGTCGGTGCCCTGCACCGAAAATTGCAGGCTCTTGCCGCCGCCCAGATCGGTGACGCCGATGTTCGTGACCGTGATGCCGGGGATGCGCGCCATGCGCTCGCGCAATGTCGGGATCATCTGCGTGATGCTGCGGCTGCGCTCCTTGCGGTCGACCAGGCGCACGTAGACCGCGCCGTAGATCTTGCCGGCGGCCTGGCCGCTGTTGATCGTGGTCACCGTGTACTTCACTTCGGGCAGCTCGCGCAAGGCCGCGTCGACCTGCTTGGCGCGCGCTTCAGTCAGTTCGAGCGACGAGCCGACCGGCGTGTAGAAATTGAGCAGCGTTTCCGAGAAGTCGGCCTTGGGCACGAACTCGGCGCCGAGCAGCGGAATGATGAAGAAGCTGCCGCCGAAGGTGGCAAGCGCCAGGCCCACCGTGGCCAGCTTGTGCGCGAGCGACCACGACAGGATGCCCTGGTAGGCGCGCGACAGCCATTCGGTGAAGCGGTCGAACTGGCCGGTCACACGGCCGATGGTCTTGTCGTAGAGCGTGACCGGCGGGCCCTTGTGCACGCCGTGGGCTTGCGGGTCGTGCCAGACGCTCGAGAGCATCGGGTCGAGCGTGAAGCTCACGAACATCGAGATCAACACCGCCGCCACGATCGTCAAACCGAACTCGTGGAAGAACTTGCCGACGATGCCGCCCATGAAGCCGATCGGCAGGAACACCGCCACGATCGAGAGTGTGGTGGCGAGCACCGCCAGGCCGATCTCGTTGGTGCCGGCCAGCGCCGCTTCGTGCGCGCTCTTGCCCATCTGCACATGGCGCACGATGTTCTCGCGCACCACGATCGCGTCGTCGATCAGCAGGCCCACGCACAGGCTCAGCGCCATCATCGTGATGCTGTTGATCGTGAAGCCGAACAGGTACATGAAGAGAAAGGTGCCGATCAGCGCAATCGGCAGTGTCAGGCCGGTGATGACGGTCGAACGCCATGAATTGAGGAACAGGAAGACGATCAGGATCGTCAGCGCCGCGCCCTCGAACAGCGTGCGTTTCACGTTCGCGACCGAGACCCGGATCGAGCGCGAGTTGTCACGGTTGACTTCGACTTTCACGCCCGGCGGCGTGACGGGCGCAGCATCGAGCAAGGCCTTCTGCAAGCCGTCGACGACCGCGATCGTGTTTTCACCCTGCGATTTCTGCACGCTCAGCAGCACCGTGCGCTGGCCGTTGTAAAGCGCTAGGCTTTCCACCTCTTGCGGGCCGTCGACCACCTCGGCCACCTGCCACAGCTTGACCGCGTTGCCACCTTTGCGGGCGACCACGATGTCGCGAAAGTCTTCGGGCCGCTTCAGGCGCGCGTTGATCTGCACCACGCGCTCCTGCTCGCGCGAGCGGATCGAGCCGAGCGGCAGTTCCTGGTTCTCGCTCTTCACGGCGGCCACGACCTGATCGACGCTGATGCCCAGTGCGTCGAGCGCGGCCGGTTTCAGGTAGAGGTTGATCTCGCGTTTGATGCCACCCACCACACCGACCGAGCCGACACCGCGCACGTTCTCGAGCTTCTTCTGCAGCACCTGCGTGGCCCAGGTCGTGAGCTCCTGCGGCGACTTCTTGCCGTCGGTGGACAGCACGGCCACGTTGAAGATCGGCACGCTCTGCGGGTCGAAGCGCGAGATGCGCGGCTCTTTCACCTCATCGCGCAGAAAAGGGCGAATCAGCGCGACCTTCTCGCGCACGTCTTCGGCGGCCTTGCGGCCATCGACATCGAGGTTGAACTCGACGATCACGACCGAGGTGCCTTCGTACGAGCGCGACGACAGCGTGTTGATGCCGGCCACGGTGTTGACCGCTTCTTCGACCTTCTTCGTGACTTCGCTCTCGACGATTTCGGGCGAGGCGCCCGGGTAGTCCATCACCACCACGACGGTGGGGAAGTCGATGTTCGGGAATTGGTCGACGGCCAGGCGCTGGTAGCTGAACAGGCCGAGCACCACGAAGGCGAGCATGACCATCGTGGCCATCACCGGGTTGCCGATCGAGACGCGGGTGAACCACATGCTCAGGGCTTCGGCGGCGTGCCCGACGCGGCCCGCGCGGCGGGCGCGGCGGGCGCGGCGTCTGTGGCACCTGGCAGCTTCACCAAGGTGCCGTCGCGCAAAGCGCCGGCGCTGCCGCGCAACACGGTGTCGCCGGCCTGCGCGCCGCTGGACAGCTCGACGACGCTGTCGATGCGCCCGCCAATCGTGGCCTCGCCGCGCAGCCCGAGGCCGACGCTGCGCAGCGCGACTTTGCCGTTCTGCACTGCCAGCACATAGGGCCGGGCCTGGTCGATGCGAACGGCTGCCACCGGCACCACGAGGGCACTCTTGCGCGCCAGCTCGATCGTGCCGCGTGCGAACAAGCCCTGGCGCAGGCCGGGCTGGGGCTTGAGCGCCAGGTAGACCAGCACCGCGCGCGTGCCCGACTGCGTGCTCGGGTTGATGCGGGCCACGCTAGCCGTGGCAGGCTCGGCGAGGCCGTCGATTGACAGGCGCGCGATCTGGCCGACCTGCACGCCGCCCACGTCTTCGGGCGCCACCGCGGCTTCGAGTTCGATGTGCGACAGGTCGACGATCTCGACGATCTTCACGTCGACGCCGACCCGTTCGCCCGGCTGGGCCATGCGTTGCGAGACCACGCCGCTGATCGGCGCCACCAGCACCGAATCGGAGCGCGCCTTGCGCGCCAGATCGGTGGCGGCGGCGGCCGATTGCCAGGTGGCTTGCGCCGCCGCTTCGTTCGAGACCGAGGTTTCGAGGCCGGTAGGCGAAATGAAGCCCTGCGCCACCAGTGCGCGGTTGTTCACGAGCGCACGTTTGGCGATATCGAGCTGGGCGCGAGCAGAAGCGGCGGTCTGTTCGGCCTGGCGCAAGCGCAGGTCGTACTCGGCGGTGTCGAGCTGGCCGATCACCTGGCCGGCCTTCACGCTGTCGCCTTCACGAACGGTGAGTGACCTGATTTCGGCCGCGACCTTGGCCTTCACGACGGCAGTGTTCACCGCCTTCAGGCCGCCCGAGACCGTGAGCGTGCGCGTGAGTTCGAGCGGGCGCAGCACGAACACGTCGGCGGCCGAGAGTTCGAGCACGGGGGTGGCGGGCGCAGCGGCCGACGCGGCTTCGTCCTGCTTCTTCATCTTGATCGCGCGAGTCACGAAACCGGCCAGCGCCAGCACGGCGACCCCCGCGACCGCCCATTTCATCCAGCGTTTCATTTTTTCTTTTCCCTGTTGCCGCCGGCCGCTGCAGGCAGGGTGGCAGTGCGCGGCACGAGCCCGTTCAGCACCATGTCGATCAGCGCCGTGATCACCACCCGCGGTTGCAGCATGAAGGAGACCGAGCAGGCGCCGAGCGAGTGTTTGTTGAGCACCAGAAAGATCAGCGGGCCGACCAGCGCGTGCACCACCTCGGGTACGTTCACCGCCCGGAATTCACCGCGATCGACGCCACGCTGGATCACCTGCGCGAGCATCTGGTTCGACGGCGTCACCACCTCGTCGACATAGAACTGCGCCACTTCGGGAAAGTTGCGCACCTCCGATGTCATCAGCTTGATGATGCCCGAAGCGCGGGTCTCGCCGATGCGCTCCCACCACAGCAGCAGCACCATTGCCAGCAGCTCGGCCGAGTTGCCCTTGAACTGGCGAATGATCTCGCTGCCTTCGGCGATCTGGTTCACCACGTTGTGGCTGATCACCGCCTTCAGCAGTTCTTCCTTGCTGGGGTAGTAGAGGTACAGCGTGCCTTTGGACACACCGGCACGCGCCGCCACGTCTTCCGAGCGGGTGGCGGCAAAACCGCGTTCAACGAACAGGTCGAGCGCCGCATCGAGCAGCTCCATCGGACGGGCCTGCTTGCGGCGTTGGCGCGCGGGCACCGCGGGGGGTGTGGAAGGAGATGTTTTCATACTGACTGGTGGGTCATTAATATACTTGCCGAGGCGCGGAGGGTCAAGTTGACGCGCCCGGCGCGAACCCGCCCACGGTGTTGACGGCCGCCGGAATCGCGCAGCTGCCGATCGAGTCGCGCCGAAAGCCTCTGAAGCCGGCATCGCTAAGATGCTGTTTGTTTATCAGTGGAGTACTTCTTGGATCTGATCCTGCTCGTCAAGGCCGCGGTCATGGGCATCGTCGAAGGCCTGACGGAATTTTTGCCGGTGTCGAGCACCGGCCACCTCATCCTCACCGGCTCGCTGCTCGGTTTTCACGACGACAAGAGCAAGGTGTTCGATATCGCGATCCAGACCGGCGCGATCTTCGCGGTGATCATCGTCTACTGGCAGCGGGTGCGCGACACCATGCTCGGTTTGGGCAACGACGCCAAGGCGCGCGCTTTCGCGATCAACGTGGCCATTGCCTTCGTGCCCGCGGTGGTGCTCGGGCTGCTGTTCGGCAAGGCCATCAAGGCGCACCTGTTCACGCCCGTGGTCGTGGCCAGCACCTTCATCATCGGCGGCTTCGTCATTCTCTGGGCCGAACGCCGCAGCAGCGTCGCACGCGTGGAAACGGTCGACGACATGACGCCGCTCGACGCGCTGAAGATCGGCCTGGTGCAATGCCTGGCGATGATCCCCGGCACCAGCCGCTCGGGGGCAACCATCATCGGCGGCATGCTGCTTGGCCTGAGCCGCAAATGCGCGACCGACTTCAGCTTCTTTCTGGCCATCCCCACGCTCATCGGCGCCGGCCTGTACAGCCTGTACAAAGAGCGCGCGTTGCTGTCGGTGGCCGACATTCCGATGTTCGGTGTCGGCCTGCTGTTCTCGTTCATCGCCGCATGGTTGTGCGTGCGCTGGCTGCTGCGCTACATCTCGACCCACAGCTTCGCGGCGTTCGCGTGGTACCGCATTGCCTTCGGCATCGTCGTGCTGGTGACGGCCTACACCGGTGTCGTGACCTGGGCCGATTGAAGGCCCGGCGCGCTCAGCGCTTGACGAACACCAGGTCCCACACGCCGTGGCCGAGCTTGAGGCCGCGGTTCTCGAACTTCGTCAGCGGCCGGTAGCCCGGCTTGGGCGCGAAGCCTGCCGCGCTGTTGCTCAAACCCGGCTCGGCCGACAGCACTTCGAGCATCTGCTCGGCATACGGCTGCCAGTCGGTTGCGCAGTGCAGGTAGCCGCCTGGCACGAGCCGGCTTTGCAGCAGGCGCACCAGTGGTGGCTGGATCAGGCGCCGCTTGTTGTGCTTCTTCTTGTGCCACGGGTCGGGAAAGAACACGTGCACGCCGGCCAACGCGCCGGGCGCGATCATGTGCTCGAGCACCTGCACGGCATCGAATTGCACGATGCGCAGGTTGCTCAAGCCAGCTTCGTCGATACGCTGCAGCAGCGCGCCGACGCCCGGCTCGTGGACTTCGACGCCGATGAAGTCGGTGCCCGGCAGCGCCGCGGCGATCTGCGCGGTGGCGTCGCCCATGCCAAAACCGATTTCGAGCACAAGAGGCGCCTGGCGGCCGAAGAGCGCAGCCGCATCCAGCGGGCGGGGCTCGTAAGGCAGCACGAAGCGTGGCGCCAGTTCCACCAGCGCGCGTTTCTGGCCGCTGCCCATGCGCCCGGTGCGCAGCACATAGCTGCGGATCGGCCGGGCAGGGCGCTCGGCGGGAAGGGGGGTCGGGTCGTCGGTGGGCTCGGGCATGGGGCGGGCGTTGATGGGCTTGGCAAGGCTGGCGTTCTACCACTCATCACGGTCGCGGCCAGATGTCCGGAAAAGGCGCGCCGCAGGCTGGGGCGAACGCAGCATCAGGGCAGACGACTTCAACGACAGCGCCGATCGCCACGGCCGCCACGGCCGCCACGACCGCCACGACCGCCAAGGCGGCGCCCCTGCCGTTTGCGCCCCCTCGCGCCGCTGGCTGATCGACCTGCTGCTGCTGGGCGCGCTCTGGGGCGCTTCGTTCCTGTCCATGCGAGTGGGGTAGCGGAGTTCGGTGCGTTGCCAACGGCAGCGGTGCGCGTCACCATCGCCACGTTGTTCCTGTTGCCGATCGCACTCTGGCGTGGTCAGGGCATTGACCGTGAACTTCCGCGTGCCGGTGTTCGCGGTCTTCTACGGCACAGCGTTCCTCGGCGAAACCGTCACCCGGTGGACGCTGGCCTGCGCGGCCGTGATCGTGTGCGGTGTGGCGCTGTCCACCGGCAAGCTCACCTTCGGCCGCCGCCCCATGCGCCATTCATCGGCCTGATCGACCGGCACGCTAGAATTCACGCAGATCCGCGGGTGTAGTTCAATGGTAGAACGGCAGCTTCCCAAGCTTCATACAGGGGTTCGATTCCCCTCACCCGCTCCAAGTCGAAGTCAAAAAAGGCCCCAAGAGGGCCTTTTTTTATTGGGTTTGCCGGGCTTCCTGAGAGCAGATCGAATGGGTCGTTCAAACGGCAGTCTCGTGTTGGGCTAGAAAGCCGCCGCTGCGTTCGCTTTTGCAGCAAGCTCGGCGCATGCCACCATCAGTTGATCGAAGGGGAGCGCGTCCCCGACCATCAGTTCATCCGCGAGCATGTTGGCGTAGTCGGTCGCGAGTGCGTCGCGCGCCGCGCCTTCGGGCACGATCTGAAGCTTCCCGGCAGCGGCCGGGAAGTAGTCGATGACAGCACCTTTCGTGTCCTTCTCGATGAAGAAATACGACTTGTGTTCCGCCACAGCCTTGGCCACGGCGCGATCGTCGATGGCAGCGGCGAAGTAGTGGCTCCGCCCTATCGCTGCCAGGTCATGCCAATGCCGCGCATAGCGTTCGCTGCGAATGCGCCCTTGAGCGCAGTAGACATGCGCAGCGGTGGCCTTTTCCCAGAAGGTTCTGGCCACGCTCATGACGAGTGGGGATGCAACCGGGAATACAACCCCATCGACGTGTCCGTCCATGTCGCAGTTGACGGGGAGCACCTGGTGAGGTTCGCCCGTACCGCGGCCGCCAAACTCCAAGGTGACCATCGGCGAAACGTAGCCGGTGCCGTGCTTGATTGCGGGGTAGTGCAAGAACAGCTTGTCGTTTTCGGCGCCGCCGATCTCCAACTTTGCCGATATCTGGTCGCGCGCGAGAGCCGCTTCGATGACGGGACACACCTGAGCCTCGATCCATCCCGGCAGGCGGTCACGAACGCCCTTGGTCCACTTGGACGCCTGGCTGCGGCTCGTCGGCATCGGGGCATCGCCGCCGACCAGGTCCGCGATCAGTTTCCGGATGTCGCAGGTGAGATCAATGTCTTCGGAGAAGCGATCGATGATCTTGTAGGCCTTGGACAGGGATGTGCCGCCCTTGAACGTCAGGTCCGTGGCCAGCGAAGAGTCGAACAAGGCACCAAGCGCCCAGACCACCCACACGTCCTTTTCGAGCAGATGTGTGGGGCGGTCAGTTTGGGCGCGAGCCTGCTCGAGGACCTCGCGCTGGTCGTCTTTGTTGAGCGCGAAGAATTGCTCAGCCACGAACAGTTTCTTCGCCGATCGCACGTGCCATCCACGAGGGCAGGGCGCCGCGCGATGAGGCCAACGTTTGCCACTCTGTTGCCGGAAGCGTGTGGTGCAGCGTCGTCAGCGATTCGCGGGCGTGCGCGGGCCCCATCCAGGCCAGCGCGCGCACAGCGGCCCCTGCGGGGCCTGCGCCCAGCGCGAGCATCCAACGCGGAGCGTGCTTCACCAGCACCTCCGAACGTCCGAGCTTCAGCCTGCGCGTCCGCCCCGACGTGACATAGGCCTCTCGGATGGGAACCTGTTGGGTGAGCCCCAAGGCGTTCGCCGCCGCGGCGCCATGGGGCGCCAGGGTCTCCCCACTTCGTGCTGCCAGCGCCTCGACGACCTTCTCCGGCGCCGGCGCGCGTGTCCCGAAGCGGCTCGACACCGGGAGCACATAGGTCCCGCGCGCAACACGCAGCAACTTCCCTTCTTTGGTCAGGCGGGACAGGGCTTGGTCCACTGCCGACCGGCTTCCGGTGTGCAGGAACTCCTTGGGCGAAACCACTCCGCCCTCGGGCAGAGAGCGGGCATGCAACAGGATGGATTCGGGCAACGACGTCATAGGTACCTCCGTAAGTGAGAAATATAACTCTATTTCTGACATTTGAGCGACAAGACCGTCCGTTCAGGTACCGCTTGCTCGCTCAAAGGTGGATCCTTTCACTTTGATGGCAACCGGACCTCATGGGCCTTCTCGCCATGACACCGCTCGCCTGTTGCCGGCGCCTTCATTTGCCGGCGCCTTCATTTCGTCCGTCGCGGCGCTGTATCCGCGATGCACTCGAGCGGGTTCGGCGCCGACCGCCTTGCGCTCCGCTTCAAAGAATCACGCCCTGCACGTTGCGCGTGAGCAGCGCCATGTTGAGGGTCTGGATGACGGGCTTGGCAGTCCGCAGTTGGCCGCACGATGTCTCCGGCGGCTGTCTCATTGCATCCGGTGAACGACAGAGGTTGCGAAAATTACCGCAATTTGGTAAAAACAAGATCAAGCGCTGTTGTTCTTGGCAGTTTCTTTGTCGGACCACTGGCATCAGACAGGTGTCGATTGCCCAATTCGGAGGTGTTCTCTATGCACGTCACTTGCCTCGGACGGCGTTCCGCCGTCGCGTTTGTCGCTGCCATCGGCAGCTTGTGTTCGCCACTGCTGTGGGCGCAGTCGTACCCCGACAGGCCCATCACGTTGATCGTCTCGTTCGAGCCGGGCGGCTCCACCGATATTTCTGCACGCGCGGTGGCGCAAGAGCTGTCGGTGGTGCTGAAGCAGTCGGTGGTCGTTGAGAACAAGACCGGTGCCGGCGGGCGCATAGGCACCAAGGCAGCGGCGCTGTCCAAGCCCGACGGCTACACGCTGCTGTGGGGCAGCGGCAGCAGCCTGACCGCCGCGCCGGTGCTGTATGCCGACCAGGGCCACGTCGCCACACTCGTGCCGGTGAGCGTGGGCGCGACACAGCCCTTCGTGTTTGTCGTGCCCCCGTCGCTGGGTGTCAAGACCACCGCCGAGTTCGTGGCAATGGCCAAGAAGAACCCCGGCAAGATGAATTTCGCGTCGGCCGGCACTGGCTCAAGCAACCACCTGCTCGGTGAGATCTTCATGTCGGTGACCGGTGCGCAACTGATGCACGTGCCGTACCGCGGCGCTGCGCTGGCCAAGGACGCGCTGTTCAAGGGCGATGGACAGCTGATGACCGAGGCGACGTCGCCGCTGATCGGCGCCTTGCGCGCGGGCCAGTTGCAGCCTCTGTTCATCACCAGCGACAAGCGCGATGCGATGTTCCCGGACATCCCCACCGCCGCCGAAGTGGGCCTGCCAGACCTGGCAATCCAGGGCTTTTTCGGCCTGCTGGCACCCGCTGGTACACCGCCCGAAATCGTCGACCGGCTGAACCGCGCGATGCGGCAGGTGCTGGCATCGCCGGCGGTGACGCAAGCCTTTGCAAACCTGGGCTTCGTGGCGGCCTACAGCACCGGCGCGCAGATGGCCGAGCGTATCGCGCAGGGCAAGGCGCGGTATGCGCAGATCGTCGCCGAACGGCACATCAAGGTCGAATAACCGCGCGCAGGAGCACCCAACATGGACACGACAACACGCGACAGCTGGCCGCAGCATCGCCTCGCACTGCGCGGTCACAGCGCTGCTATGGAAGCCCTGCAGGGCCGGTCATCCGGTTCGCCATGGCAAAGCGCCGTGCGCCCGAAATCAGCGACTTGGCGCCACCTTGCGGTGGTGCTTGGCCTGGCCTCTGTGTGCGCCCTGCCCGCGCTGGCGCAGGAGGCGGCGTATCCGCGCAAGCCGATCACGCTGGTGGTGCCGTTTGCTGCCGGGGGGGGCACCGACACGGTGGCGCGCTTGCTTGGACAAAAGCTGCAGCTGGAGTTGGGGCAGCCGGTGGTCATCGACAACCGGCCCGGCGCCAACGGCATCGTCGCTTCGCGCTCCGTGCTGCAGCAGCCGGCTGACGGCTACACACTGCTGCTGGGCAGCAATTCGACCCACGTCATTGCGCCGCTGGCGGCCAAGCTTCCGGCCGATGGCATCAAGGCTGCGCAAACGGGCTTCACGGTGGTCAGCGTCATTGCCAATGCACCGCTGGTGCTGGCGGTGCGCAGCAACGCCGCCGAGCGTGACCTGGCGGCGTTCATCAAGCGGGCGAAAACGGCCGAGTTGAGTTACGGCACCTTCGGCGCTGGCTCGTCGGCGCACGTGATGGGCGAGGTGCTGGCCGAGGACGCCAAGATCAAGCTGCTGCACGTGCCGTACAAGGGCTCGGCACCGGCGCTGACCGACCTGCTGGGCAGCCAGGTCGACGCCATCTTTTTGACAGTGGCGGCCATCGAGGGATCGGTGGCGGGCGGCAGCGTGCGGCCGTTGGCGGTGACGGGGCGCAGCCGGTTGCAGACCCTGCCCGACGTGCCCACCTTCGACGAGCTAGGCGTGCACGACATGGGCAACTCCGGCTGGTTTGCCGTGTTTGCGGGCACGCAGACCCCGCCAGCCATCATCGACAAGGTGTCGGCCGCCCTGCGCAAGGCGGTGGCGCTGCCGGATGTGCGGACCAAGCTGATCGAGTCTGGTCTGGAGCCGGTGGGCAGCACACCGCACGAAGGGCGCGAGATCTGGAACCGCTCGGTGACCGTTGCCGAACCGGTGGTCAAGCGCGCCCACATCGAGTTCTGATGAGCGCATCGACTTCTAACAAACGAACTGAAGAGCGTCACATGCCGCAGCCTGTTTTGTCCAACCGCCGCGATGTCGCCAGGCGCCTGCTGTCTGCCGCTGTATCGGTCACTGCATGGGCCGCTGCACTGGGCGCTGCATTGCCGGCGCTGGGCCCGTTCAACGCCGCGCTGGCGCAGCCGGCGTGGCCGGCCAAGCCGGTCACCATCGTCGTGCCCTTTGCGGCCGGTGGCAGCATCGATGTGGTCGCGCGGCAAGTGGCCACGCGGCTGGCGGCAGACCTTGGCCAGACCGTGGTTGTGGAGAACCTGGCCGGCGCGTTCGGCACCATCGGTACGCAGAAGGTGGCGCGCGCAACGGCCGATGGCTACACGCTGCTGTTTGCCGTGTCGAGCCCGCTCAACGTGGCGCCCTTGGTCAACCCGGGCGCCGTGCGCTACGACACGTTCAAGGACTTCACGCCGGTCGCCACCATCGGCATGCTGCCGTTTGCCATCGTCGGCCGGCTGGGTCTGGGGGCCGCGACGATGAGCGCCTTGATCCAGGCGGCCAAGGCACAGCCGGGCAAGCTGAACTACGGCACCGACGGCACGGGCTCGCTGCTGCACATCACTGGCGAATACCTCAAGCAACGCGCCGGCATTGACATGGTCCACGTGCCCTACAAGTCCGCGCCCCAGGCGTTGACCGACGTGGCTGGTGGCCAACTCGACCTGGCCATCCTGCCGCTGGCGCTGGTGCAGCCGCTGGTGCAGGAAGGCCGCGTGCGCGCCTACGCGGTGACGTCGCCGGCCCGCGCGGCAACACTGCCGCTGGTGCCGACGCTGGCCGAGTTTCCGGGCTTCACCGGCATTGCGCTGGAGTCGTGGATGGGTCTGCTGGCACCGGCCGGCACGCCGCGCCCGGTGCTGGACGTGCTGACGGCGTCGATGCAAGGCTTGATGGCCGACAAGGCGCGGCTGGCCAACCTGGAAGAGCGCGGCATCAAGCCCCGGCTGCTGACCGGCGATGCTTTTGCGGAGCTGCTGCGCAGCGAACGCCGGCTCATCGCGGACGTGGTCGGGCGCATGGGGCTGAAGCCTGAGTAGCCGCAGCGGCCGGGTCGCTCCGGTTCGCCGGTTCAACAGCGTCGCGCATGTCGCCCGGCTTGCAGCGGCAAGACAACGCAGTCCGTTTGTCCCCGATGAGTCAAAGGTGCGTGTCTTCCGCCAAGCGCGCACCGATGGTGCGCGCCGTGCGGGTCACCAAGCCGGCGATGGCGGCGGCGTCGAACAACGTGAATCGCGCGTCATTGCCGACCGCCGTGATGCTGGCCACCACGACGCGGCCGCGGCCGAAGACCGGCGCCGAGATGCCGGTCTTGCCTTCGTTGAGCTCGCCCGATGTACGGCACCAGCCCTGGCGCCGGATGCGCTGCGCCTCGTCGTAAAACGCCTCCCAGCTGGGCGCGCCGCCGGCGTCTGGCAGCAGCTCTTGGTGCAAGCGGCGTAGCCGGGCTGCCGGCAGGTTTGACACCAGCGCCTTCGAGCTGGAGCCGCGCATCACGGGCATCGGCCGGCCCCGGCCGTAGCCGTAGGGCAGCTGTTGCCCGTCGTTGCATTCCATGTGCACGGTGATGATGGAGCGGCCGTACAGCTTGGAGATGAACACGTCCAGGCCGGTTTGTTCCGACAGAGCGCGCATGGGCGGCGCGGCGGCGCGGATCACCGGGTCGCTCTCGCGGATGGCGCGGTCGAGCTCGATGATGCGCGGGCCCAAGGTGATGCTGCGGTCCAGCCGCACCAGCAGGCCCACCTTGCACAACTCCTGCACGTAGCGGTAGCCGGTACTCTTGGGCACGCCCAGCCCGGCGGCGATCTGCTCGACCGTGAGCGCCGGCGTGTCGGTGGAAAACAAGGCCAGCGCACCCAGCATGCGTGCCAGGCTGGAATCGGCGCGCGGGTCGTTGTCAGCATCGTCACCGGATGCGATGCCGGCTTCCTCTGCATCGAATTCGGCGCCGGTCCCCGCGTCTGCGTCGGCGTCTGAAGATGCCTTTGCCGACGGGCCCGCAGCGGCGGCCGGCGGCGTGGGGGACGCGCCGGTCGCGGCTGCACTGCGGCGCGGCGCAGCTTGCGCGGCTGCGGCCGCTTTCGTCAACTTCGCGTCTGGATTGCGTTGGCGCTGCGTCGGCGCCGACGTTCGCGTCGGTACTGGCGTCGGCGTTGCCTTCTTGATCGGTTTTGGTAGCTTCATTCGTTGAGTGTGATGCCAGCGTCCTTGATGACGCGGCGCCATTTGTCCATCTCCCCTGCAAGTTTGCGTTTGTACTCGTCAGACGTGCTGACGGCAACCTTGACGCCGCGCTCGGTCAGCTTGTCGTGGATCTCGGGCAGGCGCAGCACCTTGGCCAGCGCCTCGTTCACACGCTGCACGATGGCAGGTGGCGTGCCAACCGGTGCGAAGACGCCCATCCAGCCCTCGGCCAGCAGGTCTTTGAAGCCGGCTTCCTGCAGCGTGGGCACTGACGGCAGGTCTTTCAGCCGCTGCGGCGACGGCGTCGCCAGCGCCTTCAGCTTGCCGGCCTTGATCAGCGGCAGCGCCACCGCGGTGGTCTCGAACGTGAAGTCGATGTCCCCGGCCAGCAACGCCAGCATCGCCGGCTGGCTGCCCTTGTACGGCACGTGCACCGCTTTCATGCCGGTGGCCTGCAGAAACATCTCACCGATGAGATGGTTCGTCGAACCGACGCCGAACGACGCGAACTGCAGGCCATGCGGCCGCGCCTGTGCAGCAGCCACCAGGCCCTGCACGCTGTCGGCCGGCGACGCGGCTGGTACCACCAACACAAAAGTCACGGCGCCGACCTCGGCCACAGGGATGAAGTCCTTCAGCAAGTCGTAGGGCGCGCTCTTGCGGGTCAGCGGGTTGATCACCAGTTCTGCACCGGTGCCGAAAAACAGCGTGTAGCCGTCGGGCGTGGCACGCGCCACCGATTGCGCGCCGATGGTGCCGCCGGCGCCGACACGGTTTTCGATGACCACGGTCTGGCCCAGCTCGGGGCCCAGCTTGTCGGCGATCAGCCGTGCGGCGCCGTCGGTGCCGCCGCCAGGCGCGAAGCCAACGACCAGCCGCAGCGGCCCGCTGGGATAGTCCGCAGCGGCGGCAAGCAAAGGTGCCAGCGCGATGACACAAAAAAGCGCGAAACGTCGGGCGTGGTTCATGTGGGGCACCGTGGTAGGTAGAAGCGTTGAACGAAGACGTGTTGGATGGGACTTGGCCGGCTTGGCGGCCGGGCTAACCAGCCAACGTGATGGATAGAAAAACGGACAGACAGGACGACGAACACACAGGAAGACCAGAGAACAGCCAGCCGTGCACGGCGGCATCAACTCGCTGGCCCACCGGCCGCCTCGCGCTGCGCATGGCGGCTGCGTTCACGCTCGCCTTGCACCCGCGCCGCCTGCTCTGCGGCCTGCACGCTCGGCCGTGCACCCACGCGTGCCAGGTAGGCTTGCAGGTGCGGCCAGCCGCTGATGTCGATGGCATGGACATGGGCCCACATCGCAATCGTGTAGCAGTGCGCATCGGCAACCGTGAAGGCGTTGCCCAACAGGTGGTCGCGGTCGGCCAGTTGCGCGTCCAGCCATTGCAGCTTGGACTGCACGATCTGGCGCGCGATGTCCTTGTAGGCCAGCGGCGTGACCGCTTTGAACAACGGCATGAAGCCGCCCTTGTGCAGGTCGGCGCCGATGAAGCTCATCCACTCCAGCGCCCGGTAGCGCTGCAGCGTGCCGCTGGGGGCCAGCAGCCCGCGCTCCGGCCGCAGATCGGCCAGGTATTGCATGATCACCGCGCCTTCGCTGAGATGGCCGTCGTCGTCCATCTGGAGCGTCGGCACGGTGCCTTTCGAGTTGACAGCCAGATAGTCGCTACCGTCTTCCAGCGTCTTGTTGCGCATGTCCACAAATTGCAGGTCCAGCGCGATGTCCAGCTCGCGCGCGACGATGTCGCAGGCCAGCGAACAGCCACGCACTTCGTGGTACAGCTTCATGCGATCCCCTTCAAACAGTGGCGACAGGTGTCACCGGCGAGCCGGCGTCGGCCGTGCTCGCGCAGCCAGCGCGCCAACTCACTCAACCGCCACAGCTCGCCCAGGTGGATGCCGTTCTTGAAGAGACAGTGTTCATGCAAAGGCAGCATCGGGTGGCGGCCGTCCAAGCGCATGCCCGGAATCAATTCGTCCAGACCTGTGTTCAGGCGCACCATGTCACCACGCTCAACGTGCGCGCCGTGCTCGGCCAGCTGTTTGGAGCCGGCTGGGCGCTGTTTCCATTGCTGTGTCATCGCACGTGCTCCCGCTTCAGGCCGCCGCGCGGCGGTCCAGCTCGGCGCGTTCGGCTGCAAGCGCCGCCTGCACGCTGGGGCGCTGCTCCACGCGCGCCAAGTAGGCAGTCAAGTTGCGCCAGTCGGACAGGTCCAGCCGGTGCACGTGGCTCCACGACACCACCGTGTAGCAATAGGCGTCGGCCACGGTGAAGCGCACGCCGTTCAGGTAGTCGCGGCCCGCCAGCACTGTGTCCAGCCAAGCCAGCCGCTTGTTCAGGTTTTCGATGCTGATGGCGCGATACTCAGCCGGTGTATTGGGGCGGAACAGCGGCGTGTAGCCCTTGTGCAGTTCGCTGCTGATGAAGCTCAGCCACTCCAGCACACGGTAGCGGTCCATGCCCAGCGCCGACGGCAACAGCAAAGAGCCCGGCTGCGAATCGGCCAGAAGCTGAACGATGACGGCTCCTTCGGTGACGAACTGGCCGTCATCCATCTGCAACGTGGGCACTTGCCCTTTGGGGTTCACGGAGAAATAGTCGCTGCCGTCGGCCAGCTTCTTGGCACGCACGTCGACCCACTCCAACTGCAGCGGAATGCCAGCCTCGCGGGCAACGATGTCGGCTGCCAGGGAGCAAGCATGCGGGGACAGAAACAGCCTCAATTGATCGCTCCAGATTTCAGAGAAGTACGTTTTACTGCATTACGATATTTTCAACATAGCATAAACCCTATGTTTGGCAACAATGCGTCTGCCAATCGCACCCGTTCAACAGCAAACATCGCCGGAAAGATCCCTGAAACATCACTTCTTGTTTTTACTGCTATGCGATAAGATTTTCATTCCAAACCCTAAAAGGGCGCTGCGCAGGCCAATTTGGCCGGCACTTCGCGCCCCTGCGCCAGCCCGTGATTCATGGGCAGGGGGGTCGTCGTCAAGGCCTACCGGGAGTTGTATCGATGAACAGAACTACGTGGCTTCACCGCGCATGCGCAGCCGCCGCACTGCTGGCGCTTGCAGGCTTCACACCGGCCTGGGCGCAAAGCGTCTGGCCGGCGCGACCCATCCGTATCGTGGTGCCGTATCCGCCAGGCACCGGGCCCGACGTGATGGCGCGCCTGGTCAGCGAGGGCTTGGCCAAAGACTTGAAGACAACGTTCGTGGTCGAGAACAAGCCGGGCGCCAACGCCATCATCGGCACCAGCGACGTCGTCAAGGCGCCTGCAGACGGCTACACCTTCCTGCTGGTCGACCGGCTGACGCTCAGCGTCAACCCGCTGCTGTACCACCCGCCTTACGAAGCCCGGCGCGACATCGTCTCGGTCAGCAACATCGCCGATGTCAACTTGTACTTGGTGGTCGGCGCGCAGGTGCCCGCTACCGACTTCAAGTCCTTCATCGCCTACGCCAAAGTGCACCCCGCCGAGGTCAGCTTTGGCACTGGTGGCGTCGGCAGCGTGATGCATCTGAACATGGAGTTGCTGCAGGCCGGCACCGGCGTGCAGTTTCTGCACGTGCCCTACAAGGCGCTGGCCGAGGTGATTCCGGCGATGCTGGGCGGCCAGGTGCAGGCCACATCGGGCGGCGTTGAAGCCATGCTGCCCCACGTGCAGAAAGGCTCGCTCAAGCTGCTGGCCGTGGGTGCGCCGGCGCGCACGCCTGTGACACCCACGGTACCAACGATCACCGAAGCCGGCGGCGCCGACATGTTGCTCTCCACGTCGTACACCTTCCACGCCAGGGCCGGCACGCCGCCCGAGATCGTGGCGCGCATGAACGCCGCGCTGACTCAAGTGTTGTCGCAGCCTGCCCTGCAAAGGTGGGCGGCCGAGCGCGGCTTGCGCGCCAGCGCGTCGACGCCTGCCGAGCTGGATGCGCAGATCGCAGTCGATGGCGACCGCATCGGCCGCCTGGTGCGCGAGCGCAACATCAAAGTGCAGTGAACGCATGGCGCCAACCATGCGCGACCCGCGCGCGCATGCCCACCGCCGACATCACCCGACATCACTCGCCATCACGCCAGTTCACATTGGCATTGCGACACTGCAATCACCTCCGACATTGAGCCTGTCACCGTCGATGGAGGCATCGCGCGTGGCACTTTTCTTTGACTACAAGGAGACACAACAAGCATGAGCAGCACCGGAACCATCCTCGTCGGCACCGCCGGCCAGGGCATCCTGCGCAGCGTCGACGACGGCGCCAGCTGGCACCGTCTGGGCCTGAAGGAAGCCATCGAATTTGACGGCACCGTTCGTGCGCTGGCCGTCGACCCATCGGACCCCAGCCGCGTGCTGGCCGGCGCGGACGCCGGCATCTGCCTCAGCACCGACGGCGGCGCGCATTTCAAGCGCGTCGACTCGCCGGCCAACGGGCAAACGGTGTGGGCCCTTGCGTTCAGCCCGGCCAACCCGAAACTGGTGATGGCCGGCACCGGCGCGCCGTCGCGCGCCCACATGCACCGCTCGCGCGACGGCGGGCTGACTTGGCAACAGCTCAACGTCGAGCTGCCCGAGTTTTGCGCTGGGGTCAACCGTCCGCGCATCCTGACTGTGGCCTTCCACCCCGAGCGTGCCAAAGAGGTGTGGTTCGGCGTTGAAGAAGGTGGCGCCTGGCGCAGCGACGACGCCGGCGACACCTGGCAGCGGGTCGACGAGCCCAGCCGCGGCATCAACAACCCCGACATTCACGCCATCGTCGTCCTGCCGGCCACCAAGGACGCGCCCGCCAAGCACCTGGTCCTGACCGTGAATGCCGTGTGCGAAAGCAACGACGATGCGCAAAGCTTCAGCTGCCAGCCCTCGAAGGCCCGCTTCGACGGCCTGTACTACACGCGCACCCTGCAGGTGTTGGACACCGCAGGGCAGCAACTGCTGCTGGCGGTCGGTGACGGGACACCGGGCCGCGTGACGCGCATCTATCGCTCGGAGGACCGCGGCCACACCTGGGCTGCAACAGTCCTGCACACAACACCAAACTCCACAGTTTGGGTATTTGGTGCGCACGCAAGCAACCCGCAGTTGCTGTTTGCGGGCACCAAGTACGGCCATCTGCTGCGCTCCAGCAATGGCGGCCGCAGTTGGTACAAGGAATGGCGCGATTTCAGCGAGATCACGTCGGTGGCGTGGACGCCTTTTGTCGCGCCGGTGCATGCCCATCGGCAATCGACCGATTGAGCGGGCACGCCGTTTCCAAGCCTGCGCTTGTTGCTGTTTCAAACGTGTTGCTGTTGAGATCCGCAACCTCTGCTGGCCATGTCCGCAACCTCTGCTGGCAATGAACTCATCGAGTCTTACTGTGTCAATAACAGCATGGCACCATGCGCATATCTTCGTTCTTCGCATGAGCAACGATGGGTGCAAGCGAACGGTTTGACCAGTACATGGATCACTTGTCCCAGGGTCTGGGGCATTTGGACCGTCACGCAGGACTCAAGGGCTACTGCACGGGATTGATGCTGCCGCTGGCACGCAAGAGCGTGGAGCCCATGGCTGCACGAGTCGATCCGCCGCACGCGAGCGCGCGGCATCAAGCGCTGCATCATTTCGTGGCCAAGGCCGACTGGTCCGACGCCGAGATGCTGCGCCGAGTCTGCCAGTGGGTCGTGCCCAGGATGGATTTCACCCAGGGCGGTTGGTGGATCATCGATGACACCGGTTTCCCGAAGAAGGGCAAGCACTCCGTCGGCGTCGCGCGCCAATACTGCGGGATGCTGGGCAAGCAGGACAACTGCCAAGTGGCTGTCAGCGTATCGCTGGCTTGCGATCAAGGCAGCATGCCGGTGGCGTGGCAACTCTATCTGCCCGAGGACTGGGCGGCCGATCCGGTGCGCAGACGACACACCGGCGTCCCCGAGGAGATGCGCTTTGCGACCAAGACGCAGATTGCGTTGGCGCAGTTGCGAGGCCTGCTGGCCGAAGGGGCTCCCCGGCACTGCGTGCTGGCCGATGCGGGCTACGGTGTCGACACAGCGTTCCGCCAGGCGTTGAGCGACATGGGGTTGCAGTACGCCGTGGGCGTGACCTCGGCGGTCGTGGTCTGGCCACCGGGTATCGATCCGCTGCCACCCGAGCGCTACAGCGGCAAAGGTCGTCCACCGGCGACGCCCAGGCGAACCGATCGGCTTCAGCCCATGAGCGTCAAGGCGCTCGCAAAGGCGCTGCCTATCGAAGCGTTCCAGACAATCAGCTGGCGCGAAGGCACCAACGAGCCGCTCAGCGGACGCTTCGCCGCCGTGCGCGTGCGCCACGCCGGCGGCAATGCCGGCAAGGCAAGGCTGCGGCCACTTCAATGGTTGCTGATTGAGTGGCCGGCGGGCCAGGCCGAGCCCGTCAAATACATCTTGTCTACGATGCCCGAGGAGACGCCGCTCAACGAACTGGTCGGCGCGGCGTACCAGCGCTGGCGAATCGAGCGCGACTATCAGAATCTGAAGCAGGACTTCGGACTGGGACACTACGAAGGCCGTGGCTGGCGAGGGTTTCACCACCACGCCACCCTCAGCATCGCAGCCTACGGGTTCTGGATGGCTGAGCGACTCATCGCCGACAAGCCCGTCGGCGGCAAAGAAAACTTCATCGAGCGCCTAGTGCCTGCCGTTCCCAAGGATTACGCACCCCGCGGCAGCCCTTCGCGCGCAGCGTCACGTGGACCACTCGATCACAACCCTGCGGCACCGGCTGAGCTGCGAACTCATCGCACGCCTCGGACAGTGCCCTTGTTGCGGCCGGGCAAGCCCAAACACACAGCTACTCTTGTGACACAGTAAGACCAAGTAGCTTTCGACCAGCGAAGTCCGTCGCCTCGCTCGCCCGGTCTCCACTCGCCAAGCTGCGTCCCGCACCGCCATCCAGGCACGTGCGCCCTTGCAGACTTTCGCCGAGGTTGCGGCGCTGTACGTTTCAGAGCATTGAAAATCAGGGAAGAACGAAGAGCCCTGGGCGCAATGGACCTCAAGCTTGCGCACGAGCGGCTGTTCAGCGGCGAGCCGTCGCCAGCGTTGCATGTGCTGAACCAACTGGCGCTGCTCGGCGAACGGCGCGGCCTGTTCGACGACGCCGGTTTCGCGGAGCGCTGCACACAGCCTGAACTCGATGTGCCGGACCTGCCGGCGCTTTGCAACCGGTTCGCTGCAGTCGTCGGGAGGGGCGACAGCCTGGGCCAGGATGTCTCGCTGCTGAAGATCAACGCCACCGAAACCCGGCATCGCGCCTGCGCGTTCCTGCGCGAGGCCGCTGAAGAAAGCGGCGTGGCGATCGAGATGCAACAGATCGGCGACGCGAACTTCAGCCTGACCGCGCCGATGCTCGCGTCGATTCCCGCTAGCATCGCCTCGGGCATCAACGAGCTCATGCGCAACATCGTCGCGCGGCAGGTGCTGGAGTTGCCTTTGTCATGAATCAACGTTTGCAGGGCCGGATCGCAGTCGTCACCGGCGCGGCGCGAGGCATCGGACGCGCGATCGCGGAACGCCTGGCGGATGAAGGCGCGCGTGTCGCCT
>JBDTTU010000060.1:0-26341 GCA_039930465.1 Burkholderiales bacterium
CGGCATGATGCTGACCGGCGGCGGCGCCCTGCTGCGCGACCTCGACCGCCTGCTCTCCGAAGAAACCGGCCTGCCGGTGCTGGTGGCCGAAGACCCGCTGACCTGCGTGGTGCGCGGTTGTGGCATGGCGCTCGAGCGCATGGAGCGGCTCGGCTCCATCTTCACGTCCGAGTGAGCGTCGTGCACCTGAAGAGCCGGCGCGCGTTCACCGTGGCCGGCTTTTTCGCTTCTGATTTCCCCGCCTCGATTTCGTCACACTGACGTTGTCTTCATGTCCCTCGGCACCATCGACCGCACCCCGCCGCCCTTCTTTCGACAGGGCCCGTCGGCGCTGACCAAGCTGATCCTGTTTTCGGCGCTGGCGCTGTTCCTGATGGTGGCCGACAACCGCTTCACGATCACGCGGCAGCTGCGCGCCGGCCTGGCCACGGTGCTCTACTACCCGCAGCAGGCCTTGCTCGTGCCGGTGCAGGCCTGGGGTGACGTGGGCGAGTACTTCATGGGCCTCAAGCGCGCGCTCGACGGCGCGGCGGCGGCCAAGGTCGAGCTGGCGCGGCAGGCCGAACGCTCGTTGCAGGTCGAGCAGTTGCAGGGCGAAAACACCCGGCTGCGTGCGCTGCTCGAACTGCGGCCGCGCCTGAGCGTGCGCTCGCAGATGGCGCAGGTGCTGTACGAGGCCTCCGACCCGTATTCACGCAAGGTCGTGATCGACCGTGGCGCCACCAACGGCGTGGTGCTCGCCTCGCCGGTGATCAACGAAGCGGGTGTGCTCGGGCAGGTCACGCGGGTGTTCCCGCTGTCTTCCGAAGTGACCTTGTTGACCGACAAGGACGCAGCCATTCCCGTGCTCAATTCGCGCAGCCAGGCCCGCAGTGCGGCTTTTGGCAGTGCCGCCGGCCTGGGCGAGGCGATGGAAATGCGCTTCATGGCCGGCAACGCCGACGTGCAGGTCGGCGACACGCTCACCACGTCCGGCGTCGACGGCGTGTACCCACCGGGCCTGCCGGTCGCGAAGGTCGCTGCCGTCGACCGCAAGGTCGATTCCGGCTTCGCCCGCATCGTGCTGACGCCGACCGCCTTGTCCGACGGGGTGCGCCACGTCATGGTGCTCGAGCCGGTCGGCCTGCAGATGCCGCCGCCGCCCGATCCGGCGGAAGAAGTCAAGCCGCGGCCTGCGCGCAGGGGGAGCCGCAAGTGATTTCGCAAGTGATGTCGCAAGACAAGCCGCAAGCGATGCCGGCCCCACGAAGCAAGCGAGCCGCGCCATGATCATGCCGCGCTCGTCCGACCAGCTGCTGCTGCCGGTCAACCCGCTGTTCGTTGCGCTCACGCTGGCGTTCGCGCTGATCTTCAACCTGGTGCCGTTCGGCCGCGAGCCGGCCGTGCCCGACCTGCTGGCGCTCGTGTTGGTGTTCTGGAACGTGCATCAGTCGCGCCGGGTCGGCGTGGGGCTGGCTTTCATGTTCGGTGTGGTGATGGACGTGCACGACGGCGCCGTGCTCGGCCAGCACGCGCTGGCCTACACGCTGCTGAGCTTCTTTGCGATCACGATCCACCGCCGGCTGCTCTGGTTCACGGTGCCGTCTCAGGCCGTGCAAATCCTGCCGCTGTTCTTCGCCGCGCACGCCGTGTCGCTGCTGGTTCGCATGGTGGCGGGTGGCATGTTCCCCGGCTGGCAGATGCTGCTCGCGCCGGTGTTCGAGGCCTTGCTGTGGCCGATCGTGACGTGGTTGTTGCTGGCGCCGCAGCGGCGTGCGCCCGACCCGGATCAGAATCGCCCGTTGTGATGGAACCCCTCGTCCGCGGAGTACCGCAGCCGGTCCCCGAGGGGACGCCGGCCGGCTTGGGGCGGCCCGGCGCTCGTCCGGCCGCGTGCTTGTGAGCAAGTGAGATGACAGAACTCAAGAACGTCGAGCAGGAAGTCGGGCGTTTTCGCATGCGCCTCGTGGCTGCGGCCGTCTTCGTGGTGTTCGCGTTCGGCCTGCTCGCCTCCAGGCTCGTGTACCTGCAGATCTACAAACACGAAGAGCTGATGACCCAGGCCGAGAACAACCGCATCGCGGTCGTGCCGATCGTGCCCAACCGCGGGCTCATCCTCGACCGCAACGGCGTGGTGCTGGCCAACAACTATTCGGCCTACACGCTCGAGATCTCGCCGACAAAAACCACCGACCTCGACGCCACGATCGACCGGCTGGCCGAGATCGTCGAGATCCTGCCGCGTGACCGCAGGCGCTTCAAGCGGCTGATGGAAGAGAACAAGAGCTTCGAGTCGCTGCCGATCCGCACCAAGCTCAGCGACGAAGAGGTGGCACGGTTTACGGCGCAGCGTTTTCGTTTTGCCGGTGTCGACATCAAGGCGCGTCTGTTCCGCAACTACCCGCTCGGCGAGGTCGGCAGCCACCTGATCGGCTACATCGGCCGCATCAACGAAGCTGAAAAAGAGAAGATCGACGAATCGGAAGACGAGGCCAACTACCGCGGCACCGAATACATCGGCAAGCTCGGCATCGAGCAGAGTTACGAAGCCGAGCTGCACGGCACGACCGGCTTCGAAGAAATGGAAACCAGCGCCAGCGGCCACCCGGTGCGGCGCCTGCGCAGCAACCCCGCCACGCCGGGCAACGCGCTGGTGATGTCGATCGACATCCGGCTGCAGGCGCTGGTCGAGCAGATGTTCGGCGACCGGCGCGGTGCACTCGTGGCCATCGACCCGCGCAACGGCGAGGTGCTCGCTTTCGTCAGCAAGCCCAACTTCGACCCCAACCTGTTCGTCGACGGCATCGACAGCGAGAGCTGGAAAGCGCTCAACGAATCGCCCGACAAGCCACTGCTGAACCGGGCCTTGCGCGGCACGTATCCGCCGGGCTCGACCTACAAGCCTTTCATGGCGCTGGCCGCACTCACGCTCGGCAAGCGCACGCCGCAACAGACCATCTACGACCCCGGCTTTTACAACTTCGGCAACCACCGCTTCCGTGACGACAAGGAAGGCGGCCACGGCAGCGTCGACATGTACAAGTCGATCGTGCAGTCGTGCGACACCTACTACTACATGCTCGCCAACGACCTCGGCGTCGATGCCATGCACGACTTCATGGCGCCGCTCGGCCTGGGCCAGCTCACCGGCATCGACATGCAGGGCGAGCTGCGCGGCATCCTGCCGTCGACCGAATGGAAGCGCCGTGCCTACCGCAAGAAAGAGCAGCAGAAGTGGTATGCCGGCGAGACCATTTCGCTCGGCATCGGCCAGGGCTACAACGCCTTCACGATGCTGCAGCTGGCGCAGGCCACGGCCACGCTCGCGGCCGGCGGCCAGCGCTACACGCCGCACCTGGTGAAGGTGGTCGAGAACTTCGAGACCCGCGCGCAGCGCCGCCAGATCGGCGAAGCACTGCCGTCCCTGCCCTGGAAACCCGAAGACGTGGCTTTCATCCGGCGGGCCATGTTCGGCGTGACGCAAGAGGGCACCTCGGCCCGCTCGTTCGCGGGCGCGCCCTACCAGTCGGGCGGCAAGACCGGTACCGCGCAGGTGATCTCGATCGGCAAGAACGAAAAGTACAACGCCGCCCAGCTCGACGAGCGCCACCGTGACCATGCGCTTTACACCGCGTTCGCGCCGCTCGACGAGCCGCGCATCGCGCTGGCGCTGGTGGTCGAGAACGCCGGCTTTGGGGCCAGCTCGGCGGCGCCGATTGCGCGCCGGGTGATCGACTTCGTGCTGCAGGGCGTCTACCCAAGCGAAGCCGATCTGGCTGCGACCCAACTCGGCCAGTCGACCGTGCCCACCGGCACGCCGCGCCCGCTGGCCACGGTACCGCTGCCGGGCGTGACGATCGATGGCTCGACCGCGTCGATCGGGCCGCAGAGTGTGTCGATTCCTGCACCGGCCGCGGCGCCGGCTTCGGCCGCGTCGGCACCACAGCGCGTGGCGCTGCAGAAGTCGCCATGAGTTCGATCTTCGACAAACCTTCGCTGCTGCAACGCCTGAAGCCGGTGTTCACCGGGTTCGACGTGCCGCTGATCGTGGCGATGCTGTTGCTGGGCGCGGCCGGGCTCGTCACCATGTATTCGGCTGGCTTCGACCACGGCACGCGGTTTGTGGACCACGGCCGCAACATGCTGCTGGCGCTGATCGTGCTGTTCGTCGTGGCCCAGGTTTCGCCGCTGACGCTGATGAAACTCGCGGTGCCGCTCTATGTGTTCGGCGTGGCCTTGCTGGTGGCCGTGGCGGTGATGGGCATCACCAAGAAGGGCGCCACACGCTGGCTCAACGTGGGCATCGTCATTCAACCGAGCGAAATCTTGAAGATCGCGATGCCGCTGATGCTGGCCTGGTGGTTTCAGCGCCGCGAAGGGCAGCTTCGCGTGCCCGACTTCTTGATCGCGCTGCTGCTGCTGGCCATTCCGGTCGGCCTGATCGTCAAGCAGCCCGACCTGGGCACCGCGATCCTGGTGCTCTCGGCCGGCCTGTACGTGATCTTTTTCGCGGGCCTGTCGTGGAAGCTCATCATTCCGGTGCTCGTGATCGGCGGGCTGGCGATCACGGCGGTGGTGGTCTCTGAAGACCGCATCTGCCAGCCCGGCGTGAGCTGGCAGCCGGTTCTGAAGGACTACCAGAAGAACCGCATCTGCACCCTGCTCGACCCGACCACCGACCCGCTCGGCAAAGGCTTTCACACCATCCAGGGAATGATCGCGATCGGCTCCGGCGGCGTGGAGGGCAAGGGCTTCATGAAGGGCACGCAGACGCACCTCGAATTCATTCCCGAGCGCACCACCGACTTCATCTTTGCCGCGTTCTCGGAAGAGTTCGGGCTGGTCGGCTGTGCCGCGCTGGTGCTCGGTTTCATCTTCCTGATATTTCGCGGGCTGATGATCGCCGCCGATGCGCCGACCGTGTTCACCCGGCTGCTCGCGGGCGCCATCACGCTCAGCTTTTTCACCTATGCCTTCGTCAACATGGGCATGGTCAGCGGCATCCTGCCGGTGGTGGGCGTGCCGTTGCCGTTCATCAGCTACGGCGGCACGGCGATGGTGTCGCTCGGCCTGGGCCTGGGCATCCTGATGTCGATCTCGAAGAGCCGAAGGCTGATTCAGAGCTGAGAGGCTGCGACCGCCCGCTCGGGCGCGGCCGGCAGGCGCAGCGTGAAGCGCGCACCCGGGCCGAAGGCCGCGCCGGCCTGCTCGTTCAGGCCCGGGCGGTGGCGCAGGTTCGCGTCTTCAAGGGTGACCTCAGCGCCGTGCTGCTGCGCGATCTCGCGCACGATCGCCAGACCCAGGCCGGAGCCGTCGACATTCGTTCCGAGCGAGCGGTAGAACGGCTGGAACACCTGCTCACGCTCGGCCGCCGCAATGCCCGGGCCGGAGTCTTCCACCTGCATCACCACGACCTGCCCGAACGGGTCGTCGAGCACGCGCACGGTCACCGTGCCGCCGGCCGGCGTGTACTGCAGGGCGTTGTCGACGAGGTTGCGGATCAGCTCGCGCAGCAGCAGCGGGTGGCCCAGCACCAGCGGGCCCTGGCGGTGGCGCGATTCGGCGGCAGCGTCCGGGCCCTCGAAGCCGAGATCGATGCGCTTTTCGAGTGCGCGCGGAACGAAGTCGCGCACGGTCTCGGTGGCCAGAACGGCCAGGTCGATCACCTGCTGCTGCGGGGCGTGCTGCTGGTTCTCGGCGCGCGCCATCGCCAGCAACTGGTTCACCATGTGCGCCGCGCTCTGGCTTGAGCGGGCAATCTGTTGCAGCGGCCGCTTCAGCGCCTGCGGGTCGTGCTGGCCGGCGTCGATCTGGCGCTGCGCCAGCTCGGCCTGCGTGCGCAGCCCGGCCAGCGGCGTTTTGAGCTGGTGCGCGGCGTCGGCCAGGAAGTGCTTCTGCGCCTGCATCGACTGGTCGAGCCGGCCCAGCAGGTCGTTGATGGCACGTACGAGTGGCGAAACCTCTTCAGGCGCCTGGCGTTCGTCGATCGGGCTCAGGTCGTTGGCGTCGCGGCGCCGGATGCGCTGCTGCAGCTCGTTCAGGGGCGCGATGCCGCGTGCCAGCGCCAGCCACACCAGCAGCACCGCGAGCGGCAGGATCACGAACTGCGGCAGGATCACGCCCTTGATGATCTCGGTGGCCAGGCGCGACCGTTTGCCCAGCGTCTCGGCCACCTGCACCAGCGGGGCGCCGAGGCCGTCGGTGCGGTCGGGCACAAGATCGGCCACGTTGACCCACATGTAGGCCACGCGCACGCTGTCGTTGTTCAGCGTGTCGTCGCGAAACCGCACTTCGCCCGGTGGCGCGCGGTCTTCGTCGCTCGGCACGGGCAGGTTGGTGTCGCCGCTCAGGTGTTCGCCGCGCAAGCCAAGCACCTGGTAGAAGATGTCGTCGGCTTCGTCGGTGCGCAGAATCTCGGATGCACCGACCGGCAGCTTGAACAACGCCTGCGGCCCGGCTGCGGCGGCGCGCACCGACACTTCCTTCGACAGCACCCGCACCATGTCGCCGAGTTCGCGGTCGAAAGGTTTGTTGGCGATGCCCTGCGCCACGAGCCAGGTGAGCACCACGCTCATCGGCCACAGCAGCAGCAGTGGGGCGAGCATCCAGTCGAGGATCTCGCCGAACAGCGAACGCTGCTCGCGCTGGCGGGGCTCGGGGTTGTGTGAGGCGCGGTTCGGCACGTGCGGCGTGAACAGGCCCTAGGCGGCGATGCGCTCGAGGCAGTAACCCAGCCCGCGCACCGTGGCGATGCGCACCGGGCCTTGCTCGATCTTCTTGCGCAGGCGGTGGATGTAGACCTCGATCGCGTTGTTGCTGACCTCTTCGCCCCATTCGCACAAGCGCTCGACCAGCTGGTCCTTGCTGACCAGCCGCCCGGCGCGCTGCAGCAGCACTTCGAGCAGCGAGAGTTCGCGCGCCGAAAGCTCGATCATCTGGTCGTTGATGTAGGCCACCCGGCCGGTCGCGTCGAAGCTGAGCGGGCCGTGCTTGATGATGGTCGACGCCGTGCCCAGGCCACGCCGTGTCAGCGCCCGCACCCGCGCTTCGAGTTCCTGCAGCGAAAACGGCTTGGCCATGTAGTCGTCGGCGCCCAGGTCGAGGCCTTTCACACGCTGCTCGACGCTGTCGGCAGCGGTGAGAATCAGGACCGGCACGCTCGAGCCGCGCGCGCGCAACCTGCGCAGCACCTCCAGGCCATGCAGCTTGGGCAGGCCCAGGTCGAGGATCACGCAGTCGAACTCGTGCGATGCGAGCGCCGCGTCGGCCTCGGTGCCGCTGCCGACCTGGTCGACCGCATAGCCGGCATTGCGCAGCGCGCGCAGCAGGCCATCGGCCAGCACTTGATCATCTTCGGCGATCAGGATGCGCATGCTTGTCTCCTAGCCCGCCCGGGCCCCTCGATTGTAGGGATGGCTTGCAAATGATCCCTCAAGGTACTGTACAAACATCCAGCTTTCTGGATAATGCGAGCAACTTTCAGGAGAACCCCCTTGGACGCAACCGCCAAAGCCGCCACCCCCATCGTCAACACCGAAAAGGCCAAGGCCCTGCAGGCCGCGCTGGCGCAGATCGAAAAGCAGTTCGGCAAGGGCACGATCATGCGCCTGGGCGAAGGCGAGGTCATCGAAGACATCGAAGTGGTCTCCACCGGCTCGCTCGGCCTCGACCTGGCGCTTGGCGTCGGTGGCCTTCCGCGCGGCCGCGTGGTCGAGATCTACGGCCCGGAATCGAGCGGCAAGACCACGCTCACCCTGCAGGTCATCGCCGAGATGCAGCGTGTCGGCGGCACCTGCGCTTTCATCGACGCCGAGCACGCACTCGACATCGGCTACGCCCAGAAGCTCGGCGTCAACCTGCAAGAGCTGCTGATCAGCCAGCCCGACACCGGTGAGCAGGCGCTCGAGATCGTCGACGCGCTGGTGCGCTCGGCCTCGGTCGACCTGGTCGTGATCGACTCGGTCGCCGCACTCACCCCCAAGGCCGAAATCGAAGGCGAAATGGGTGACTCGCTGCCCGGCCTGCAGGCCCGGCTGATGAGCCAGGCGCTGCGCAAGCTCACCGGCAGCATCAAGCGCACCAACACCATGGTGATCTTCATCAACCAGATCCGCATGAAGATCGGTGTGATGTTCGGCTCGCCCGAAACCACCACCGGCGGCAATGCACTCAAGTTCTATGCTTCGGTTCGGCTCGACATCCGCCGCATCGGCAGCATCAAGAAGGGCGAAGAGGTCATCGGCAACGAGACCAAGGTCAAGGTCGTCAAGAACAAGGTCTCGCCACCGTTCAAGACGGCCGAATTCGACATCCTCTACGGCGCAGGTATCAGTCGCGAAGGCGAAATCATCGACATGGGCGTCGAGGCCAAGGTGCTGGAAAAGAGCGGTTCCTGGTACGCCTACAACGGCGAGAAGATCGGCCAGGGCAAAGACAACGCGCGCGAATTCCTGAAAGAGAACCCGGCGCTCGCTTTCGAGATCGAGAACAAGGTGCGTACCGAGTTGGGCATTCGCCTGTTGCCGGGCACTGATTCGGTCGAGGCCAAGCCCGCCAAGCTCAAGGTCGTGAAGGAATAGTGGGGCCAAAGCGCTCGCTCAAGGCGCGTGCGCTGCAATACCTGGCGCAGCGCGAACAAAGCCGGCTCGAACTGCGGCGCAAGCTGTTGTCGCATGCGCAGGGCGAAGAGGCTGCGGCCAACGCGGCATGCAACAGTGAGGCAGGCGCCGATCGAACAGCAGTTTCCGGCTCAAGCGCGGCCGAACGTGTCGACGCCGTGCTCGACTGGTTGGTGGCACACGACTATTTGTCGGCGGAGCGTTTTGTGGAATCGCGTGTCCATGCCCGAGCACCCCGCTTCGGCAACCTGCGAATCCGCCATGAACTCAAACAACATGCCGTGCTGCTGCCAGCCCACGAAGCCCAGGCACTGAAAGAAAGCGAACTTGCGCGCGCCTGCGCGGTGCGCGCGCGCAAATTTCCGCAGCCGCCGTCGAATGCCAGCGAGCAGGCACGCCAGATGCGCTTCCTGATTGGCCGTGGGTTCTCGCCCGAAGTGATTCGCCGGGCCCTGCGTGATGCTGGCACTGACACACACGAGGCGACACTTTCCGCTGACTGAAGGGCTCTGCCGCCGGCACCGCGGCCACAGCTTTGGTGCAGAGCAACATGCTACATTCGCGGGCTGTTGTGGGGCTGGTCTGGCGCAGTTTGCCAGGGCGGCACCCGCTCGCTGCGCACACTTCCAACCCCGCCCGCGAACGCACCTTCCACGATGGCCCTGCCGACCGCCGCCCGCGAGCGCGAGCTCAAGCATCGCCGCAGCATCGACGTGCAGATCTATGCGCGAGGCAACGGTTTGTGGGAGGTTGATGCCCATATCTCCGACGTGCGCACCAGCGAAACCCACATGGTGAACGGCCTGCTGCCCGCGGGCCAACCGATCCACGACATGCTGCTGCGCCTGGTGGTGGACGAACAATGCAACATCGTCGAGGCCGGCGCGCAGACCATGGCGATGCCCTACCCCGGCCAGTGCGACACCTACGGCGACATCTATGGCCGCCTCGTCGGCCTGAACCTGATGAAGGGATTTCGCCAGGCCGTGAAAGAACGCGTTGGCGGTGCCCAGGCCTGCACCCACATCACCGAACTCGCCCTGGTGCTGCCCACGGCGGTGGTGCAGGCCTTTGCCGGTGACGTGATCGATACGCACGGCGCCGGCGCCGACAGCACGCAGCCTTTTCAGATCGACCGATGCCACGCGCTTCGTGCCGACAGCCCCACGGTTCAGACGTATTACCCACGCTGGTACCGCGCCGCGAAGACAGAAGCCGCCCTCACTCCCACCGACAACTGAAAGTCCGAGAGACACGACCATGAAGATCCACGAATACCAAGGCAAGGAAATCCTGCGCCAGTTCGGCGTGCCGGTGCCGCGCGGTTATGCCGCGTTCAGCGTGCTCGAAGCTTCCGAAGCGGCCCAGAAGCTGGGCGGCCCGGTCTGGGTCGTGAAAGCGCAGATCCATGCCGGCGGGCGCGGCAAGGGCGGCGGCGTGAAGCTGGCGCGCACGCTCGACGACGTGAAGAAGATCTCCGGCGAGATTCTCGGCATGCAGCTCAAGACCCACCAGACCGGGCCCGAAGGCCAGAAGGTGCGCCGCCTGCTGATCGAAGAAGGCGCGGACATCAAACACGAGTACTACGTGGCGGCCGTCACCGACCGGGCGACTCAGCGCGTGGCCATCATGGCCAGCAGTGAAGGCGGCATGGACATCGAGGAAGTGGCCCACGCCACGCCCGAAAAGATCCTGAAAGTGTTCGTCGACCCGGCCACCGGCCTGACCGACGCGCAAGGCACCGAGCTGGTGAGCGGCATCGGCATCCCGGCCGCTTCGCAGGCCCAGGCGATCGACGTGCTGAAGAAGCTGTACCAGTGCTACATGGACACCGACTGTTCGCTGGCCGAGATCAACCCGCTGATCCTCGAAGGCAACGGCAACATCAAGGCGCTCGACGCGAAGTTCAACTTCGACGCCAACGCATTGTTCCGCCACCCCGAAATCGTGGCCTACCGTGATCTCGACGAAGAAGACCCGGCCGAGATCGAGGCCAGCAAGTTCGACCTGGCCTACATCCAGCTCGACGGCAACATCGGCTGCCTGGTCAACGGCGCCGGCCTCGCGATGGCGACGATGGACACCATCAAACTCTTTGGCGGCGAGCCGGCCAACTTCCTCGACGTGGGCGGTGGCGCCACCGCCGAGAAGGTCACCGAAGCCTTCAAGATCATGCTCGGCAACCCGAAGGTCAAGGCGATCCTCGTCAACATCTTCGGCGGCATCATGCGCTGCGACACCATCGCCGAAGGCGTGATTGCCGCGTGCAAGGCCGTCAACCTGAACGTGCCGCTGGTGGTGCGCATGAAGGGCACCAACGAAGACCTCGGCAAGAAGATGCTGAAGGACTCGGGCCTGCCCATCATCACCGCCGAATCGATGGCCGATGCCGCCAAGGCCGTGATGGCCGCGCTCGCCAAGTAAGCGCCTGCCGCACAGAAGGAACACACATGAGCATCCTGATCAACAAAGACACCAAGGTCATCACGCAAGGCATCACCGGCAAGACGGGCCAGTTCCACACCCGCATGTGCCGCGACTACGCGAACGGCAAGAACTGTTTCGTCGCCGGCGTGAACCCGAAAAAGGCCGGTGAAGACTTCGAAGGCATTCCGATCTACGCCAACGTGAGCGCGGCCGCCAAGGCCACCGGCGCCACCGTGAGCGTGATCTACGTGCCGCCGGCCGGCGCCGCCGCAGCGATCTGGGAAGCGGTCGAAGCCGACCTGGATCTCGCGATCTGCATCACCGAAGGCATTCCGGTGCGCGACATGCTCGAAGTGCGCAACCGCATGAAGGCGAAGGAAGCCAAGGGCGGCAAGAAGACCTTGCTCCTGGGGCCGAACTGCCCGGGGCTGATCACGCCCGACGAAATCAAGATCGGCATCATGCCGGGCCACATCCACAAGGCCGGGCGTGTCGGCGTGGTGTCTCGTTCCGGCACGCTCACCTATGAAGCGGTGGCGCAACTCACCGAGCTGGGCATCGGCCAGTCGAGCGCGGTCGGCATCGGTGGCGACCCGATCAACGGGCTGAAGCACATCGACATCATGAAGCTCTTCAACGACGACCCGAACACCGATGCCGTGATCATGATCGGCGAGATCGGCGGCCCCGACGAAGCCGATGCGGCGCGCTGGTGCCAGGCCAACATGAAGAAGCCGATCGTCGGCTTCATCGCCGGCGTCACCGCGCCGGCCGGCAAGCGCATGGGCCACGCCGGCGCGCTGATCTCCGGCGGCGCCGACACGGCCGACGCCAAGCTTGAAGTGATGGAAGCCTGCGGTTTCACCGTGACGCGCAACCCTTCAGAGATGGGCAAGCTTCTGAAAAACTTGCTGTAGGTCAAGAGCCAGCTCGCAGGCTTGCCAGGAAAATTTGGCGACCGGAACGCTGCACCCCGGGCGGGCGCAGTGTTCAAGAACTCAAACTACAAAGGAGACTGCGAGCATGGATCTCACCAGTGGCCCATTCTGGGCAGCGCTCGGCTCGATCATCCTGGCCAACATCGTGCTGTCGGGCGACAACGCCGTCGTGATCGCGATGGCCGCACGTTCCCTGCCGGCGCATCAGCAGAAGAAAGCGATCTTCTGGGGCAGCGCCGCCGCCATCGTGATGCGGATCATCCTGACGCTGATCGCGGTCGAGATGCTGAAGTGGCCCTACCTCAAGATCGTCGGTGCGTTGTTGCTGCTCTACATCGGCATCTCGCTGCTCAGCGAAAGCGGTGACGACGAAGAGGGTCACAAAGAGATCGGCGGTCTGGCGGCAGCGATCCGCACGATCCTCGTCGCCGACCTCGTGATGAGCCTCGACAACGTGCTCGCCGTGGCCGCTGCTGCCAAGGGCAACACGCCGCTGCTGGTCATCGGTTTGGCGGTGAGCATTCCGCTGATCATCTTCGGCAGCACGCTGCTGCTCAAGGTGATGGACCGCTTCCCGATCATCATCACGCTCGGCGCGGCCTTGCTCGGCTTTCTGGCCGGCGAAATGTTCCTGACCGACCCTGCCGTCACGGCACGATTCGGCGAGGTCTCTCACAACGTGATCAATTTTGCCGCTGCGGGCGGCGCTGTGTTCGTGGTCGTCGTGGGCCTGTGGATGCAACGGCGCGCCCGCACGGCGCAGGGCGCAAAGCCTTCGGCTTGACACTGCCCGCTGTCGCCGGCTTAATTGCGGCAGAAGGGGAGTAGCTCGACTCCAGCCCTGCCGGCCTTGAACGGCGGCAGCGCGAAAGTTCAGGCAAGCCGTCAGTACGTGCTGCGTTCGGAAGAACGCAGCTCCGGTTTGCCAGGCCAAAACATTCGCGCCGGACCGAGGCGCCTATGAAATTGTGCAGGGTAGGCGCGAGTATGAGACGCCTCCGCTGCACAGTTGCACAGGTGCTTCGCTACGGCGTCTCATTCCATGCCGAGCAAGACCTTCGATGCAAGCCGCGTGAGCGGCGGGCTCGAGGCCGGCATGCGTTTCAGCTGAAGCGGGCCTTCGATCCTGTCGTTCCCATGCGGTTTGCACCGTCTGTCGTGCAACTCACATCGGAGCCTTCATGGAACCCTTTTCCGCCGCCTGGTTGTCAGCGTTGCTGGCGATCGTCCTGATCGACCTCGTGCTCGCTGGCGACAACGCCATCGTCATCGCCCTGGCCGCGCGCCAGCTTCCTGCGCGGCTGCAACGCCGGGCCATCGTCTGGGGTGCGGTCGGCGCCATTGCCGTGCGCAGCCTGATGACGATCGGCGTGGTCTGGCTGCTGAAGATCCCGGGCCTCATGCTCGTCGGCGGCCTCGGTCTGGTGTGGATCGCCTACAAGCTGCTGACATCGCAGAGCAGCGAGTCGGGCCACGATGTCAAGGCCGCCACGTTCTGGGCTGCGATGCGGACCATCGTGATCGCCGACGCGCTGATGGGCGTGGACAACGTGCTCGGCGTGGCCGGTGCCGCCAGCGGCAGCTTCGATCTGGTCGTGATCGGCCTCTTGATCAGCGTGCCGATCGTGGTGTTCGGCAGCTCTCTCGTGCTCAAGCTCGTCGAGCGCTTCGCGATCATCATTTACCTGGGCGCCGGTGTGCTCGCCTACACCGCCGCGCACATGATCGTTGGCGAACCGCTGCTCGACGCCGTGTACGACCCCAGTCAGCTCTACCGCGTGCTGACGCATGTGGTGCTGATCGCCGGCGTGCTCGGTGCCGGATGGTGGGCCTCGCGCCGTGCCGCGCCGGCCCGTAGCAACACACCTCACCCCGCCGCCTGACCCTTACCGAGGAGAACGAAGATGGAAAAAATCGCTGTGTTCGTCAACGACGCCGAGTACGCGCGGCACCTGCTGCAACCGATGCTGCAAGGCGCGGGCCCGACCCACTGGGTGCTGATCGGGTGCGCGCCCACGCTGTCACGCCACATCGGCCGCTGGGTTTCGCACGCGGCGCGCCAGCAATGGCGCGAGCGCTGGGCCGCCGAAATCTTCTCGGCGCTGGAACCAGCGCTCGTCGCGCAAACCGGCAGCAAGCTCGAAAAGCTGCTGGCCACGCGGCCGCTGATCAATGTGTCGGCGCGCTTGCAGGCACGCCTTCCCGACGTGCGCTTGCTCGACGCGCGCCGGCCTCGCCTGGGCAAGGTCGACGAGCCCATCAGCGCCGGGCAGCCGGCCGCCGATCGCGCGCGCTGGGCCGGCCCGGTCGCTGCCACGACCGGCCTGACAGCGATGTTGGCGCTCGCAGACTGATTTGATCTGAGGGGGTCGCGCGCCCGCGCCGGCCGTGCGGGCGTGTGCTAATGTGCCTGCCGAATGAGCAGCTGCCCGATGACGACTTCCCGTTCCCACCGACCCGGGCGGCCGAGCCGATGCCGCTGACGGGAGGGGCCTTGGCGCTCGTGGCTGGGTCGCTGGCGGTCGTCGCCGCCCACCTGGTCTGGGTCGTTCCGCAGCTGGCGCCCCGCACGGCCGGTCTGTTGGCTGGCATTCTGGTTCTCATGTGTACCGCGGCTGCGGTCTGGGTCGCCGCCGAATTCCTGTTCCCGCTGACGGCGCTGGTCTTCGGCCACGCGGGTTGGTGGCTGCACGAGCTGAGCGGCCGGCCGGTTTCTGGCGCCGCGAAAAACGCGGTGCCGATCGCCGAACCGAGCCAGCCCGGCACGCAGCCACCATCTGAGCGCGCCCCCGGTGGCACCGGGCTCGACCGGGCCACGCTGGGCCGCTACCGCATCGAGCGCGAGCTCGGCCGCGGCGCGATGGGCGCCGTGTACCTCGGGCTCGACCCGCAGATCGGCCGCCAGGTCGCGATCAAGACCATGGCGCTCGGCCGCGAGTTTGCCGGTACCGAACTGGCAGAAGCACGCGCGCGATTCTTCAGGGAAGCCGAAATGGCCGGCCGCTTGCAGCACCCCGACATCGTCACGATTTTCGACGCCGGCGAAGAAGACGGCCTGGCCTACATCGCGATGGAGTTTGTGAAGGGGCACGACCTGCTGCCGCACACGCTGCCCCCGAAATTGCTGCCGCTGGCCGACGTGCTGGAAACCGCTGCACGCGTGGCCGAAGCGCTGGACTACGCGCACCGCCAGGGTGTGGTGCACCGCGACATCAAGCCCGCCAACGTGATGGTCGATGCCGGTTCCGGCATTGTCAAGGTCACCGATTTCGGCATCGCGCGGGTCGCCGATGCCAGCCGCACCCGCACCGGGCGCGTGCTGGGCACGCCTTCGTTCATGTCGCCCGAGCAGATGGCCGGCGGCCAGGTCGACGGCCGCTCTGATCTCTACTCGCTGGGTGTGATGCTGTTCCAGCTCGTCACCGGCTCGCTGCCGCACGCCGCCGACTCGATGGCGCGGTTGATGCACCAGATCGCCAACGAGCCCGCGCCCGACGTGCGCAGCCTGCGCCCCGGCCTGCCGGCGGCGCTGGCCCGGCTGATCGCTGCGGCGCTGGAAAAGCGCCCGGAAGCGCGCCCGGCCGACGGCGCCCGCCTGGGGGCGGCATTGCGCACGATCCGGTCCGGGCTCGGCGCCGAGCCGGCCGGGCCGGCCGCGGGCTCGGCACCCGATTCGGGGAGTTTCGCGGCCACCACGAAGATTTCGGTCGCCGATCCAAGGCACAATTCCGAGCTCTGACGCCTGCTGCTGCCCGAGCCCTTGCCCGCACAAGCCCTTCGACCATGACCTTCGAATTCTTCAGCGCCACCGACACCGGCAGAGCACGCAACAACAACGAAGATTCGGTGGCGGTCGACGAGCCCACCGCGCTGGTGATCCTGGCCGACGGCATGGGCGGCTACAACGCCGGCGAAGTGGCCAGCGGCATGGTCACATCGTTCATCAAGACCGAGCTCGGGCGCTGGCTCAGCGAAGCCTCCGAAAACGCGACCGACACCGACGTGCGGCGTGCGATGGACATCTGCGTCGACAACGCCAACCGTGCCATCTTCAATGCCGCCAATTCCAACCCGCAGTACGCGGGCATGGGCACCACGCTGGTGGTCGGCGTGTTTCGCGATTCGCGCCTGCTGATGGGCCACGTGGGCGACTCGCGCGCTTACCGGCTGCGCGCTTCGCGGCTGGTGCAGATCACCCACGATCATTCACTGCTGCAAGAGCAGATCGATTCCGGGCTCATCACGCAGGAGCAGGCCGCGTTCTCGTCCAACAAGAATCTCGTGACGCGAGCGGTTGGGGTGGAAGACACGGTTTTGCTCGAAACGCACCTGCACGACGTGCTGCCCGGCGACACCTACCTGCTATGCTCCGACGGGCTCTCCGACATGCTCGACGATGAAAGCATCGCGCAGCTCATGTTGGGTTGCGAAACCTTGCCCGAAACGGCGCACGCGCTGGTCGAAGCGGCCAACGATGCGGGCGGCAAGGATAATATTTCGGTGGTTCTCGCGCGGGTGCGCGGCCCGAGCGGCACGGCCAAGTCCTGGTGGCCGTTCAGGCGTTGATACAGTTGCATTAGCACCGCGGCCGTTGGGCCACGGGGCGAAAGAGACTTGAAGAGACGACAAGGTCTTACACAAAAGGTCAACAAGCATGGGCAAACTGGTCGTATCGCTCGACGGTGTGGTGATCAAGGAAGTTCAGATCACCAAGGACAAAACCACGCTTGGCCGCCGGCCCTACAACGACATCGTGATCGACAACCTCGCGGTCAGCGGCGAACACGCCGTGCTGCAGATGGTGGGCGCCGATGTCTTCATCGAAGACCTGAACAGCACCAACGGCACCTACATCAACGGCAAGGCCGTCAAGAAGCAGCTGCTCACGCACAACGACACGGTCGAGATCGGCAAGTACAAGATCAAGTTCATGGTCGAAGACGGCACCGACTACGAAAAGACCATGATCATGAAGCCGGGCGCCATGCCGCCGCCGGGCGCGTCTTCGGGTTCGGGTTACGCACGCACCGCTGGCCTGAGTTCTTCCGGTTTCGGCGCGCTCGGTGCGGCCAACACGCCGGCGTCGATCAAGGTGCTCAACGGCGCGGCAGCAGGCCGTGAAGTGCTGCTGACGAAGGTCGTCACCACCGTCGGCAAGCCCGGGGTTCAGGTGGCATCCATCACCAAACGGCCGGGTGGTTATGTGCTTGCGCACGTCGAAGGCGCGCTGCAACCTACCGTTAACGGCAACCCCGTGGTCGGTGAAACCGTGCATCTGAAAAACGGCGACGTGATCGAACTCGCCGGCACGCAGATGCAATTCGTGCAGGCCTGATCGCCGCGCCCGGCTGCGCCGCTTCACAGGGCGGCTGACTTCCGCATCACATGACTTCGCGCTCCCCGCTCTGGAGCGTGCTGCGGGTGGCCTTGCTGCTCGGCGTGCTGGTGGCCGCAATTGCACACGCCGCCGGCTACCTGCCACTGCGCTTCGTCACCCAGCTCGATCTGGCCCTGGCCGACGCGCGCCTGCGTGCGTTGATGCCGGCCACGCTCGACCCGCGGATCGTGGTCGTCGATGTCGATGAAAAAAGCCTCGCGGAAATGGGCCGCTGGCCTTGGGGGCGTGACCGGATGGCCACGCTCACCGAAGCGCTGTTCGCGCGCCAGCAGGCCGCCGTGGTCGGCTTTGACATGCTCTTCGCCGAGCCCGACACCAGCTCGGGCTTGCCGGTGCTGGAGCGCCTGGCCAGCGATTCGCCCGAGCTCGCAGCGCGGCTGCCGCGCTGGCGCGCGGAACTCGACCACGACCGGCTATTTGCCAACGCGCTGGCAGGTCACAACGCCGTGCTCGGTTATTACCTGACCAGCGACCGCGGTGGCCGCAAGACCGGCAGTCTGCCCGCACCCGCGTTCGATGCCGCGTTGCTGCACGGCCAGAGCGGCAGCTTCACCCGCTGGGACGGCTACGCGGCGAACCTCGATCCGCTCGCCCGCGCGGCGCCCACGGCCGGCTACTTCAATTTCGCGCCCGACGCCGACGGCTTGGTGCGCAGCCTGCCGCTGCTCGCCGAGCTGGGCCGCGACCACCACGAAGCGCTCGCCCTCGCGATGTTCCGGCGCTTCACCGGCGGGCCGCGCGTCGTTCCGGAGTTCGCGGCGCAGAGCGGGCCGGCGAACGCGGGCAGGGCGTTGGTCAGCGTGGTGCTAGAGCAAGACGGCCGGCGCAACGCCATTGCTGTCGACCGGCACGCGCTGGTCCGCATCCCGTTCCGGGGTGCCGGCGGCCCGCGCGGCGGCTCGTTCGAATACGTCTCGGCCAGCGACCTGCTGCTGGGCCGCACACCACCGGCGCACCTGGCCGGCAAGCTCGTGCTCGTCGGTTCGACCGCACCGGGTGTCTACGATCAGCGTTCGACCCCGGTGTCTGCGGTCTACCCCGGCGTCGAGGTGCACGCGAATCTGTTGTCGGGCCTGCTCGACGGCCGCGTGCCGGTACAGCCTGACTGGTCCGCGGGTTATGAAATCCTGCTGTTGCTCGTGATCGCGGCGCTGCTCGGCTGGAGCCTGCCGCGCCTGCGCGCCGCGCGCGCCGCGCAGTTCACCGTCTTGCTGGTCGCTGCACTGGTGGCGTTGAATCTCTGGGCTTACGGTGCGCGCGGGCTGGTGTTGCCGCTGGCCGCGCCCTTGTTGCTGGTGTTGTCGATCTACCTCGGCACCACCGTGTGGGGCTACATCGTCGAAGGCCGCAGCCGGCGCTCGCTGGCGCGCCTGTTCGGCACCTATGTGCCACCCGAACTGGTGGAAGAAATGGCGCGCGACCCGGCGCGCTACGACATGCGCGCCGAGAACCGCGAACTCACCGTGATGTTCTGCGACATGCGCAACTTCACCCAGGTCTCGGAGCGGCTTTCGCCCGAAGACGTGCGCAGTCTCGTCAACCGCTTCTTCTCGAGCATGACGGCCGCCATTCGCGCCCACCGTGGCACGCTCGACAAGTACATCGGCGACGCGATCATGGCGTTCTGGGGCGCACCGCTGGCCGACGCCAACCACGCCTTGCACGCCGTTCAGGCCGCACTCGCGATGGCGCAGCGCCTGCACACGCTCAACGAAGATCTGCTGGCGCGCGGCCTGCCGCAGATCGGCGTGGGCATCGGCCTGAACACCGGCCTGGTGTGCGTGGGCGACATGGGCTCCGACATGCGCCGCAGTTACACCGTGATGGGCGACGCCGTGAACCTGGCTTCTCGCATCGAGGCACTCACCCGCCACTACGGCGTCGACGTGCTGGCCGGCGAAGCCACACGCGAGGCCACGCACGAGGCCACGGTGGGCGCCGCCGCTGCCGGCTTCCGCTGGGTCGAAGTCGACCGTGTGCGTGTGAAGGGCAAACAGCGCCCCGTGACGCTTTTCACACCGGTCAGCGAAGCCACTCTGCAGGCCCTCACGATTGACGAGGAAATGCGACTTTGGGATCTTGTGCTCACCTGCTACCGCCTTCAACATTGGGACGAAGCTCAAGCCCACCTGACCACGCTACAAGACCGCTTCGACCGTTCACCTCTGCTCGGCCTGTACCAACAACGCGCCGGGCGCATTCACCACCACCGCAGCACGCCGCCACCCGCCGATTGGGACGGGGCCCACAACTTCGACAGCAAATGATTCTCAAAGTGCTCGGCTGTTCCGGGTCGATCGCCGCAGGCTGCAAGACCACGGCATTTCTGCTCGACGACGACGTGCTCATCGACGCCGGCACCGGCGTGGGCGATATGGCGCTGCAAGCGCTGGCGCGCATCGACCACATCCTCATTAGCCATTCGCACCTCGACCACGTGCTCTCGATCGGCCTGCTCGCCGATGCCGTGATGCGCCTGCGCCGGGCCGCCGGCAGCGCGCCGATCAAGGTGCACGCCCTGCCCGAAACGCTGGCCGCACTGCGCGCCCACATCTTCAACGGCGTGATCTGGCCCGACTTCACACGCCTGCCGAGTGCCGAGCAGCCGGTGCTCGAATTCGTGCCCTTTGCGGTTGGCGACGTGCTCGCGCTCAACGGCAAGAAGGTCGAGGTGCTGAGCGCATCGCACACCGTGCCCGCGGTCGGCTTTGCGGTCGACGGTGGTGAAGCCGGCCATTGGGTCTTCACCGGCGACACCGGCCCCAACCCGGCACTGTGGCAGCGCCTGCGCGGCGTGAAGGTGGCGCACCTGGTGATCGAAACCGCCTTCAGCGACGAAGAACGCCAGCTCGCGCGCATCAGCCGCCACCTGTGCCCGACCGCGCTCGGCCATGAACTGGCCCAGCTCGAAGGCAGTGTTGACGTGCACATCACCCACATCAAGCCCGGCGAGATGGACGCGGTGATGGCCGAGATCGGGCGGCTGGGTACGCCGCACCGCATTCATGCGCTCGCGGCGGGTGATGTGATGCGGCTGGCAGCGTAGAGGCAAAGTCCACTGCGTCCGCAGTGGCCGTAGCTGCGGCCCACTATCATCTCGGTCAACATTGTCTGAGCGCCGAACATGCTGCCATCAGAAGCCCTGCGAACCCATCGAGATGCCATCCGGCGCATTGTCGAGTCGCATCGCGCTCGCAACGCCCGCGTGTTTGGCTCGGTCGTCAATGGCAGCGATACCGAGGGCAGCGATCTCGACATTCTGATCGACCCCACACCAGACACGACGCTCTTTGATATCGGGGCGATTCGTCACGAATTGCTGCAACTGCTGGGCGTGCAGGTCGATGTGCTGACGCCGAACTCACTGCCTGCCAAATTTCGGCAGACTGTGCTCGCGGGGGCGATACCCATATGAGCCCACGCGACAAGCAGGAGCGCTTGTCAGACTATCTCAGTCACATTCTGCAGGCGATTGAACGCATTCATCGCTACACGGGCGGCATGACGGAGGTGAAGTTCATCGAAGACGAACTTACTCAAGACGCAGTGATCCGAAATCTCGAAGTGATCGGCGAGGCCAGCAACAACATCCAAAAACGCTTCCCGGAGTTTGCCGCAGCCCACCCCGAGCTTCCGCTGGCCATCGCCTATCAGATGCGCAACGCGGTAGCGCATGGCTACTTCAGCGTAGACCTCGAAATCGTCTGGAAAACCGTTCAAGGCGACTTGGCCATGCTGTCTGAGCGTGTGCGAGAGCAGGTCGTGGTGCTCGCGAAGTTAGAGCCTTGAGCCAGCCCTGGCGGCACTGCGCGCCTGGTGATCGAAACCGCCTTCGGCGACGAAGAGCGCCAGCTCACCAGCGGGTGATGTGATGCGGCTGGAGTGAGCGGTTTCGCCAAAGCTGATATCCTTACCAGCGCGTAAGGAGCAGCCATGCACACGACACTCACCTCCAAAGGCCAGATGACGCTGCCCTCGGTCATACGAACCCAACTCGGGCTTGAAGCTGGCGACCAACTCAGCGTGACCGTTCTCGACGCTGAAACCATCGTGCTCAAGCGGCGGGCCAACCGGCCCATCAGCGCCTTACGGGGCCTCTTGCCGAAGCCGGCAAAAGCGTTGACAGCGCAGGAAATGGAAGCCGGTGTCTCGGCCTACCTGACCCGCAAGCAGGCCGTCAAGGCGGGCAAGTGAAGGTCGCGCTCGACACCAACCTGTTGGTGCGCCTGCTGACGAATGACGATGCCGCACAAGCGGCGCTTGTCGAGTCGTGGCTGGCCCAAAACGCCACGCCCCAGTCACCGGCCTACATAGATCACGTGGTGCTGTGCGAGCTGGGCTGGGTACTGGAACGCAGTTATTCGTACTCCCGAACCCATGTGCACGAAGCGCTCGCCGCGCTGCTGGAGCACGACGTGTTGAGCATTGAGTCGCCGGCCCTGGTGCGCCAGGCCTTGCAGTGGTTCGCCGCCGGCCCGGCCGATTTTTCCGACTGCCTGCTCGCTGCCCGGGCGCGCAGCGCAGGCTGTGAAACCGTGCTGACGCTGAATCGTAAAGCGGCGAAGACTGCGACACACCGTTTGCTGAAGTAGCAGTAGGCGGCTGCCCACCGTTCAAGCGAGCAGATGCAGCCCATGCGCGCCACCGCGCACCGCGTCAACGACAAGACGACGCTCAAAGCTCGCCAGCTGACCGCCGTGCGCACAGGCGAGAGCCAGCAGATAACTGTCGGTGACCTGGCCTGAACTCAAAAGCCGTGTGGCGTCTAGGCGTTCAGCGTCGAGCAAACTGATGTCGTCGGGCCAGAACGCGTGGCCTGGCAAGCTGCGCAAGGTGGTCATCAGCTGCACCACCGCTGCGGGGGTGCCCGGCGAGTTGGGGTAACGCGCGTGGCCGATGATGCGCACCACGCCGTTTTCTGTCAGCGGGCACGTGGCCCATGCCTTGTGGCCTTTCCGCTCAAACCAGTCGTGGGCCGCGTCGTGCTGGGTGTGCGTGGGGTCTAGCAACGCGATCAAGACGTTGACGTCAAGCAAAAACGTGGTCACGGCAACTCGTCGCGCAGTTGGTTCACCAACTCCGGCGTCACCGGCGCGGCATCCGCGCGCACCGCGAGCAGAGGCACCCCGTTCCGAATCTGCCGTCGCATGGTCGTGGGCTTCAGCGCTTGTCGTGACAGAGAAGAGATCACCTCGCCGATGCTCTTGTTCTGCCGCGCCGCCAGCCCTTTGGCGGCAGCCAGCACATCGTCGTCAATGGTCAAAGTGGTTCGCATGGTGCAGGCTCCAAACTTCCGCATCAAACATCAAACATCATACCGCCCACGCAGCCAGGTCGGGATCGCGCTCGTCGAACTCGATTCCCACGGTGTAACCCTTGTGGCTCTTCACGCATCCGCGCATGAAGTGTGGCGGGCGCGATCTGGATTCCACCATTTGCGCGAGAAAGCGCGCTAACATGGTGGAATATCAATGATTTCAAAGGTTTGCGATGTATGACCGCAGCGAGTTTTTGCCGTTCTCGCAGGATGCTGGCCGCATCATCGCGAACCTCGAAGCCATCTACGACCAGTGGGTACAGGTGCAGCAGGCCTACAGGGTTCTGCCTGTCTCCATGTTCTGGCAGGCCAAGGAAGGGCGCGAATATCTCGCCATCAAACATGCGTCGCTCGACCCTGGCACGACCGTCGGCTTGCGTTCAGCCGAAACCGAGCAGAGATTCGAGGAGTTCACCGCAGCGAAATCTGCCTTGAAAGCGAAGATCACGGCATCTGACCAGCTGATGCGCGAGCGAGCACAGCAGTATCGCGTGATGCGCCTGCCGGCCCTGCCGGATAGGCAAGGCGAGATCTTGCGAAAACTCGATGTCGAGGGCTTGCTGCGCAACGACCTGTTGGTGGTCGGCACCAACGCCTTCGCGGCGTACGAGCTGGCCTGTGGTGCCAAGTTTCCCGTGGGCAATGAAGAGACGGAAGACTTTGATCTTGCGTGGTGCAGAGACACCCGAGTCTCTCTCGCCGTGATTGCGCCAGAGCAGAGCAAGCGGGCGCGGCCAACGCTGTTGGCGCTGCTGCGCAGCATCGACAAGACCTACCAGATCAACGCGCGCAAGCCCTGTCAAGCGGTGAACGATGCGGGCTACGAAGTTGAACTCCTGGCGGCACCGAGCACACATCCGCTCCCGAAAGCTGAGGCCTTCGATCCGATGGCTTCGCTGATCGAGCAGGAATGGCTGCTTCAAGGGCAACCGCTCACCAGCGTGACGGCCACCATTCGCCAACGAGCGTGCCCCTTGTACGTGCCAGACCCAAGGTGGATGGCGCTGTACAAACTTTGGCTGTCGCAGAAGCCCGGCCGAAACCTGCAGAAGAAGCCGAAGGACGCCCGGCAGGGCAATGTCCTGCTCGATGCGACGCGCTATTTCTTGCAAGCAACCTATCCCATGGACATTGACTTCGTTCTTGCACTGCCTGACGAGCTCAGGGCGCATTTCAACGACTGGGCCGCCACGCGAAGTTTTGACCCCGCGAGCGCAGCGAACGGATGATGCCCGCCGGCCTGGGCGAGCACTTGGCTGCGCAGAGTCGGCGGGTTTTTGCCCACTTACTCCAGCGACTCGAAGTAGCCAACGAGCACTACTCTTCTTGTGCAGGCCGGAGCTTGGCGACCGAGATTCGGTTCGTGAAAACCGGCACGCCAGAGTGACCATTTGTGTCAGCGGCGCCAGAGTGCGTCGCCAGCGTCAAAAGGCCAGTGACTGTTTGTGTCAGCTTTGTGGGTCAAATTCACGCGATTCGAGCCGGCATGCCGTGGCACGGTCACTGCATATAAGACCCCGTCCCCCCTAACCATCTCTCAGGAGTTCTACATGAAGCGTTCCATCCAGAAGGGTTTCACCCTCATCGAATTGATGATCGTCGTGGCGATCATCGGCATCTTGGCCGCTGTGGCACTGCCGGCTTACAAGGACTACACGGTCCGCTCGAAGATCACTGAAGGTCTGGGCCTGTCGACCGACGCGAAGAACGCGATCGGGCAAGCGTCGACCGTGCTGGAACTGTCCACGGCTGTCACAACTGTCAACGGCATTACGACCGTCAGCAAATACGTCACTGGTGTCACCGCTGATGCAGACGGAAGCTTGGTCATCTCGTTCAACCAGGCTAACGTCGGCCTGACCGCAATCCAAACCTTGCGTATGACCCCGTACATTCGCAATGCCGATAGCGCTGGCGCTCCGGTGCAACTGGCCGCGGCAGTGCTTGCTGGCAACAGCGGCCCGGTGGATTGGGGCTGCGCATCCGTGACGAACGCATACTCGACGGGCGTGTTGTTGCCCACCACCGTTGGCACGCTGCCGGCCAAGTACGCGCCGAACAACTGCCGCTGAGTTTTTCTTCAGACTTCTGGAATAGGCGCTTCGGCGCCTTTTCCGTTTTACGAATGCCGCTTGGCTCTGCGAAGCGGCCGTAATGACTAACCGGTACGCATGTGTCCTCATGATGCAAAGCCTGGATCTACCGAATCGCTCCCGCGCAGCCGGTATTCACCTGCTGATTTCCGCGGCCGTGGCCGTGGTCGCGGCGGGTGTCGTGTTCGGCATCTGGTTCCCCGGCATCTACCGTCGAGTGGCGGGAGGTCGCGACCTGTTCGTCTTGATCACCAGCGTCGATGTGGTACTCGGCCCGTTGCTGACCTTCGCCGTGTTCAACCTCAAAAAAGGCTGGCCGCATCTGCGCCGCGATCTCGCCGTGATCGGTGTGATCCAGCTCGCCGCGCTGATCTACGGCATGAATGCTGTTTTTGACGCACGGCCGGTGGCGATGGTGTTCGAGACCGACCGTTTTCGCGTCATCACGGCGGCGCAGGTCGAGCTGGATGAGCTACCGAAGGCTCGGCCTGAATACCAGCACCTGCCGCTCACCGGCCCATGGTTGTTGGGCACAAGGGCGGCCAGTCGAGGTGACGAGTCGAACGATGCGCTGTTCAAAGGTCTGCGTGGCATCGATGTCGGGCAGCGCCCGCAGTTCTGGCAGCCCTATGCTGACTCCACTGCTAGCGCGCTGAAGCGCGCCCGACCGCTCGCCACGTTGCTGGCCAAGTACCCGGCGCTCGCCAGTGATGTGAAAGCTGAACTTCAATCGCTCAAGGTCGACGAAGCCAGCGCCAAATTCCTGCCGCTGATGGGCCGCGGTGGCGACTGGGTCGTGATTCTGGACGCCGCCGGGCAGCCGGTGCACTACGTTCAGGCCGAAGGTTTCTTCTGAGCCGGCGCCAGCCTGCCGCCACGCGCGTCACTCAGCAGGGGCGAAGATGCGCCCTCCCGTTCCACCCGGCATGGGAGCAGCCGAGAGCAGCCAAGGGTCAGGTCTTGTTTCTCTCAGAACTGCCGTCAACCCGCCGACGGGTTTCGGCTGCTTTGACGATGGGAATGCCGATAATTGACGCGCCTTAGCACTTTCCTGGCGCTCTTCTCGGCCTGCCAGAGAGCATGCGCCGACTGCGTGCCGAGCCAGACCGTGGTGCGCCCACCGTGAGCTTGGCCAAGCCAGCGCTCAAGCCGCAGCGCCATCTCGGGCGAGATCGCGGCAGGGCCGTTCAGCACGCGCGACAACGCGACCCGTGCCACACACGCCGCCCATACGTCGTTGACGTATGATGTCGCGTGCTCTCAATTTTCGAAACACCCATGTTCGTGGCCGAAGCTGCCAAGATCTGGGCTGAAAACGAACGCCTTGAGTTCTTCTCGTGGATCGCAACAGAACCCGAGGCCGGCGCCGTCATTGCTGGTAGTGGCGGCTGCCGAAAGGTCCGTTGGTCGCGCCCTGGAATGGGAAAGCGAGGCGGGGCTCGGGTGATCTACTTCACCCGTCTCGCAGCCGGAGAGCTTTGCATGCTTCTTGTCTATCCGAAGGCAGAGCAAGACAACAGAGGTGGCGCCGCAAAACCGAACACAGCGATAAGTGGAAACTCTGCGAGAAC
>JBDTTU010000061.1:0-25222 GCA_039930465.1 Burkholderiales bacterium
GCCCGAGCCCGCCGGTGCGCAGGATCGTGAACTCCGACGACTGCGCCATGCGCGACAAGGTGTAGATGGCGCCGATCAGCACCGCGATCGGCGCAATCTCGTAGAAGTGGCCAGGCAGCAGCAGCAGCGAATACAGGGCCGCGTAGACGCTCGTGTAGCCGCTGTTGCCCACGTCGGCGAGCTGGTCGACGAAGTCGATGAAAAACGACAGCGAGAGGAAGGCGAGCGCCACGAAGGCCACCGCCGACACGATGTCGGCATAAAAGAGCCGGCGTACGGTCTTCATGCGGCGGCAGCGGCGTTCGCGTTCACGACCCGCGCCCAACTGAAGCGGCTGTTGCGGTGCTCGCGCCACCACAAGAGCGCCATCGCGATCAGGAATGCACCGCCGTGTGCCGCCAGCAGTGCCGTTCCCATGCTCACCTTGCTGCCGGCCACCCAGGCCTGCGAGAGATTGATGATGTTGTAGTAGACGACGAACGCGAGCAACGCAAACAGCAAGTTCCAGTTGCTGGCCCGGCGTGGGTTCGAGGCCGACAGGCCGATGCCCAGCAGCAGCATGTTGGCCGCGCCCAGCACCAGGCCGAGCCGCCACACCAACTCGCCAAGGTGGCGCGGTGTGGGGTCGAACATCAGCTCGATGCTCTGGCGCGCCTTGGGTGGCAGGTTGTCCAGGCTGGAAAGCACCTTCTCACCGGCCAGCACGCGGTAGCTCTCGAAACGGGCGAGCGTCTTGTCGTCGGTGCGCAGGTTCTGTTCGTTGCGCTGGCCGCGCGTGAGCACCAGGAAGCGGTCGTCGCCGTCGAGCTCGATGCGGCCACTGCGTGCCGACGTGACCGATTCGCTGCCGGCCAGCGACGACAGGATGAACACGTTGCGCCCAGTGCGGCTGTCGGTCGGGTCGCGCTCTATGAAGAACACCCGGGTCCCGTCGTTCGAGGTCTGGAACTGGCCCGGCGCCACGCGCGACAGATCGGAACGGCGCTCGAAACGCTCTTTGAGCTCGACACTGCGCTGGTTCTGCCACGGCCACACGAACAGCGCCAGCAGGCCGATCACCAGCAGCACCGGCCAGCACACCCGCAGCACCGGCGCCACGAAGCGCGTGAGCCCCACGCCGCTGGCGAACCAGATGACCATCTCGCTGTCGCGGTACATGCGCGACAGTGTGGCCACGACCGAGATGAACAGCGACAGCGCCAGCATCGTCGGCAGATGGCCGAGCGCCACGTAGCCGAGCAGCAGCACCACGTCTTGCGGCGCCACCTGGCCGAGTGCGGCCAGGCCGAGCGTGCGGATCAGCATCATCGTCAGCACGATGGTGAGGATCACCACCAGCGTGGCACCGAAGTTGCGCGCCAGGTCTCGGCGCAAAGTGGAATCGAATAACATCGTCTGCTTGTCTTATGGGACCGCAGATTATGGACTTCCGTCATCAAATTCTCGGAGCCGATGCGCTTGCAGGCCTGACCTGCGACGCGCTCGTGCTGATCGTCACCGGCGATGCCGTCGACACCACGCTCGATGCGCCACTCGGTGCGGCCTTGAGTGATGCGATCGCCCACGACGACCTCAAGCTGAAGGCCGGCAAGAGCATCTACCTGCACCGCCCGGCCGGTGTGCGCGCGCCGCGAGTCGTGTTTTCGGTGGCGGCCGCGAACACAGCCAAGGCGTTCAAGGCGGCGGTGGCCACCGGCATCCAACAGGTGAAGGCGACCGGTGCGAAGCACGTGGCCGTGGGCCTGGCCGGTGCCGGCGAACTCGGCGCCGCGCAGGCCGAAGCGCTGGTGGCGGCCGTGAGCGACAGCGTCTACCTGTACCGCCACACCAAACCGAGCGCAGCCGCGCCCGCTGCGATCAACAAGGTGACGCTGCTGTGCAGCAAGGCCGACGCCAAGGTGGTGCAACAAGGCCTGGCGCGCGGCCAGGCCATCGCGGCCGGCGTGAACCTGGCGCGCGAATGTGCCAACCGCCCGGGCAACCACTGTACACCGACCTACCTTGCCGAGCAGGCAAAAAAGCTCGGCAAGGAATACGGGCTGAAGGTTGACGTGCTCGACCGCAAGGCCTGCGAAAAGCTCGGCATGGGTTCGTTCCTGTCGGTGGCGCAAGGCTCCGACGAATCGCTGCGTTTCATCGTCGCCCGCTACGACGGCGCACCGAAGTCGCAGGCGCCGATCGTGCTGGTCGGCAAGGGCATCACCTTCGACACCGGCGGCATCTCGCTCAAGCCTGGCGCCGAGATGGACGAGATGAAGTTCGACATGGGCGGGGCTGCGAGCGTGCTCGGCACGCTGCGCGCCATCGCCGAACTGAAACCGAAGTTGAACCTCGTGTGTGTCGTGCCCTCGTGCGAGAACATGCCCAGCGGCAGCGCTGTCAAGCCCGGCGACGTGGTCAAGAGCATGTCGGGCCAGACCATCGAGATCCTCAACACCGACGCCGAAGGGCGCCTGATTCTTTGCGACGCGCTGACTTACGTCGAGCGTTTCAAGCCCGCCGTCGTTGTCGACGTGGCCACGCTGACCGGCGCGTGCGTGGTCGCGCTCGGCCACCACAACTCTGGCCTGTTCACGGCCGACGATCAGGTCGCCGCGCAGATGCTTGCCGCCAGCCAGGCCGGCTTGGACCCGTGCTGGCGCATGCCGCTCGACGAAGAGTACGACGAGGGCCTGAAGAGCAATTTCGCCGACATGGGCAACATCGGCGGGCGGGCGGGCGGTGCCATTACCGCGGCGATGTTCCTGCGCCGCTTCACCGCCAAATACCCATGGGCCCACCTCGACATCGCCGGCACCGCCTGGAAGTCCGGCACAGCCAAGGGTGCCACCGGCCGGCCGGTGAGCTTGCTCACTCACTTCGTTCTGTCGCACCGCGATTGAGCCGCGCGTCCACATGACGGAGGTCAGCTTCCACTTCAACGTGCCTGACCGCACCGAATACACCTGCCGGCTGCTGCGCAAGGCCACGCGCCAGGGCGCGAAGGTTGTCGTCACCGGGACCGGTGCGGTGCTGAGCAGCCTCGACAGGGCGCTGTGGGCCTTCGACCCGACCGAGTTTGTGCCGCACGCACTGCTGCGCCACGCCCAGCCCATGCCGGCACGCCTGGCCGACACGCCTGTGTGGCTGCTCGAAGACAGTGCTGCAGCGGTGCACCACGACGTGCTGCTCAACCTGGGGCACGAGGCCCCGGTCGGTTTCGAGAGCTTCTCGCGCCTGATCGAGATCGTCTCTGCCGACGAAGACGATCGCGCCGCCGCCCGTGCGCGCTGGAAACATTACGCCAACCGCGGCTACACGATCGTGCGCCACGAGGTGGCGCCATGAGTCAGTTTGGGCCGCTCTCGCCGCAGACGGTGCCGACGCTGACCGAGGTCGTCGACTGGCCCGATCAGGCGCAGGCGGCCGAAGCCCACCCGCAGCACGCCGGGGGCTTCGACGAATCGATGGTGCTGGCGCCGAATGCGTCGGCCCCGGTCGCGTCGTTCGTGTCGGAGGAACAGCTCAGCCAGCGAGTGCTGGCCGATCTGCAGCACCAGATCGACCTGATGCTTGAGGTGCGCCTGCGCGAGGTGCTCACACCGATGCTGCAGCGCGCTGCCGACAGCGTGGTGCGCGATGCCCGCGGCGAGCTGGCATCGACCTTGCGTGAGATCGTGGCCCGCGCCGTGGCCCAGGAATTGGCACGGCATCGCGATCGGTGAAGCAGGGAAAATCTTGGTGCTCAGTTTTCTGGACTTTCGGCTCGAGTCTTCCATCCACGGGTTTCCATGCACCTGGCGAGTTGCGAGCGCTTGGTCTCGACCAAGGCTGCACAGTCATCGTAGTCACGACCCAGCACGGAGACTCCTCGGTCGCCACGCAGGTCGGACCAAGTCTCTGGCGACGACGCCAGCATCAGTCCCGAACACGCAACAAGGGTTTGTCCGCAAGTCAATGCAAAGGCCAAACGCGCACAGAATCGCAGCCTCGCGCCGCTGGCGGGCGAAGCGGAATCAGGGAAGTCGTTAGTCGGATCACTCATCGCAGGTTTGGGTCTTGGCAGTAGACTAAACACATATTCAATCACGGAAGGAAACAACCAATGAGGAAGTCACTGTATTCAATGTCGGTGCTTGCGCTGATCGCCTTGACAGCGTGCGGCAAGAAAGAGGAGCCGGTCGCCGCGGCACCTGCTCCGGCTCCTGTCGCCGCAGCGCCCGATACTTCGTCAGTCGTCAAGATCGGGCACGTCGGCCCGACCAGTGGTGGCATCGCGCACCTGGGCAAAGACAATGAAAATGGCGCCAGAATGGCCATCGACGAACTCAACGCCAAGGGCGTGATGATCGGCGGCAAGAAGGTCACCTTCGAGCTGCTGGCTGAAGACGATGCTGGCGATCCCAAGCAAGGCACCGCGGTGGCACAGAAGCTGGTTGACTCGAAGGTCAACGGCGTGATCGGGCACCTGAACTCGGGCACCACCATTCCGGCTTCGAAGATCTATTTCGACGCGGGAATCCCACAGATTTCGCCTTCCGCGACCAACCCGAAGTACACGCGCCAGGGCTTCAATACCGCGTTCCGAGTCGTTGCGGATGACGTCCATCTTGGCAGTACGCTCGGCAACTATGCCGTGAAGGAACTGAAGGGTAAGTCGATTGCGGTGATCGATGACCGCACTGCCTATGGCCAGGGTGTTGCCGAAGAGTTCAGCAAGGCCGTCAAGGCCTCGGGTGGCACGGTTGCGGAGACACAGTTCACGACCGACAAGGCGACCGATTTCACCGCCATCCTGACCCAGATCAAATCGAAGAAGCCAGACGTCGTGTTCTTTGGTGGCATGGACGCTGTGGCGGGCCCGATGATCCGCCAGATGAAGCAGTTGGGCATCAAGGCGAAATTCATGGGCGGTGACGGCATTTGCTCGAGCGAACTGCCCAAGTTGGCCGGCGGTGCGATGGCGGACAGCCAGGTCGTTTGCGCTGAAGCGGGTGGCGTGGAAGGCGAACAAAAGGTTGGCATGGACAAGTTCCGTGAGGACTACAAGAAGAAGTTCGGCATCGATGTCCAGGTGTATGCACCCTACGTCTACGACGCCCTCAACGTGATGGTCGCCGCCATGGTCAAGGCCGATTCGGCTGACCCGAAGGTCTATCTTCCGGTGCTGGCCAAGACCGAGGGCTACAAGGGTGTGACCGGCACCATTTCATTCGATGAAAAAGGCGACGTGAAGAACGGGGCTCTGACCTTGTACACGTACAAGGGCGACAAACGCGATCAGATCGCAGTGGTTCGATAGCCCGTCGTTTTGCAGAGAGTTCAGCGGGCGCTTCGGCGCCCCTTTTCTTTTTCACGCGGCTGTTTCATGACGGGCTTCGTGGCGGCGGTGGTGACCTTGCTCGGCACTGCGGCCCGGGCCCAGGACACGGTCGTCAAGCTGGGTCATGTTGCCCCGACCAGCGGCAGATTTGCTGCCGTGGGCATCGACATGGAAAACAGTGCCCGCATGGCGGTCGACCAGCTGAACGCCACGGGAGTGGTGATCGGCGGTACCAAGGTACGTCTGGAACTGGTGCCGGAAGACGACGGGAATGACCCCAAGCGGGCAGTCGCCGTCGCTCAGCAGATGGTTGGCCTCAACGTGGCTGGCGTTATCGGCCATCTGAACTTGAGAACCACCATGCTGGCGTCCAGGATCTACAGCGCTGCCGGAATTCCACAGATCGCACCATCGGCCACCAACTCGAGATACACACGGCAGGGATTCAATACCGCCTTTCGCATGCTCGCCGATGATTCGCGGCTGGGCAGTGCGCTCGGCACCTACGTGGTGAAGGAACTCAAAGGAAAGTCGATCGCGGTGATCGATGACGGTACGGCCTATGGTCACGGGCTGGTCGAGAACTTCACCAAGGCCGTCAAGGCCCGGGGCGGTGAAATTGCCGAGACGCAATACACGGGTCAAGGCGCGACCGATTTCATCGCCATCCTGACGCTCGTCAAGGCCAAGAACCCCGACGTCATCTTCTTTGGCGGCACGGATACCGTGGCGGGGCCGATCATCCGTCAGATGAAGCAACTCGGCATCGACGCGAAGTTCGTCGGTGGCGACGGGATCTGCTCAACGGTTCTGCCCAAACTTGCTGATGGAGCCGTTGCGGACAATCAGGTCGTTTGCGCCGAGGCGGGTGGCATGGAAGTCGAACAACAATTTCGCCTGGCCGAGTTTCGCGAGCAATTCAGAAGGCGCTTCGGCACTGAGCCTCAGCGATATGCCCCCTGCGTTTACGATGCCGTCAACGTCATCGTCGCAGCGATGATCAAAGCCGGCTCATCCGATCCGAAGGTCTATCTGCCGGTGCTGGCCAGTACGGTGGACTACAAGGGACTCACAGGCCCGATCTCGTTTGACGAGAAAGGTGATGTGAAGAACGCGTTGCTCACGCTTTTTACCTTCAGAGGTGAGATACGCCAGGAGATCGGAGTGGTTCGATAGGCCCCCGGCAGTGCTGCGCATTTCGGGCCTTGCATGCCCTGCCGGCGTGCGCCGCTCATGTCATTCGTTAGGCGGGTCATGCGCCATTAGCGGCGGTACAGCCGGCACATCTCGGCCAACTGCTGCGCATGCGCGGGCATGACCTGCCTCCAACTGAAGCGCCAGGCCCACCAGCCCGCGCCCTGGCCGGGAAAGTTCATGCGGCTCTCGTGGCCGAGGCCCAGCACGTCCTGCATCGGGTGCACTGCGGTGTCGGCCACGCTGGCGCAGGCGGCGCGGATCAGGTGCCAGTGGATCTGCTGCGCAGCGCCGGCCTGATCGAGAAGGCTGAGGTAGGCCAGCACGTGTTGTTGCTCGGCGTGCGACGCCGTCTGCCACCAGCCTTGCGTCGTGTTGTTGTCGTGCGTGCCGGTGTAGACGGCTGAGTCGGGCTCGTGGTTGTGCGGCAGGTAGAGGTTGTCGCTGCCACCGCCGAAAGCGAACTGCAGAATGCGCATGCCGGGAAAGTGAAAACGCTTGCGCAAGGCCAGCACGTCAGGGGTGATCAGCCCCAAGTCTTCGGCAATGACGGGCAGCGGCCCGAGTTCTTGCGCAATGGTCTTGAAGAGTGCGGCGCCCGGGCCGTTGACCCAGCGCCCGTTGACCGCGGTCGGCTCGCTCGCCTTGATCTCCCAGTAGGCCGCAAAGCCGCGGAAGTGGTCGATGCGCACGATGTCGACCAGCTCGAAAGTGCGGCGAATGCGCTCGACCCACCAGGCATACGTTTCGGCCTTGTGGGCGCTCCAGCGGTAGAGCGGGTTGCCCCAATGCTGACCGGTGTCGCTGAAGGCATCGGGTGGCACGCCGGCCACGACCGTGGGCTGGCCGCTGGCATCGAGCTCGAACAGTTCCTGCCGAGCCCAGACTTCGGCGCTTTGGTGCGCAATGAAGATCGGCGCGTCGCCGATGATTTCGATGCCGCGCTCGTTCGCGTAGCGCTTCAGCGCCAACCACTGGCGAAAGAAGCACCACTGGCAGAACTCCCAGAATGCGATGCGTTCGGCGTGCACGGCGCGCGCTTCGGCGAGCGCAGCGCTCCCGCGCCGCACGAGCGCTGTCGGCCAGGCGCACCAGTCGCCCGTGCCCTGGGCTTCACGCAGCGCCATGAACAGCGTGTAGTCGCCCAGCCAACTGGCCTGCGCCGCACGGAAGGTCGCAAGCTCGGCACGCTCGGCGTCGGTCGCCGTCTGCGCGAATGCCACCGAGGCGCGGTGCAGGCGCTGCATGCGAAACGGATTCACGGCCGCGAAGTTCACCCACGCGTCGGAGAGGTGCGTTTCGGCCTGCAGGTCAGCGTCGTTCAGCCAGCCCCGCGAGCACAACTCGCCCAAGTCGATCAGCAGCACGTTGCCGGCGAAGGCCGAGCTGCTCATGTAAGGCGAATTGCCAGGGCCGATGCCGCCGAGCGGCAGGATCTGCCAAAGCCTCTGGCCAGCACTCACCAGCCAGTCGACGAAGTGGTAAGCGTCCGCGCCGAAGTCGCCGCTGCCGTGCGGGCCGGGCAACGACGTGGGGTGCAGCAGCACACCGCTGGCACGGGGGAATCGCATCGACTGCATCCTCAAAGCCTGACGCCGGAGCCGGCGACGGCCAGCACCAGCAGGCTGCTTGCCTTGAGCACGATGTTCACGCCGCCCTGGCCGTGCCAGCTGCCAGCGCCGCGCGGGTGGGTGGTGTCGAGCAGCACTTCCCACACCCCTGAGGGCAACGGGAAGTCGTGGTCGTGGGCGTCGGCGTTCACCAGCAGCAACAGCGGCGCCCGGGCGCGGCCGGGTTCACCGATCAGGCAACCGAGCACCCGGCTTGCTTCGCCGTTCCAGGCCTCGCCGTGCAAGGGCCGGCCGTCGCCGCCGAGCCAGGCCAGGTCGTGCAGGCCGCGCGGGTCGGTGAGGCCGCTGTACCAGCGGTTGCCGAAGGGCAGGGCGAAGCGCCGCAACGCGATCACGCTGCGGGTGAACTCGATCAGGTCGGTATCGGCACGTGACCAGTCGATCCAGGAGATCTCGCTGTCGTGGCAATACGGGTTGTTGTTGCCGCCCTGCGTGTGGCCGAGTTCATCGCCGGCACAGAGCATGGGTGTGCCTTGCGCCAGCAGTGTGGTGGCGAGCAGGGCGCGTTGCAGCCGGGCGCGCAGCAGGTTGACCTGCGGGTCGCCGCTCTCGCCTTCGACACCGCAGTTGAAGCCGAGGTTGTTGCCGGTGCCGTCGCGGTTCTCTTCAAGGTTGGCGAGATTGCGCTTGTCTTGGTACGTCACGAGGTCGCGCAGTGTGAAGCCGTCGTGCGAGATCACGTAGTTGACCGACTCGGCCGGTGCGCGGCCGCGCGGCTGGTACACGTCGGACGATGCACACAGCCGCTGTGCGAAACCGCCGCGTGAGGCAGGGTGGTGCAGCCAGAAGCTGCGCATCGCGTCGCGGAACTGGTCGTTCCATTCGGGCCAGCCGTTCGGGAAACCGCCGACCTGGTAACCGCCAGGGCCGATGTCCCAGGGCTCGGCGATCATTTTCACGCGCGAGAGCACCGGGTCTTGCGCCACCGCGGTGAAGAAGGCGCCATTGCGGTCAAAACCGTGGTCGTTGCGTCCGAGCGTGGTGGCCAGATCGAAACGGAAACCGTCGACGTGCATCTCGCTGACCCAGTAGCGCAGGCTGTCCATGACCATCTGCAGCACCCGCGGCTGGCGGATGTCGACGGTGTTGCCGCAGCCCGTGTGGTTCTCGTGCGTGAGTGCGGCGCCGGGTTGCAGGCGGTAGTAGCTGGCGTTGTCCAGGCCCTGGAAGCTGATGCACGGGCCGGTGCTGTCGCTTTCGGCCGTGTGGTTGTAGACCACGTCGAGCAGCACCTCGATGCCGGCCTTGTGCAGCGCCTTCACCATGTTCCGGAACTCGTCACGCAGCGCCGCGCCGTTGCCGACTGAGCCGAAGCGCGGGTCGGGGCTGAAATAGCCGATCGTGTTGTAGCCCCAGTAGTTCGTGAGCCCCATCTTCACGAGACGTTCTTCGTCGACGTGGTGGTGCACCGGCAAAATGCTCAGCGCAGTGACGCCGAGGCGTTGCAGGTGGGCGATGGAAGCTTCGTGGCCGAGCCCTGCGTAGGTGCCACGCAACTCGGGCGGCACGGCCGGGTTGAGCTGCGAAAAGCCTTTCACGTGCAACTCGTAGATGAGCGTGTCGGCCAGCGCGGTCTGCGGCGCGCTGTCATCGCTCCAGTCAAAACTGTCGTGCACGACACGCGCCTTCAGCGCGCGCTCGCCGTTGTCGCGCGGGTCCATCTGGCGCGGGTGCACGCGGTCGGCGGCGAAGTGTTCGTCCGCCCATTCGAACTGGCCGACGATCTCGCGCGCATACGGGTCGAGCAGCAGTTTGTGCGGATTGAAGCGGTGGCCCTTGTCGGGGCGCCAGGGCCCGTGGGCGCGCAGGCCGTAGACCTGCCCCGGCTTCAGGCCGGCGACGAAGCCGTGCCAGACGTTGCCGGTGTGCATGGGCAGGCGCAGGCGCGCTGTCTCGGTGCTGCCAGCGTCATCGAAGAGGCACAGGTCGATCGCCTGCGCGTGGGCCGAGAACACGGCGAAGTTGACACCCAGGCCGTTCCAGTGCGCGCCGATCGGCCAGGCGCGCCCGGTCGCGACGTGCAGCGCCGCAGCAGCGCCGGCCTCGGTTCGTTGCGGGCTCTGAACGGGCATCGGCTCAGCGGCGCTCGGGTTCGATGCCCCAGATCTGGCTCGCGTACTCGCCGATCGTGCGGTCGGATGAAAACACGCCCATGCCCGCCACGTTGGCGATGGCACGCTGGGCCCAGGCTGCGGGCTGGCGGTAGAGCTCGTCGACGCGCGACTGCGTGGCCACGTAGCTCGCGTAGTCGGCCAGCAGCAGGTAGTGGTCGCCGCCCCACAGCAGCGAATCGACGAGGCCGCGGTAACGCCCGGGCTCTTCGGGCGAAAACGCGCCACCGGCGATGGCGTCGAGCACGGCCTTGAGCGGCGGCGTGCTTTCGTAGTAGCGCATCGGCTGGTAGCCGCCTTGTTTGAGCGCCTGCACCTCGGGTGTCTTCAGGCCGAAGATGAAGATGTTGTCGTCGCCCACGTTCTGGCGAATCTCGATGTTGGCACCGTCGTCGGTGCCGATCGTCAATGCGCCATTGAGCGCGAGCTTCATGTTGCCGGTGCCCGAGGCTTCGGTGCCGGCGGTCGAGATCTGCTCCGACAGGTCGGCGCCCGGCATGATGGTCTCCGCCACCGACACACCGTAGTTTGGAATGAACAGGAGCTTCAGCTTGTCGCCAATACGCGGGTCGGTGTTGATGACCGCGCCCACGTCGTGAATGAGCCGGATGATCGACTTGGCGGTCGCGTAACTCGACGCTGCCTTGCCCGCGAAGATCACGGTGCGCGGCACCCAATCGGCGTTCGGGTTCGCCAGGATCGCCTGGTAACGCGTCACCACGTGCAGCACGTTCAACAACTGGCGCTTGTATTCGTGGATTCGCTTGACCTGCACGTCAAACAGGCTGGCCGGGTTCACCTTCACGCCGGTCTTGCGTTCGATGAGTGCCGCCAGGCGCGCCTTGTTGGCGCGTTTCACAACCATGAACTCGTCGCCGAAGGCGGCGTCGCCCGTGTGCTCGTGCAAGCCCTTGAGCTGATCGAGATCGAGGCGCCAGCCCTTGCCCACGGTGCGGTCGAGCAGATCCGCCAAACCCGGGTTGGCTTGTGCCAGCCAGCGCCGCGGCGTGACGCCATTCGTCATGTTGGTGAAGCGCTCGGGCCACAGGCTCGCGAAGTCCTTGAAGATCGTCTGAACCAACAGGTCGGAGTGCAGCGCCGACACGCCGTTGACCTTGTGGCTGCCCACGATCGAGAGATTGGCCATGCGCACGCGGCGCTCGCCACGTTCGTCGATCAGCGACAGGCTCGACATGAATGCGAGGTCGCCAGGGCGGTGTTTTGCGGCCAGGTCCATCAGTTCCTGGTTGATGCGGAAGATGATCTCGAGGTGGCGCGGCAGCACGTGCTGCATCAGCGCAACCGGCCAGGTTTCGAGCGCTTCGGGCATCAGCGTGTGGTTGGTGTACGAGAACACCTTCGTGCACAGCGCCCAGGCGTTGGGCCAGGGCACGCCGTGTTCGTCGCACAGCAAACGCATCAGCTCGGCCACGCCGATGGCCGGGTGGGTGTCGTTGAGGTGGATCGCCACCTTGTCGGCCAGGTTCGCGAGCGACGGGTTCTCGTCGAGGTGGCGGGCCAGCAGGTCTTGCATCGACGCGGCGACGAAGAAGTATTCCTGGCGCAGCCGCAGCTCGCGGCCGGCCGGCGTGCTGTCGTTCGGGTACAGCACCCACGAGATGTTCTCGTACTCGTTCTTCACGCTCGCGGCGCGTGCGTAGTCGCCGGTGTTGAAGGCGTTCAGGTCGATGTGCGCCGGCGCCACGGCCTTCCACAGGCGCAGCGTGCTGACCTTCTGCGTGCCGTGGCCGGGAATCACCATGTCGCAGGCCTTGGCCGCCACTTCGGCCGCGGCGCGCCATACCGCGCGCGGGTTGCCATCGGTGCCCATGCTGTGCTCGACCCAGCCGCCGAAGCGCACCGGGTAGGTGATGGCAGCGCGCGGCCATTCCCAGGCGGTGCCGTCGGCCAGCCACGGGTCGGGGTACTCGACCTGCGAGCCGTTCTGGATCTCTTGCGCGAACATGCCGTATTCGTAGCGGATACCGTAGCCGAACGAGGGCAGGCCGAGCGTGGCCATGGAGTCGAGGAAACAGGCCGCGAGCCGGCCGAGGCCGCCGTTGCCGAGGGCCGCATCGGGTTCGCAGTCGGCCACGTCTTCGAGCTTCTGGGCGTGTGCGGCCATCGCCGCGGCGGCGTCGCCGCGCAGGTCGAGCGCGGCCAGGGCGTTCGAGAGCGTGCGGCCCATCAGGAATTCCATCGAGAAGTAGTAGACCCGCCGCGCCTTGGCGGCGCGCTGTTCGGCTTGCGTTGCGACCCAGCGCTGCGAGAGCTGGCGCCGTGCCACCTGTGAGACGGCCTGCATGAGGTCGGTGGCGCTGGCGTCGGGCGGCGCCACGCCAACGGTGCTGAGCAGTTGGTCTTCGACACCGCTGGCGACATCGCTGGTGGAAAGTGGGGTACTGGGCATAACGCAATATTCCTTGCTGGTCTGGAGCGTCCCTTGCTCAGGTCGGAGCGGAGCGCAGGGGGAACAGTGTCGCATCGGGCACTGCAACATTCGTCTCCCGACCCTCGCAATTTTTGCGCCCACGTCTCGGGGCGCCGTGGTGCAGGGCATGCGGGTTGATATCGCTTGTTGCGCGGGTGCAAAAGCGGCCACACTGGCTGTAGATTCGGTCCACAACGCATTGCAGTCAGAACGGAGACCCGCCCCATGACCCCCGACGAACTCGCCCTCAGCCTCGACCTTCCCAAACGCAGCGTTGCGCTGGTGCTGGCCGGCGGACGCGGCAGCCGCCTGAAGAACCTGACCGACAGCCGTGCCAAACCGGCGGTGTATTTTGGAGGCAAATTCCGCATCGTCGATTTCGCGCTCTCGAACTGCTTGAACTCCGGCATTCGCCGCATCGGCGTGATCACCCAGTACAAGTCGCACAGCCTGCTGCGCCACGTGCAGCGCGGCTGGGGTTTCCTGAAGACCGAGATGAACGAGTTCGTCGACCTGCTGCCGGCGCAGCAACGCACCGACGACGAAAGCTGGTACCGCGGCACCTCCGACGCCGTCTACCAGAACCAGGACATCCTCGCGAGCTACGGCGCCGACTACATCGTGGTGCTGGCCGGCGACCACATCTACAAGATGAACTATGCGCTGATGCTCGTCGACCACGTGGCCAAGGGCCGCGACTGCACCGTCGGCTGCATTGCCGTTCCGCGCGCCGAGGCCACTGCCTTCGGTGTGATGGCGGTCGACGAGAACCACATGATCATCGACTTCGTCGAGAAGCCGGCCGACCCCCCGCCGATGCCGGGCGACCCGACCCGCTCGCTTGCCAGCATGGGGATCTACATCTTCAACGCCCGCTACCTCTACAAGGAACTCGAGCGCGACGTTCACGACCCCAACTCGAGCCACGATTTTGGCAAGGACATCATTCCGCACGCCGTGCGCAACGGTCAGGCCGCAGCGCACCCGTTCCACCTCAGCGCGGTCGGAACGCGCATGCGCGAAGAGCCTTACTGGCGCGACGTGGGCACGATCGATGCCTACTGGGACGCCAACATCGACCTCACCGCCACCGACCCGCTGCTCAACCTCTACGACACACGCTGGCCGATCTGGACCCACCAATCGCAATTGCCACCGGCCAAGTTCGTGCACAACCAGGGCGAGCGGCGCGGCGTGGCGGTCGAATCGCTGGTGTCGGGCGGTTGCATCGTCTCGGGCAGCGTTGAACGTTCGGTGCTGTTCTCGAGTGTGCGGGTGCATTCGCATTCGAGCGTGAACTGGTCCGTGCTGTTGCCGGAATCGCAGATCGGACGCGGCGCGCGCCTGACCCGCACCGTGATCGACCGCGGCTGCGTGATTCCCGATGGCATGGTGATCGGCGAAGACCCGGTGCTCGACGCGCAGCGCTTCTACCGCTCTGAAAACGGCATCACGCTCGTGACCCGCGGCATGCTCGAGGCGATCGCCACTGCAGGGCAATGAGGGTTCTGCAGGTTGCCGCGGAAGTCTTCCCCCTCGTCAAGACCGGTGGCCTGGCCGATGTGCTGGGGGCGCTGCCACAAGCCCTGATCGGGCAGGGTGCCGATGTGCGCCTGCTGCTGCCGGGCCTGCCCGCGATCGCCGACGCGGTGTTGCACCAGAAAACCGTGTGCCAGATCGGCCCGGCCTTCGGCGCGGCGCGTGTCACGCTGCGGCTCGGGCGCATGCCCTACAGCCACGTGCCGGTCTACGTGATCGACGCGCCCTACCTCTACCGCCGCGAAGGCAGCCCGTACCAGGACAGCGCTGGCCACGAGTGGCCCGACAACGTGCAGCGCTTTGCGCTGCTCGGCTGGGCGGCGGCACACCTTGCTGCAGGCGAACTCGATGCCGAGTGGGTGCCCGAGCTGCTGCACGCGCACGACTGGCACGCCGGCATGGCTTGTGCCTACGTGGCGGCCCACCCACCGACACGCGCGGCCACCATCTTCACGGTCCACAACCTCGCCTACCAGGGCCTGTTTCCGAGTGGCGACTTCAACCTGCTCGGTCTGCCGTCGCGTTTCATGGCCTCGACCGGGCTCGAGTTCCACGGCCAGCTCTCGTTCATGAAAGCCGGCCTGAAGTTCGCGCGGCGCATCACCACCGTGAGCCCCACTTATGCGCGCGAGATCTCCACCTCAGAGTTCGGCTTCGGCCTGGACGGCGTGGTGCGGGGGCGCGGCGCCGATGTGAGTGGCGTGCTCAACGGTGTCGACGGTGCCATCTGGAATCCCGCGGCCGACAGCAGCCTGGCGCAGACTTACTCGGCGAAAGAGCCGGCCGGCAAGACAAGCTGCAAGGCAGCGCTGCAGCGCGAACTCGGCCTGCAGGTTCGGGCCGGCGCCATGCTGTTCGGCGTGGTGAGCCGCCTCACCTCGCAAAAGGGCCTCGACCTGATGCTCGCGGCCTTGCCTGGCTTGATCCACCGTGGTGGCCAGTTCGTGTTGCAGGGCGCCGGGGAGCCAGCGCTGGAAGCGGCTTTCCTCGCGGCCGCCAAGGCCCACGCCGGGCAGGTGGCCGTGCGCATCGGCTACGACGAAGCCTTTGCACACCGGCTCATCGCCGGCAGCGATGCGATCGTGCTGCCGTCGCGGTTCGAACCGTGCGGCCTGACCCAGCTCTATGGCCTGCGCTACGGCACGCTGCCGGTGGTGCGGCGGGTCGGTGGGCTGGCCGACACGGTCGTCGATGCGGGCGAGGGTGGCGCTGCCAGCGAGCGCGCGACCGGATTCGTCTTCGATGCCGCCACGCCAGCGGCGCTCGACGCCGCACTGCAGCGTGCCGCCGCCGCGTTCGCCCGCCCGCCGCAGTGGCGCGGCCTGATGCAACACGCGATGGTGCAAGACTTTTCATGGCAGGGCGCCGCGGCGCGGTACCTCGACCTGTACAAAAGCAGCCTGGGTGGCAGCACGGGTTGATGGCCGGCTTTCGCAGCAGCTTCGTCGCGTGAATCTTTCACGCTCTGGTTGTGCGGCGACCGGCTTTCCCCCGCAAGCGCGGGCTGCAACAGTTTGTTACGGAGCGCGACAATGAGCCCATGAGCTCAAACCGACGCGACTTCAAAGACACCCAACTCTTCGGCTGGGATTCCGAGCCGAGCGAACAGCGCTCCAGCGAATTTGCCCAGTCCACCGGCTACTCGCTCTTGTCGGGCTACCACGCTCTGCCCGAAGCACGGCGCAAACCGAAGGCCAAGGGCATGGGCTTTTTGCTCGTGGTGAGCGCGCTGATCGTCAGCCTGGGCGCGGTCGGCCTGTACTGGCTGGCGCAGCTTCTGCGGGCCTGAACGCCGGGCCTGAAGCGCCCGCCTGCGTTTCGACGCGCCCATCAGCGTGCTTCGCAAATCGCACGGGCTCGTCGCCGTGCACCGGGGCGTTGTCGGGCCACGGCCAACCACCGAATTCGGTACGGCGGTAGTCGTCGAAAGCCTGCTGCAGCTCGGCCTGCGTGTTCATCACGAACGGCCCGTATTGCGCCACCGGCTCGCCGATGGGGCGGCCTTGCAGCAGCAGAAACTCGCTCGGCTCGGTGCCGTTGACCAACTCGACAGCCTGTGTTGCCCGCAGCTCGATCGCCGCGTGCTGGTCTGCCACCTGCGCATCGATCGACACGCTCGCACCCTTGAAGAAATACAACATCCTGCGTGTGGCCGCGCCGCTGGCGGCCGGCAACGTCCAGCGCGCGCCAGGTGCCATTTTCAGCGTCCAGATCGCGATCTCGGCATCGGCTTGTGCAGCCCAGGAATCGGGCGGCGGTGCGAGCGGCTCGGCCACGCCCGCTTGCGCCAGCCGCCCTGCGATGCAGGCTACTTCGGTGCTGCGGCCATCGGTGTCGGTGGCCACATGGCGCGGGATGTGTTCCGACCAGAACATCGTGAAGTGCGGGGCTGCCATCTTGCTGCGCGCCGGCAGGTTGAGCCAGATCTGGAACAGCTCGAGCGGGTTGGCTGCAGCCGCGTCGAGCAAGGGGAACATCTCGGCGTGCACGATGCCGCTGCCGGCCGTGAGCCACTGCACATCGCCCCCGCCAAAACGCGCCGTGGCACCGAGTGAGTCGGAGTGGTCGATCAGCCCTTTGCGCACGATCGTCACGGTCTCGAAGCCGCGGTGCGGGTGCGACGGGAAACCCGGCACAGTCAGGCCGTGGTACATGCGCCAGCCGTCTTTGCCGGCGAAGTCTTGCCCCATCTTCCGGCCGGCGAGCGAGGCGCTCGGGCCAAACTGCGTGTTGCCTTTCGGGTAGTGGTCATCGTGGTACACGCAGAACAGGAACGGGTCGAGTGTTTCCCACGGAAACCCGAGCGGGCTGGCGCGAAGGATGGCGTTGACGGGGCTCATGAGTGCTTTCGTTGCAGGTTCAGGCCCGCTTCGGGATCGTGAGCCCGCGAATCACCGCCGGGCGCGCCACGAATGCCGCGAGTGCGCGCTGCACATGCGCAAAGTCGTCGATGCCCACCAGGCCACCGGCTTCGTAGAAGCCGATCAGGTTGTTGATCCACGGAAAGCTGGCGATGTCGGCGATGCTGTACTCGCTGCCCATGATCCATTCACGGTCGGCCAGGCGCTGGTTCAGCACACCGAGCAGGCGCTTCGATTCCGCCACGTAGCGGTCACGCGGGCGCTTGTCTTCGTAGTCCTTGCCAGCGAATCTGTGAAAGAAACCGAGCTGGCCGAACATCGGGCCGATGCCGCCCATCTGGAACATGAGCCACTGGATCGTCTCGTAGCGGCGGGCCGCATCGGTGGGCATGAAGCGCCCGGTCTTCTCGGCCAGGTAGATCAGGATGGCACCCGACTCGAACAGCGCGAGCGGCTTGCCGTTCGGCCCGTTCGGGTCGAGGATGGCCGGGATCTTGTTGTTCGGGTTGAGCGACAGATACTCGGGCGACAACTGGTCGTTGGCATCGAAGCGCACGAGGTGCGGCTCGTAAGGCAGGCCGGTCTCTTCGAGCAGGATCGAGGCCTTCACGCCGTTCGGCGTGGGCAGCGAATAGAGCTGGATGCGGTCGGGGTGCTGGGCGGGCCACTTGTGGGTGATGGGAAAGTTGGACAGATCGGTCACTGGGTTCCTTTGGCAAGATGCATGGCGTGCGGAATTCTCGTCCGTGACCGGCGCGCGCGGTGCTGCCGGGCGCGAAAGCCGCGCGCCGCGTGGGGCATCGTGCGGCGGCGTTCAGGGTTCGAGGTTTTCGTGGTGCGCCACGGCGCCTTGTTTCCAGTAGGCCGCGGCGCGTATCGCGTGGCGGTCGTGCCCCTTTTCCTCGACCAGAATGCGCCGCAGCGTGGCCGTGGCCGAGGCCTCACCGGCACACCAGGCGTAGCCCGAACCGGGCGGCAGTTCGAGCGCGCGCACGGCGGCAATCAGTTCCGGCGTGCCAGCCACCCACTGCACGGCCAAGGCCGCGGCGCTCTGCAGGCTGCGCCGATCGGCCGGGTCTTGCGCTTGCGCGACCACGATCGCGCGTGTGTTGGCGGGCAGCTCTTCGAGGCGCCGGCTGATCGCGGGCAAGGCGGTTTCGTCGCCGACGAGCAGATGCCAGTCGTGGTCGGCCGCCACGATGAACGAGCCACGCGGCCCGCCGATGGTGGCGTGCTGGCCGGGCGCGGCCTGGGCCGCCCACAACGCGGCCGGGCCGTCGCCGTGCAGCGCGAATTCAATCGTCAGCTCGCGCGCGGCGGCGTCGAAGTGGCGCGGCGTGTAGTCGCGCCGCACCGGCTCGGCGTCATCGGCATCGAGCATGAACTTGACGTGGTCGTCGAACGACGCGCTGACGAAGTCGGCGAGCGATTCGCCGCCGAAGGTGACGCTGCGAAAGTGCGGGCTAAGGGTTTCAACGCGCACGACCTGCAGCTCGCGGCGCTTGAGTTCGTGGCGCACACGCTGCACACGCGGGGTGCTGAGGGAAATGCTCATGGTGAAATTCGAATTGATGGTTGACAATATCATCCATCATGCGCAAATCAATTGATATTGTCAACCAACAAGGCCGTGCGGCGGACGATGACGTTCTGGAACTCGTCCACACCGTGATGCACCGCTACCGCACGCAGCAGTACCGCTTCCTGCGCGACGGGCCGCACGACATCACCCACATGGACGGCAAGGTGCTGGGGTTCTTCGCGCGTCACCCGGGCGCCACGCAAAAAGACCTGGCCTTGCACAGCGGGCGCGACAAGGCCCAGCTCGCGCGCCTGATCAAGGGCCTGCGCGACCGCGGGCTGCTGGCCGCCGAGGCCGACGAGGCCGATCGGCGCAATGTGCGCTTGTCGCTCACCGCCGATGGGCGGGCCGTGCAGCGTTCGCTGCAGCAGCAGGCGCGCAAGCTGAGCGCCGCGGCCGTGGCGGGCTTGAGTGCTGCCGAGCAGCAGCAGTTGCTATTGCTGCTGCGGCGGGTCGCAGGCAACGTTTCGGGCGAAAGCGAAGCCTAAAGCGACATCGCCGGCCGCAGCGCCATGGCCGCCCGCCAGCGCAGCAGGTGAGGGTGCTGCTCTGTGGGTTTGATCTTGACCACGCGCGCAAAGTCGACGGCCACCACCGCGGTGATGTCGGCGATGCTGAAGCGGTCGGCGGCGATGAAGTTGCGGCCAGCCAAACGCTCGTTCAACATCACGAAGAAATGCTGCACCCGGCTCAGACCGCGTTGCGCCAGTTCGGGAATTTGCGGGTAGTCCACCGGCCCGGGCAGCGCGCGGTTGGCCATGGCCGGCGCGCTGTTGCGCAGCGCCTCGGCGATGGCCATCAGGCCTTCGAATTCGACACGCCAGTTCCAGCTCGCAATCTCTGCCTTTTCGTGCGCGTTTTCCCCGAGCAAAGGCGGTTGCGGAAAGCGGGCCTCGAGGTAGGCTGTGATGCCAGCGTTGTCGGTCAGCAGCGGCCCATCGTCGGTGCGCAACGCCGGCACGGTGCACGAAGGGTTCACCTGCCGGAAGGCCTCACTCAGTTGTTCGCCGTTGCGCAGGTCGACCTGAACTGTCTCGTGCACCACGCCCTTTTCGGCGAGCAGGATGCGGGCGCGGCGCGGGCTCGGTGCGGTCGAGCAGTCGTAGAGGGTGATCGTCATGGCTGCGCCAGCTTGTCTTGCGTCTGGGTCTCGAAGTCGCTCGCCTCGTGGCGTTCGTGCAACTGGCTCGACGCTTGGCCCCAGGTGCGGTTGACCATGCGGCCGCGCTGCACCGCGGGCCGCTTGGCGATTTGGTCGGTCCAGCGAAGAACGTTCGTGTATTCCTGAACCTGCAGGAACTCGCCGGCCTCGTAGAGCTGGCCCTTCACGAGCGTGCCGTACCAGGGCCAGACCGACATGTCGGCGATCGTGTAGTCGTCGCCCGCCAGATAGGGGCTCTCGGCCAGGCGACGGTCGAGCACATCAAGCTGGCGTTTGACCTCCATCGCGTAGCGGTCGATCGCGTATTCGATCTTGCTCGGCGCGTAGGCGTAGAAGTGGCCGAAGCCGCCGCCGAGAAACGGCGCGCTGCCCATCTGCCAGAACAACCACGAGAGGCATTCGGCACGCGCCGCGGCCTCGGTCGGCAAGAAGGCGCCGAATTTTTGTGCCAGGTGCATCAGGATCGCGCCCGACTCGAACAGTCGAATGGGTGTGGTGCCGCTTCGATCCCACAGCGCGGGGATCTTCGAATTGGGATTGGCCGCCACGAAGCCGCTGCCGAACTGGTCGCCTTCATTGATCTTCACGAGCCAAGCGTCGTACTCGGCGCCCGTGTGGCCGAGGGCCAGCAGTTCTTCGAGCATCACCGTGACCTTCACGCCGTTCGGCGTGCCCAGCGAATACAACTGCAGCGGGTGGCGGCCCAGCGGCAGGTCTATGTCGTGGGTCGGGCCGGCGATCGGCCGGTTGATGTTCGCAAAGCGGCCGCCGCTTTCCTTGTTCCAGGTCCAGACGCTGGGCGGTGTGTAGGCGGGGGATTCGTTCATGCGGTCGTCTCGGTACGGGTCGGATGCCTGCGGTATCAGCGGGCGCGCGAGCCCGGGCCACGCCAGCGATCCGACGATGTCAGATAGGAACTTTAGAAGTTCGAAGTGAACGTCAGCCAATCCATCTCGGCCTCCTCATTCTTGTGCGAGAAGTGTACGGTGGGGCGATGAGTTTCCGGCCTTGGTGGCGCTTCCGTTGCCGTTCGCCGCTCCGCTCAGTATTCAGTCGGCTGTTACCGCGGCGCTGCGAGCCCGCAGCCCCTGCCGCACGCGCGGCGCTGGTCTTCGAGACGCCCACAGCGGCGGCCAGGTCGCGGGCCGTGACGCCGGGGTCGATTGCCAGCTTGGCCAGGGTGTCGACCTCCACCGGCTTCAGTCGCGACGGTTCGGGCGGCAGCGGTGGCAGCACCAGGTCGGGTTCCGCGTCAGGCGGAGCGATGCAGCGGTGCACGTGTTCGGGCCAGCCGATCGCCGGCGCGTGGTGCGTGCCGAGTAGGAGAGCGATCGCGAACAGCCAAGGGTCGTGCATCCGTCAATGCAGCGCAGGTAGCTCATCGCGTTAGCCAGTGGCTCATGTCCTGATCAGCTACGCAGGCTCGGCGTTGAACAGTTCGACGGCTGGTAGCTGAACCAAGGCTTTCGCCTCTTCAACGGTTCCGTTGAGCCAAGTGTCCACGTCGGTCAGCGCGACCGGCACCACCGAACGCTTGTCCTGCATTTCCGGCGGGCGCTTCGGGTCTGGCCGGTGCATGCGGTTCATCAGTGGGTGGCTGTCGGCGTTGATCGTGAGCATCGTGTAGCTCTCGTGGATCTCCCCTGACTCCTTGTCGGTCCAGGTGTTCCACAGCCCTGCCAGTCCCCACAGCTCACCGTCCGCTCTGCGAAACCGCCAGGGTATGTGCTTGCCCGACTCCCAGTTCGGTTCGAAGAACGATTCGGCCGCGATGATGCAACGCTGGCCGCGCGCCCACGGGTGTTTGTACGAAGCCTTGTCGGCCAGTTCTTCGGACCGGGCATTGCAGGTGGCATACGTCAGCGTGGGCGTCTTCGCGAACCACGGAATCAGCCCCCAGGTCCCGACCACAAGCTCGCGCTCGGTCGATTCGCGTGCCGTGCGAACGAAGGCACCGGGCTGCCTGGGAAATACCTCGCGCATCCGCCAGATGTTGCGGGCTCCGATGTGCCAGACACGTTCGATCGCAGCATCCTCGGGCGAAACATAGCGTGTGCACATGCCGCCACTCTACCGCCGACCGTTGGCTTGGACATTCATCGACCGCTACGCGCCGGCCAGCATTTGATCGATCGACCGCTTTGCCACTGCCAACGCGTGGCCTTCCGCCAGCTCCCCGCTCCGGAAGATGGCAGGCGGGAATTGCTGCCAGGAGTCATCGTTTTCTGCATCGGGATCGACGACAAAGCTGCCAGTGAACCTGCGCGCCCATGACGATGGCAACGCATCCAGTTCGGCCCAATCAGTCGGACGCCTGATTTCCGTGCTCCGCGTACATATGGAGCAGCCCCGATAGGTCGACCTGTGATCGTTCTTCATGGTTGGCCTTGCTTGAGCGAAGTGCTCGTGTCTACGGTGCGCGCTGAACGGTCTCACCAGCGTAGGACAACGGCCTTCACAAGGGTGCTGCGGCCGGCCGCGGTCCGTAGGACAGAACCCCAATGAGCCTGCGCTGTCACAACTCGTTGTGTTCCGCCCAGACGCAAAAAAGCCCCGGTTTACGGGGCTTTGGTGGTTTTTCTGAACCGTTCTGATAGGTTCTAAACAGCATCCTTGGCGGAGAGGGCGGGATTCGAACCCGCGGGGGGTTATTAGCCCCCACACGCTTTCCAGGCGTGCGACTTAAACCGCTCATCCACCTCTCCGAAGGGCGCGAGTTTAGCCTACCGCGTCGAGCGCGCGGGCTTGCAGTGCCTGCAGCGAAACGAAGTCGAGCGCGCGTTCGTGGGTGCTTTCAAGAACCACCAGCGGTGCCATGCCGGCCAGCAGCGCTTCGCGCCAACGCAACGCGCACAAGCACCAGCGGTCACCCGGCCTCAGGCCGCGAAAGCGGAATTCGGGGCGGGGTGTACTCAGGTCGTTGCCCCGGCTCGCGGAATACGCCAGGAACTCGGCCGTCACCTTCACGCAGACCACATGGCTGCCGGTGTCGTCTTCTGCCGTGTTGCAGCAGCCGTCGCGGTAGAACCCGGTCAGCGGGTCGTAGGAGCAGGGCACGAGCGTGGTGCCCAGAACGTTGAAGGCCATGGTGGGCTCAGCTCGCGTTCGGCACCTTGGCCTTCATCAAGGTCATCGCGGTGCCGATCAATGCCGACACCTCGCTCATGTTGCCCGGCACGATCATGGTGTTGTTCTTCTGCGCAAGATGAGCGTAGGCCTCGACGGCCTTCTCGGCGACCTTGAGCTGCACGGCCTGTTCGCCGCCGGGGGAGCGAATCGCCTCGGCGATCTTGCGGATCGCGTCGGCGGTGGCGTCGGCCACCGCGATGATCGCCGCGGCCTCGCCCTGGGCCTTGTTGATCTCGGCCTGGCGCTGGCCTTCCGATCTTGCGATGAAGGCCTCGCGCTCGCCGGTGGCGATGTTGATCTGCTCCTGCTTGCGGCCTTCGCTGGCCGCGATCAGCGCGCGCTTCTCGCGCTCGGCGGTGATCTGCGCCTGCATCGAGTGCAATATGGCGGCCGGTGGTGTCAGGTCTTTGATCTCGTAGCGCAGCACCTTCACGCCCCAGTTGCTCGCCGCTTCGTCGAGCGCAGCCACGACCGACAGGTTGATGTGGTCACGCTCTTCGAAGGTCTTGTCGAGTTCCATCTTGCCGATCACCGAACGCAGCAGCGTCTGCGCGAGCTGGGTGATGGCCGAGATGTAGTTGCTCGAGCCGTAGCTCGCGCGCATCGGGTCGGTCACCTGGAAATAGATGATGCCGTCGACCTGCAGCTGGGTGTTGTCCTTGGTGATGCAGACCTGGCTGGGCACGTCGAGCGGCACTTCTTTCAGCGAGTGTTTGTAGGCCACGCGTTCGATGAAGGGCACCACGAACTTCAGCCCCGGCGTGAGCGTGCGGTCGTACTTGCCGAGTTTTTCGACGACCCAGGCGTTTTGCTGCGGCACGATCTTGATCGTGCGGATGATGAAGATGGCCGCGATGACGGCGATGACGAGTGCGATTTCCATGGGTCGGCTTTCAGGGTGAATTCAAAGCGGCGTGCGCGGCGTGAGCACGAGCCAGTTGCCTTCGACGGCGCTCACGAGGTGTTCGCCCGATGCGGGCGCGGCGCCGGGTGCCAGGCGTGCGGTCCAGGTGGAGCCGCGGTACTGCACCTGGGTCGTGCCTTCGGTATTCCAGGCGCGCACGTTCACGCGCTCGCCGATGTCGAGGTTCACATCGCGGTTCTCGCGTGCCGGCGCAGACTGCGGCTGGTTGAAACGGCGGCGGTGCCACAACGCCGTGGCGCCACCGCCGATCAGCGCGGCGCCTACAACCTGCGCGGTGAGGCCCAGCCCGAGCATGGCCACCACCGCAGCGCCGGTCAGGCCGAGCGCGATCATCAGCAGATAGAACGTGCCGGTCGCGAGCTCCAACGCCACCGCGACGCCGGCTGCGACCCACCAGAACGTCGATGCAGAAATATCCATTCGAACTCCTTGGGGCGATCCCGAGCGCGAGTGTAGGCCGCGTGCACTCCGGTGCCCGGCCGTTGTCATGCAGTGGCCCTACACTTCGCGCTTTCTCGATGGCGCCGTCGCGCCGAGTCAGGTCTGCCCATGCTGCGCTTCAACTTCCCGATCGTCATCATCGACGAAGACTTTCGCTCTGAAAACACCTCGGGCCTGGGCATTCGTGCGCTGGCCGGCGCGATCGAAAAAGAGGGTTTCGAAGTGCTGGGCGCCACGACCTACGGCGACCTGAGCCAGTTCGCGCAGCAGCAAAGCCGCGCCAGCGCCTTCATATTGTCGATCGACGACGAAGAGTTCACCGGCGGCCCCGATCTCGACCCGGCAGTGTTGAACCTGCGCAAGTTCATCGAAGAGGTGCGCTTCAAGAATGCCGAGGTGCCGATCTACCTGTACGGCGAAACGCGCACCTCGCAGCACCTGCCGAACGACATCCTGCGTGAGCTGCACGGCTTCATCCACATGTTCGAAGACACGCCCGAGTTCGTGGCGCGCCACATCATCCGCGAGGCCAAGAGTTACATGGACGGGCTGGCGCCGCCGTTCTTCAAGGCGCTGGTCGACTACGCCCAAGACGGCTCGTATTCTTGGCACTGCCCCGGCCACTCGGGCGGCGTGGCGTTCCTGAAGAGCCCGGTGGGGCGCATGTTCCACCAATTCTTCGGCGAGAACATGCTGCGCGCCGACGTGTGCAACTCGGTCGACGAACTCGGCCAGCTGCTCGACCACACCGGCCCGATCTACGAGAGCGAGCGCAACGCGGCGCGCATCTTCAACGCCGACCACTGCTTCTTCGTGACCAACGGCACCAGCACCAGCAACAAGATGGTCTGGCACCACGCGGTGGCGCCGGGCGACGTGGTGGTGGTCGACCGCAACTGCCACAAGTCGATCCT
>JBDTTU010000062.1:0-24870 GCA_039930465.1 Burkholderiales bacterium
CTGTGCCACTGATGAACCGCCTCGCTGCCATCCTGCCTGCCAGCAACGTGCTGGTCGATGTCGACGCCACCAGCAAGAAGCGCGCGTTCGAGCACGCCGGTTTGGTGTTTGAAAATCAGCATTCGGTGGCCCGTGCCACGGTCACCGACAACCTGTTTGCGCGCGAACGACTGGGCTCCACCGGTCTCGGCCACGGCGTGGCCATTCCGCACGGCCGCATCAAGGGCTTGAAGAATCCGCTCGCCGCGGTGCTGCGGGTGCAACAACCGATCCCGTTCGACGCGCCCGACGAAGAACCCGTCGGGCTGCTGATCTTTCTGCTGGTGCCCGAAGCCGCCACGCAGCGGCACCTGGAAATCCTCTCCGAGATCGCCGAAATGCTGTCAGACCGAGAACTGCGCGAGCGGCTCAAGAGCGAAGGCGACGCGGCGACGGTGCACCAGCTCATCGCCAACTGGGAACCGCTGAAGTCGGTCGCCTGATGCGCCTGGCCGCACCGGGGGCCCCATGAAACCGAGCGTCATCAGCGCCGAGGCGCTGTTCGAAGAACACCGTGAAATCCTGGCGTGGGAATGGATCGCCGGCCACGCCCACCCCGAGCGGCGCTTCGACGAAGCCGCCGTGCGCAACGCGCAATCGGCCGCCGACCTGGTCGGTTACCTGAACTACATCCACCCGTACCGCGTGCAGATCGTCGGTCGGCGCGAGGTGGCCTACCTCAGCGTCAACCCCGAGGTGGCCGAACGGCGCATCTCGCGCATCGTCACGCTGGAACCGCCGGTGTTGATCGTGGCCGACGGCGAAACCCCGCCCGATAAGCTCGTGGCCATGTGCGACCGGGCCGACATTCCGCTCTTCGCCACCGGCGAATCGGCCGGCCACGTGATCGACGTGGTGCGCAGCTACCTCAGCCAACACTTCGCCGAGCGCACCACCCGCCACGGCGTGTTCATGGACATCTTGGGTGTCGGCGTATTAATCACCGGCGAATCGGGCCTGGGCAAGAGCGAACTCGGCCTCGAGCTGATCTCACGCGGCCACGGGCTGGTGGCCGACGACGCGGTCGACATCTACCGTGTGGCGCAAACCGCGCTCGAAGGCCGCTGCCCCGAACTGCTGCTGAACCTGCTCGAAGTGCGCGGCATCGGCCTGCTCGACATCAAGGCGATCTTCGGCGAGACCGCGGTGCGCCGGAAGATGCGGCTCAAGCTGATCGTGCACCTGGTGCGCAAGGAAACGATGGACCGCGAGTTCGAGCGCCTGCCGTATGAGCCGCTCAACGAAGAGATCCTCGACGTGGCCGTGCGCAAGACCGTGATCGCGGTCGATGCGGGACGCAACCTGGCGGTGCTCGTCGAAGCCGCCGTGCGCAACACGATCCTGCAACTGCGTGGCATCGACACCTACAAAGAGTTCATCGAGCGCCACAACAACGCGATGCTCAAGCCAGAGTGAGTCGCGTCCCCGGCCCGGCGCGCGGCCCGGCCACCCAAATTACTTCGTCTTGTGCGGGCACTTCGGCTTGGTGCAAGCCGCGTACAAGGCGAGTGCGTGGTCCTGCAGCTCGAAACCGCGTGACTGCGCAATGGTGCGCTGGCGCTTCTCGATCTCGGCGTCGAAGAACTCCTCGACGCGGCCGCAATCCATGCAGACCAGATGGTCATGGTGCTTGCCTTCGTTGAGCTCGAACACCGCCTTGCCGGTCTCGAAGTGGTTGCGGCTCAGGATGCCGGCCTGCTCGAACTGCATCAGCACCCGGTAGACGGTGGCCAGGCCCACGTCGGCGCCTTCGGCGAGCAGCATCTTGTACACGTCTTCCGCGCTCATGTGGCGTTGCGTCGTCTTCTGGAACATTTCCAGGACCTTGATGCGCGGCAGCGTGGCCTTCAGTCCGCTGTTCTTCAGTTCGTCGGCGTGCGTCATGGCATTTCCGGGCAGGGGCGGCAGCGCGGGCCGGGCAAGCCCAGCCGCTAGAATCGGTCGATCATATCGAGGTTGGCGCCCGCTGCCGGCGCGCCGGTTCCAGCACCATGCGATTCCATCTTTCCGATTCCGCGCGCCGATTCGCTTCACTCGGCTTCGTGCTGGCTGCCACTCTCGGCCTCGGCGCTTGCCAGTCGCTGCAGTCTTCCGACAACTTCCTCGGCGTGATCACGCCGTATCGGGTCGAAGTCGTGCAGGGCAACGTCATCACCAAGGAGCAGGCGGCCGTCATCAAGACCGGCATGAGCCGCTCACAGGTGCGCGACGTCCTCGGCTCGCCACTGCTCACCGACCCGTTCCATGCCGACCGCTGGGATTACGTCTTCACGATCAAGCGCCAGGGCGCCGAGCCGCAGTTGCGCCGGGTGAAGGTGTTGTTCGTGGGCGAGGGCCTCACCACCCTCGACACCGGCGGCGAGCTGCCCAGCGAACAAGACTTCGTCGCGTCGATCGACACCTTCAAGACCGCCCGCAACGCACCGCCGCTCGAGCTGAGCGCGGAAGAGATCAAGGCCCTGCCGGTGCCGCCGGCCGCGGAACCGGTGGCCGCCGAACCGACCGGGCCGACACGCGAGTACCCGCCGCTCGAGCCGCGTTCATGAGCTTGCGGATCGCCGTGGCCGGCGCCTCCGGGCGCATGGGGCAGATGCTGATCGAGGCGATCGGCGCAGCCGATGACTGCGAACTGGCTGGCGCACTCGACGTCGCGGGCAGCCCTGGCATCGGCCAAGACGCCAGCGCCTTCCTCGGCCGCAAGAGCGGCGTCGTCATCACTGCCGACCTGCGCGCCGGCCTGGCGAACACGCAGGTGCTGATCGACTTCACCCGCCCCGAAGGCACGCTCGCCCATCTGGCGGTGTGCCGCGAGCTCGGTGTCAAGGCGGTGATCGGCACCACCGGGTTCAGCGACGAACAGAAAGCGCAGATCGCCGCGCACGCCGAGCACATCGCCATCGTGATGGCGCCGAACATGAGCGTCGGCGTCAACGTGGTGATGAAGCTGCTCGACATGGCAGCACGTGCCTTGAAGGAAGGCTATGACATCGAAGTCATCGAGGCCCACCACCGCCACAAGGTCGACGCCCCGAGCGGCACGGCGCTGAAGATGGGTGAAGTGCTGGCCGCGGCCGTGGGCCGCGACCTGAAAGACTGCGCCGTCTACGCGCGCGAAGGCGCGACCGGCGAGCGCGACCCCTCGACCATCGGCTTCGCCACCATTCGTGGCGGCGACATCGTCGGCGACCACACCGTGCTGTTCGCCGGCACCGGCGAGCGCATCGAGATCACCCACCGTTCGAGCAGCCGCGCCACCTACGCTCAGGGCAGCCTGCGCGCCGCGCGCTTTCTTGCGAACCACGCGCACGGCCTGTTCGACATGAATCACGTGCTCGGCATCAACTAAAAAAAAGCAGACATGGGCGGCTTCGAGAACTTCTGGGCCCAGGGCGACACGATCACGCGCGCGGTGGCGGCGCTGCTGCTGCTGATGTCGGTGAGCGCCTGGGTCGTCATCCTCTGGAAGGGCTGGCTGCTGCGCCGCGTGCGCAAAGACATCGAACGTGCGGTGCCGGCCTTCTGGGCCGCGCCTTCGGTCGACAGCGGCCGCGAGCAGCTCGCCGCGTTCGACCGCGAGCGCGCGCTGGGCCCGCTCTTGTCCGCCGCCGTCGCCACGCCACCGGCCGGCACGCTCGAAGCCAAAGGCCATGTCGACTCCCAGCTCACGCGCCGCCTGCGCGACGCGCTGCACGGCGTGCTCGCGCAATTGCAGTTCGGCCAGGTGCTGCTTGCTTCCATCGGCAGCACCGCGCCCTTCATCGGCTTGTTCGGCACGGTCTGGGGCATTTACCACGCGCTGATCAACATCTCGGCCTCGGGCTCGATCTCGATCGAACGTGTGTCGGGCCCGGTCGGCGAAGCGCTGGTCATGACTGCCGCCGGCCTGGCGGTCGCCATTCCCGCCGTGCTGGCCTACAACATCTTCGGCAAGATGGTCGGCTCGTGCGAGGCCGAACTCGAAGGCTTCGCGCACGACCTGCGCGAGATGATCATGGACGCTTCCACCGGCGGCTGACCCGATGGCCTTCGGACGCCTTCAACGCAGCGCCGGCACCACGCCGATGAGCGACATCAACATGACGCCGCTGATCGACGTGATGCTGGTGTTGCTGGTCATCTTCATGATCACCGCGCCGCTGATGACCTCGAGCCTGAAGCTCGACCTGCCCAAGACCGATGGCGCGCAGCCGAACGACGCGCCGCAGTTCATCAGCGTCGCGCTCGACCCGCAAGGCAAGCTCTATTTCGGCGAAGAGCCACTCGACGCGGCGGCCTTCGAAGCACGTGTGCTCGATGCGGCGAAAAAAAACCCGAAGACCGAAGTGCAGTTGCGCGCCGACACGAGCGTGCCCTACGGCCGCGTGGCCGAGCTGATCGCCATGGTGCAGAAGGCCGGCCTGAGCCGCATCGGCTTCGTGACGGAAGCGCCCGCCGCGCCGACGAAGCCGTAAGCCGCAGGCCCTGCGCCAGCAGCAGCGACCACGCCATGCTCACCGTTCACAACCCGATCCACCACCTGCACCAGGGCCGGCAAGAAATGTTCCGCGGCCGGCTCGTGCCCTGCCACGAAACCGCCGCACGGCTCGACCACGTGTTGGCCGAACTTCGCGGCCGAGCGCTCGGCCCCTTGCAAGAGCCCGATGTGGCAGCGAGCGAACTCGACACCGCACTCGCGCGCGTGCACCACCCGCGCTACCTGCACTTCATCGAACACGCCTGGGACGAATGGGTCGCGCTGGACCCGGCCCACGCCACGCTCGACGCGCTGCCTTCGGTGTGGCCCGCACCCGGCATGCGTTTCGACGTGTTGCCCGAGAATTTCTCCGCCCGCATGGGCCTCTTTTCTTTCGATGCCGGCACGCCGCTCACCGCAGGCAGCTGGCTTGCGGCGCGGGCCGGCGCGGCGTGTGCAATCAGCGCGGCGCGGGCCGTGTGCACGGGAACACCCGGCGCCTTTGCGCTGAGCCGCCCGCCCGGCCACCACGCCGGGGCCGACTTCTTCGGCGGCTACTGCTTTCTCAACAACGCCGCGCTCGCCGCGCAGGCCTTGCGCAACGGCGGCCACGAGCGTGTGGCCGTGCTCGACGTCGACTACCACCACGGCAACGGCACGCAGGCGATCTTCTACGAACGCGCCGACGTATTCACCGTGTCGATCCACGGCGACCCGCGTACCGAGTACCCGTTTTTCCTGGGCCATGCCGACGAGCGCGGTGCGGGTGCTGGCCTCGGTTTCAACCACAACCTGCCGCTGCCGCGCGGCACCGGTTTCGCGCGCTGGCGCGAGGCGCTGGTTGCGGGGCTGGAATCGGTTCGCCACTTCGGCGCGCAAGCGCTCGTGGTTGCGCTCGGCGTCGACACCTTCGAAGGCGACCCGATCTCCGGTTTCCACTTGAAGAGTGCCGACTACCTTCAGGTGGGCCGCGACATCGCTGGCGCGAAGCTGCCCACCGTGTTCGTGTTCGAGGGCGGCTACGCGGTGGCCGAGGTGGGCATCAACACCGTCAACGTGCTCGAAGGGTTCGAAGGCTAGTGGCCGCCGGGCGCCCGGCTCTCCCTCGTCTGAGGTGGCCGGCAGCTCGACAGCCCTTGGTGCCGCGGCGCATGATGCAGACCCGCCGTCGCCGAGACGATCCATGGCCGACATCTTTCTGAGCTACAACGAGAAAGACCGAGACGCGGTGCGCCGCCTGGCCGAGGCATTGCAATCGTCGGGCTGGTCGGTGTGGTGGGACCGCCGCATTCCCGCCGGCCTCACCTGGCGCGGTGTGCTCGAACGCGAGTTGCAGCACATGCGCTGCATGGTGGTGCTCTGGTCGCATCACTCCGTGGTAAGCGACTGGGTCTGCGAAGAAGCGGCCGAAGGGCGGCAGCTCGGGCGGCTCGTGCCGGTATTGATCGACTCGGTGCGCCCACCACGGGGGTTTCGCGAGATCCAGGCGGCCGACCTTGTCGGGTGGGACGGCAGCCGCGACTTTCTCGGCCTGCAGCGACTCCTTGAAGACATCGAGCGGCTGATCGGCAAGCCCGGCGCAGCGACCGACCACCCAACCGAAACGGCAACGGCAACAGCAACAGCAACGGAAGAGAACAGCGCGCCGCCGCCCGCCCCCGTGCCACCCAAGGCGTTCCCGTGGGGCATGTTGGCCTTGCTCGTGGTGATAGCAGTCGGGGCCTACTACGCCACCGCCTCGCGGCGCTCGCCCGAAGCTCGAAACGATTCGCCGCAGGCCCCGGCCAAAGCGGCGTTGCCTGCGTCCCAGCCGCGGCCGGTCGGTGTGACCAGCGTTGCACCATCACCCGCATCGGCTCCGGCGTCGGCGCTTCCGGCCAAGGCCGCCACGGCTTCTTCGCCGCTGGCCGTGTCGCGGCCTGCGCCTTCGGCATCTTCGATCCTGTCCCGCTGCGGCGCACTGCGCGAACGGCTCGCGCTGGGTGAAACGCTGTCCAGCACGTCGCAGGTATTTTTCCGCCAGGAGTGCAGCAAATGAAAACCAGGTCCCGTCTTTCCTTCATCGTCATCGCCGCGTTCTTCAGCGCTTGCGGCGGGCTGCAGAGCCCGGCGCCGGCCCCCGCGCCGGCCGCAGTGGCCGCCGTTCCTGCGTCAACGCCGATGGCTGCCGTTGCCGCGCCGGCACCCCCACCGCCGCCGATCCTGCCCTACGACGAGGCGGTGCTCAGTGCTGCCACCGCTCTGCTGAAGAATGCCCGCCTGCCACCCGAGGGCACGGCAGCGCGGCCACGCTACCCGGTCGTGATCGATCCGCTGATCGATGGCTTCAGTTACGCCCAATCGGCGACCACACGCTCGATGGGCGTGCGGCTGGCGGCGCTGATGCGCGAACAGTACCCACAGTTCGAGGTGCAGCCCTTCTCGGCGGCCAATGTGGCGCGCAGCCCGCTGGTTCTGATTGGCACCTTCACACCCGTGAACGCCCAGCGCCAGAGCTCGGGCACGCGCGAGGCCTACCGCATCTGCTTTGCGCTCGCCGACCTGAAGAGTGGCAAGCTCGTGAGCAAGGGCCTGGCGTTCTCTAAGCCCGATGGGGTAGACGGCATGCCGACCGCGTCGTATCGCGACGCGCCGGCCTGGGCCGAAGACCCGGCCACGCTGGGGTACATCCGCACCTGCCAGGGCACGAAAGCGGGCGACCCGATCAACCCGCTGTACACCGAGCGCATCACCGCCGCGGCCCTGGTGGCCGAAGCGATCGAGGCCTACGACGCCGGCAAGTACCAACAGTCGCTCGACCTCTACACCACCGCCCAGCGCACCTCGGCCGGGGATCAGTTCCGCGTGTACAACGGCGTCTACCTGGCCAACTGGAAACTCGGCCATCGCGACAAGGCCACCGCGGCGTTCGGCAAGATCGTCGACTTTGGGCTTGAGCGCCAGCGCCTGGCGGTGAAGTTCCTGTTTCGACCCGGGTCCACGGCCTTCGGCACCGACAAAAAAGTGAGCGGCGCGTACCCGGTCTGGCTCAAAACGATCGCTGCGCGCGCGTCGCGCGGCAGCTCGTGCCTTGAGGTCACCGGCCACACCAGCGCCACCGGCCCCGAGCCGCTCAACGAACGTTTGTCGCTGCTGCGCGCCGAGTACGTGAAAGCGCAGCTCGAGTCGAATGTGCCGGCACTGGCCAAGCGCAGCATCGCGGCCGGCATGGGGTCACGGCAGATGATGGTCGGCTCGGGGCGCGACGATGCTTCCGACGCGCTCGACCGCCGCGTCGAGTTCAAGGTCATCGGCTGCTGACGTGGCGTTTCAATCGACCAGCTCGGCACCCGACACCAGGGCCACGAAGCGGTCGAGCCCGATGTTGCCGCCCGACAAGGTAATGCCGACGCGCCGCCCCTTGAACTGCTCGCGGTGGTTCATCAGCGCCGCCAGCGCGCAGGCGCCCGACGGCTCCAGCACCAGCTTCATCCGCTCGAAGACGAAGCGCATCGCGTCGACCACCTGCGGGTCGGTGGCGGTGAGCACATCGCTCACGAGCGCCTGAATCACTTCGAACGGGTGTTTGCCGACGGCCTGCGTCTGCTGCCCGTCGCAGATCGTGCGTGGCACGTCGATGCTGACGATCTTGCCGGCGCGCAGCGACTGCTGCATGTCGTTGCCACGCGCGGGCTCGGCGCCGAAGATGTCGATCTGCGGCAGCAGGTGCTTGGCAGCCACCGCACAGCCCGACAGAAAACCACCGCCACCGGCGCAGACGATCAGCGCGTCGAGCGAGCCGGTGTCTTCGATCAGCTCGAGTGCGGCCGTGCCTTGCCCGGCCATCACCGGCAGGTAATCGAACGGCGGAATCAGCGTGGCATTTCGCTCCTGAACCAGCGCCGTGGCGATGGCAGCTCGGTCTTCCTTGTAGCGGTCGTAAATGATCACTTCGGCGCCGTAACCGCGCGTGGCTGCGAGCTTCAGGCTCGGGCTGTCGTGCGGCATCACGATCGTTGCACGGCAGCCATGCAACTGTGCAGCCAGCGCCACCGCCTGCGCGTGGTTTCCTGACGAAAAGGCCACCACGCCACGCGCGCGCTGCGCGTCGCTCAATGCGTTGACCGCGTTGTAGCCGCCGCGAAACTTGAACGCCCCCATGCGTTGCAGGTTTTCGGCTTTCATGAACACGCTGCAACCGAGCATGGCATCAAGCGTGCGCGAGGTGAGCACGGGCGTGCGGTGCGCCACGCCACGAATGCGGGCGGCGGCGGCCTGGATGTCGTTGAATTCGAGCATGGCGGGTGGGCTGGAGTGGGGTGGGATGCGGCCACCATCCTACCGGGCGGGCTTGTTATTTCCGGGCTGCGTTCTATGTTTATGACTCGACCCGGCGAGGCTTGCGCAGACGAGGCAATGACGGCCTTCCCCGCCCGCCGCCGGGCGCTCGCGACCGTCATGTCATTCACTCCAACACTGGGGAGAACAGTCATGCCCGCCTACATCACGCTCGGCAATTTCACCGACCAGGGCGCACGCGCCATCAAGGATTCACCGGAACGTTTCGAAGCGTTCAAAGCCCTGGCCGAAGGTGCCGGCGTCACGATCAAGAGCGTGCACTGGACCACCGGCGCCTACGACATGGTGCTCGTCACCGAAGGCGCGGAAGATGCGCTGATGGCGCTGAACCTGAAGATGGCGACGCTCGGCAACGTGCGCACCCAAACGCTGCGCGGCTTTTCGATCACCGAGATGCGCAAGCTGGTCTCGACGCTGAAATGACCGTGCCGCAGCCTCAGGGCGTGTTGCCCGGAGGCTGCGCGTCGCGCCGGCATTGCGCTTGCAGCTCGGCCCAACCCTCGGGGCCGAGCGCTTCCAGCGCGCGGACGTTCGCCTCAAAGATCGCTTCGGCCTCGGGAAAGGCGTCCACCGCGCGCTCCACACTTTCTTCGCGCAGCAGATGCAGCGTCGGGTACGGCGAGCGGTTTGTCGCGTTGCCCATGTCGTTCTCTTCCGTGCCCGCGAAGCGGTACTGCGGGTGGAAGCTCGCAAGCTGGATCACGCCGGTCAGGTCCATCGCGTCGAGCAGCTGATCGGCCTCGTCGAGAAAGTCGTTGAACTCGGCAAAATCGACGAACACTCGCGGGTGAACGACAAGCGTGGTTTCGATCTTCTCAGGCCGGGCCTGTGCGAGCAGCTCCAGCTCGCCGCGCAGCACGGCGAGCAGCGCGCGCCCATCGCCGGCCTCGCTGACCACGCAGCGAATCTGCCCTTTCACCAGCGGCGCTTTCGCGAACGGGCACAGGTTCAACCCGACCACCGCGCGCGTGACCCAGGCGAGCGTTTCAGCGGCCACGTCGGCCGTCATGCAGGCACCGGCTGTGTGAGGTAGCCCTTCAGCATGCGCACGATCTCTTGCGTGGCGACTTTCAGCGACACCCCCTTGGGCCGCTCCAGAACAATGGCGTGAATCAGCGCGTGCGCCGAGTGCATCAGCATGAAGGCGGCGAGCTTCAGGTCGGGCGTGGTGATCACGCCGCGGTGGCGCGCCAGCAGGGCCACGATGCGCTGCTCCATCACGCCCACATATTCTTCGTCCAGCGAGGCCTTGTCCATCGTACCGAGCTGCAGTTCGAGCACGGAGTGCAGGTCGGAATCGACGCGGTGCGCTTCGACCGTCGCCTCGATCAGGCCGGCGAGCGCGTCGTCGAGCGTGGCGTCCATGGCCTTGGTCATCGCGCGCTGGATGACCGCCATCATCTGCTCGCCGTGGCGCGCGTGCAGCGCCGAAATCAAGGCCTCCTTGTTCGGAAAGTACTGGTAGAGCGAGCCCACGCTCACGCCGGCACGCTCGGCGACCGCGTTGGTCGTGACCGCGGCGAAACCGCGCTCGACCAGAATGCGAGCCGTGGCATCAAGAATGGCCTTGACGGTGGCCAGCGAGCGCGATTGGCGCGGCGCTTTTCGGGGTGAAACCTGAGCAGTCACGGGCGTGAGCCGGCCGAGCCGGAATGCGAGTAGTCAATGCGAGCAAAAGCTCGCATAGTGTGGCCACCGCGGCTTCTGCCGTCAAGCACCACTGGCGTCGACATGATGCAACGCTCCCGCACTTTTTTCATGCTGCTCAAGGCCACCACGAACTGGCGCGTGCTCGACCACGACGCGCAGCGCGGCGCTTTCGATGCAGCGCTGATGACCGTCTTCAACGGCTTTCCCGACCTGCGCATGCGCTGGTTCGACGCTGGCGCCTTTCACGGCCGCTGCACCCAGGTGATCGTGTGGGAGCTGGCCCGCGGCGCCGACGAATGGCAATACGAGGCGGCGGTCGAGGCGCTGTACGCCCAGCCCTTCTTCGGCGCACCGCTGTTCGAGATCGTCGACGTGATTCCCGGCATGGAAGACGATCTTGCGCTCGACGCGGTCGAGGCGCTGCCGCTCGAAGCGTTCGCTTTGTGAATCGCGCCAAAGCGCCTCGTCAGAGCGCCTCGTACACGCGCATGAAGCTCGCGAAGCGTGGCAGGCCGGTATTCGTGAGCTCGCGGTAGCGGTAGGTGACGACGCTGCCGATGGCCGGCGGCGTGCGGCGTTGTGCGTCGCTGAGGCCGCTGCCGATCAGGAAATGGCGTCCCTCGGGTGTGCGCACTTCGAGCGCGCCGAGCAGGCCGTCGTATTTGCCGCGGCCGGGGCGGTGCGCCACGACCGTGGCTTCGGCGTCGTGGTGCGGTTTGAGCTTGATCAGCGCGTCGCTGCGGCCACTGCTCACAGGCGACGAGGCCAGGTGCAGCATCAGGCCTTCGCCACCGCCAGCCACGGTTTGTGCCAGCCGGCGTTGCAGGCCCGCGCGGTCGGCCACGGGCGTTTGCGGTGCCGCGACCAGCTGCGCCCAGCCGGTGTCACGTGCGAGCGCGGCGATGCGCTCGGCCCGCTCGGCGAAGCTGCCATCGGCACCCGGCAGCTCGAAGACCATGTAGCGCAGCTCGCGCCAACCCGCTTCGTCGGGCGCTTGCGCACGCACCAGGCCCGAGAGTTCGTCGAAGCGGCGCCGGCCCAGCCACAGCTCGCCGTCGAGCGGCTGGCGTGGCAGGCGTTCGGTGAACCAGCGCGGCGCCGGCACCGCGCGGCCGCTGCGAAAGCGCAGCGTCTGCCCATCCCACAGGCCACGCACGCCGTCGTACTTCTCGCTGACGAGGTAGGCGGCCGGGTCGATTGGCGCGCCGTGCACGCTGGCCAACAGCGGCTCGGCCATGGGAGCGGGCCGTGCGAAGGCGCGTGTAGAGGGCAGCGCGGCGGTGGCCAATGTCAGCAGCAGGTGTCGGCGCAGGGTGTGCATGGTCGGGTCCTTGTCGGGTGATCGAATGCCGCCATCGTGTTCGGCAAACACGGCCGGCACCATCCGCCAGACGGGCCCACACCGGCGAGGGCGCTCCGATGGGGGAAGAAACACGGCCCGCTTCCTATAATCAAATGCACTTCTCCCGAGCCACCGCCATGAGCCCCGACTTCAAACCCGACGAGATCGAGCGCACCGCGCAAGCCGCGTGGGCCGCTGCCGACGTCTACCGCGTCACCGAAGACACGTCGCGCCCGAAGTACTACGCCTGTTCGATGCTGCCCTACCCTAGCGGCAAGCTGCACATGGGCCATGTGCGCAACTACACCATCAACGACATGCTCGCGCGCCAGCTGCGCATGAAGGGCATGAACGTGCTGATGCCGATGGGCTGGGACGCCTTCGGCCTGCCGGCCGAAAACGCCGCGATGAAGAACAAGGTGCCACCTGCGAAGTGGACCTACGACAACATCGCCTACATGAAGCAGCAGATGCAGGCGATGGGCCTGGCCATCGACTGGAGCCGCGAGGTCACCACCTGCGACCCGGCGTACTACAAGTGGAACCAGTGGCTGTTCCTGAAGATGCTCGAAGCCGGCATCGCCGAGCGCCGCACGCAAGTGGTCAACTGGGACCCGGTCGACCAGACCGTGCTCGCCAACGAACAGGTGATCGACGGCCGCGGCTGGCGCAGCGGCGCGCCGGTCGAGAAGCGCGAGATTCCGGGCTACTACCTCAACATCTCCAAGTACGCCAACGAGCTGCTCGACCAGGTGCAGCACCACCTGCCCGGCTGGCCCGAGCGGGTGAAGCTGATGCAGGAAAACTGGATCGGCAAGAGCGAAGGCGTGCGCTTCGCGTTCCCGCACACGATCCACGCGGCCGATGGCAAGCCGATCGATGACGGCAAGCTCTGGGTCTTCACGACCCGCGCCGACACCATCATGGGCGTGACCTTCTGCGCCGTGGCTCCCGAGCACCCGCTGGCGTCGCACGCCGCGGCCACCGACCCGAAAGTCGCCGCCTTCATCGAAGAATGCAAGGCCGGTGGCACCACCGAAGCCGAGCTCGCCACGCAAGAGAAAAAGGGCGTGCCGACCGGCTTGTTCGTAGACCACCCGCTGACCCACGAGCGAATCGCGGTCTGGGTCGGCAACTACGTGCTGATGAGCTACGGCGACGGCGCTGTGATGGGCGTGCCCGGGCACGACGAACGCGATTTTGCGTTCGCGAAGAAGTACGGCATCGACATCCTGCACGTCATCCATGTCGATGGAGAACCGCACTTCAGCTACGACCACTGGCAAGACTGGTATGCGTTGAAAGACCTGAGCGGTACACGCGCCGTGACGATCAATTCCGACGTCTACAGCGGCCTCACCTTCAAGCTCGCGATCGACGCCGTGGCCAAGGCGCTGGAGCTGCGCGGCCTGGGCGGCAAGAAGACCACCTGGCGCTTGCGCGACTGGGGCGTGAGCCGCCAGCGCTACTGGGGCACGCCGATCCCGATCATCCATTGCGCCAAGTGCGGCGTGGTGCCGGTGCCCGAGCAGGACCTGCCGGTGGTGTTGCCCGAAGACCTGATCCCCGACGGTTCCGGCAACCCGCTGAACAAACACGCGGCGTTCCTGAACGTGGCCTGCCCGACCTGCGGCCAGCCGGCGCGGCGCGAGACCGACACGATGGACACCTTCGTCGACAGCTCGTGGTACTTCATGCGCTATTGCGACCCGAGCAACGCCGACGCCATGGTCGGAGAGGGCGCCAAGTACTGGATGCCGATGGACCAGTACATCGGTGGCATCGAACACGCGATCCTGCACCTGCTGTACGCGCGCTTCTGGACCAAGGTGATGCGCGACCTGAAGCTCGTCGAGATCGACGAGCCGTTCACCAAGTTGCTCACGCAGGGCATGGTGCTCAACGAAGCCTTCGTGCGCGTCGGCGCCGAGGGCGGGCGCGACTACCAGTGGGCCAGCGACCTCGACATCGTGCGCGACGAACACGCGCACGTGGTCTCGGCTGTCGCCAAGAGCGACGGCACCGCGGTGCAGTACGAAGGCTGGACGACCATGTCCAAGTCGAAGAACAACGGGGTTGACCCACAGGAGCTGATCGCCCGCTACGGTGCCGATACGGCGCGCCTGTTCGTGATGTTCGCCTCGCCGCCCGAGCAGACGCTGGAATGGAACGACGCGGGTGTGGAAGGTGCGAGCCGCTTTCTCAAGCGGGTGTGGAACACATGCTCCTTCGCGCTGTCGGACGCACGCGCAAGCGGTGCCAATGCATTCGAACCAATCGCTCAGCCCGAACTCTGGACAGAGATCGCGGAAGCGCGCCGCCAAGTGCATTTGCTGCTCAGACAGGCGAGCTATGACTATGAGCGCATGCAATACAACACCGTAGTCTCGGCGTGCATGAAGCTGCTGAATGTCATTGATAGCGCGGGTATGCAGATGTTCGTCTCCTCGACAGAGCAACAGAAGCAAACGAAGGCAAAGACCCGCTCGCAGGTCGCATTCGAAGCTATTGGCATTCTGCTGCGTGTGTTGTACCCGGCCTGCCCACACACCGCCTGGGTGCTGTGGCGCGAGCTCGGCTACGCCGCACAACATGGCGAGCTGCTCGACGCACCCTGGCCGCAGGTCGACGAAGCGGCGCTCGTGCAAGACGAGATCGAGCTGATGCTGCAGGTCAACGGCAAGCTGCGCGGCTCGATCCGCGTGGCGGCCGCGGCGGGCAAGCACATGATCGAAGCGGCCGCGTTGAAGAGCCCCGAATTCATCAAGTTCGCCGAAGGCAAACGCCCGAAGAAGGTGATCGTGGTGCCGGGCCGGCTCGTCAACATCGTGGTCTGACCTGCCCGCCTGAATGACGAATCGCCGCGCCCTGCTCGCCGCCGGTGCTGCCCTGCTCGCGGGCTGCGGCTTCGAGTTGCGGCGCGCACCCGAGCTGCGTTTCCAGACCGTGCAGCTCACCGGTTTCAAACCGCGCTCCACGCTCAGCGAAGAGCTGCGCCTCACCATCAACACCAGCACCACCACGCGCGTGGTGGTGGGGCTCGATCAGGCGCAGGTGATTCTCGAATCGCTGAACGACGCCGTCGAAAAGAGCGTGGTCGCCAGCAGCTCGGCAGGTCAGGTCACTGAATTCCAGCTGCGTGCGCGCTTCAAGTTCACGCTGCGCAGCGTGGCCGGCAAAGAACTGATCCCCCCGACCGAGATTCTGCTCAGCCGCGACATGAGCTACACCGAAAGCGCGGCACTCGGCAAGGCGCAGGAAGAGGCCACGCTCTACCGCATCATGCAGGGCGACATCGTCTCGCAGGTGCTGCGCCGGCTGGCTTCGGTGCAGACTTTTTGAGCACGCCATGCAAGTCCGCCCCGAACAACTCGCCGCGCAACTGCAAAAAGGTCTGCGCCCGCTCTACACCGTGTGGGGCGACGAGCCACTGCTGGCGCAGGAGACGGGCGACCTGATTCGCGCCGCGGCGCGCGCCAGCGGCTGCAGCGAACGCCAGGTGCACACCGTTGCCGGCCAGCACTTCGACTGGAGCGGGCTGCTCGGCGCGTCGATGGCGATGAGCCTGTTCTCCGACCGGCAGCTGATCGAGATTCGCATTCCTTCGGGCAAGCCCGGCAAAGACGGCTCCGAAGCGCTGCAGCGCTATTGCGAAGCGCTGAGCGACGACGTGGTCACGCTGGTGCAGTTGCCGCGGCTCGATCGCACGCAACAGAACAGCGCCTGGTTCACCGCGCTCGACGCGGCCGGCGTGACGGTGCGTGTCGACCCCATCGATCGCAAGGCGCTGCCGGTGTGGATCGCGCAGCGCCTCTCGGTGCAGAAGCAGCGTGTGCACGCCGGTGAAGAAGGCCAGCGCACGCTGACTTTCTTCGCCGACCGCGTCGAAGGCAACCTGCTCGCCGCGCACCAGGAAATCCAGAAGCTCGGCCTGCTGTACCCGCAGGGCGAACTGAGCTTCGAGCAGATTGAAGCGGCCGTTCTCAACGTGGCGCGCTACGACGTCTTCAAGCTCGGCGAAGCGGTGCTCGCCGGGCAGGTCGCGCGCGCGCTGCGCATGCTCGAAGGGCTGCAGGCCGAAGGTGAAGCGGCCGTGCTGGTGCACTGGACGCTGACCGAAGACATTCGCGCGCTCAAGCGGGTGCGCGATGCAATGGCGGGTGGCAAGCCGTTGCCGATGGCACTGCGCGAAGCGCGGGTGTGGGGCGCGAAAGAACGCCTGTTCGAGCGTGTGGTGCCGATGCTGAGCGACGCAGCGGTCGCGCACCTGCTCGACGCGGCGCAAGTCTGCGACGGCCTCGTCAAGGGCCTGAAGCACCCCGACTGGCCGCTCGAACCCTGGGAAGGCTTGAAGCGGCTGGTGTTGATGCTGGTCGAGTGCACGGCGGCAACCAAGCTCGCGCGCGCGCCGGCGCGCTTCGTGCTGACGGCCTGATCCAGGGGCCTCCTAGCCCGCGGGCCGATCCACCAGCTCGCCCGGCACACTCGCGGCCCGGTTGCGCCCGCCACGTTTGGCGGCATACAGCGCCAAATCGGCGCGTTGAAGCAGGGTGTCGGCGGTGTCTCCGGCGGTCACGTTCGTCACCCCGCAACTGATGCTGATGACGAGCTCGCCCACCAGGGGTGTGGCGGCCACGTGGGCGCACAGCGTGCTCGCCTTGTGCCGGGTCTCGTCGAAGCGGGTTTCCGGCAGGATCACGATGAACTCTTCGCCACCCCAGCGGCCGAGTGTGTCGACGTGACGAAGCACCTCCATCGTGCGTGCGGCCAGCGCCACCAGGGTTTTGTCGCCGACGCTGTGACCGAACCGGTCGTTGACGGTCTTGAAGTGGTCGACGTCGATCAGGATGATCGAGAACACGTGTCCATAGCGTGTGAACCGAAGCAGTTCCGACTCGATCGCCTCGGTCACGCGCCGCCGGTTTGCCAGCTGGGTGAGTTCGTCGGTGTTGGCCAGGCGCGCCAGTTCATCGGCCGTGAGCTGCGCGATCTGGAACCGGTGCTGGTAGCTGGAGAAAAAATACAGCGCAGAGATCAATACCCCGGACACCACGTGCAGCTGAATGGTGAAGTTGCCGAAGGGCTGGTCGAGGTGGAATACGAGGTAGGGCAGGCTGATCGACACGAAGAGCGCCAGGATCGCGAGCGAGATCTTCAAGCTCGATCGGTGGCCCGCCAGCGTGAACACGAAGACATAGATGACCGGGATCCACAGGTACAGCGGCTGCAGGTCGATGCTCGCGCCGTAGGTCGGCGAATACAGGCGCAGCGCCATGCACGCGGCACACAGGCCGGCGGCGAACAGCAGGCAGGCCATGTCGACGATGTGCGGTGGAAGCAGGCGTTTCCAGACGATGACGAACAAGGTCGGGTGAAACACCATGTTCAGGCCGAACACCGCACGCAGCACCGGCGACGACAGGCCGCGCGACTCCATCAGCGCCCAGGCGGCGCCCGAGCCCAGCCAGCTCAGCGCCAGAATCGCCAGCAGGACCTGGCGCTTGAGCTGGCCGGCTGTCGCCTGCACCGGATCGCGCCGGCTCATGCGCGGCTGCCGCTCGCGCGCTGCGAGGCGCCGAAGCCCTTGGCGACAGCCCGGCCGAACCCCAAGAACAGCCGGTGAATCGGGACACGCGTCTCGGGTTCGACAGGCATGGGGTCTTTCATGTCGCGCTTCAGTGGCAGGCCGACGCGGTGCTGCCGCGTTGCCCCGTGAACGTGCCGCCCGGCTCGGTTGCGCTGCTCCACGCGCCGGCAAAAACACGCCCTGCGTCGATGCCGCCCGCGAACTGCGCCAGCCCTGCTAAGCCCAGTGCTGCCGACACCCGCTGCGCGCCCTGGCTGAGCGGCAGGTCGAACAGCCCGTTGGCGTCGACGTGTGCGGCCGAGCTGACGATGGCGTGCGACATCGGCGTGAGGTTGAGCGTGTTCTGCGTGGCGCGCAAGCCGAGCGACACGCCCACGTAACGCTGCGTGTTCGGCGTGGGCGCGCAGTTGGGCTGGGTGCCGCAGGCCAAGGTGCCGCCTTCGACGCGCGCGACCACCGGCCAGACCCAACCCGACACGTCGTCGAAGCTGTAGCTGCCGTCGCTGCGTGTGGTCTGCGTGGCATGGCGGCCGGCCACGTCTTTCACCGTGACAGTGGCGCCGGCAATCGGCCGGCCAGCGGCGGCCGTGCCCGACAGGCTGGCCGAGCCTTGCCCGCCGAGCGAATACCCGCCGCCGCCGCCGCCACAGGCGCTCAGCACGGCGACAGCGACGAGCACGGCGACGCGACAACGACGGGTCGGGTTCATGGCGTGGCCTCCAGGCGAGCGCAAATTGTGACTCTGCCCAGCCCCGCTTCAGCCAATTTCAGTAACCGCGGGTGCGGTCCACCAGGTTCAACGGGGTGCGCCCGGCGCGAAACGCGCGCACGTTGTCTGCGGCAATCAGCGCCGCGCTGCGCGGGTCGGTCTGCGCGGCCACGTGCGGCAGCACGGTGACCTTCGCGTGGCGCCAATACGGGTGGTCGGCCGGCAGCGGTTCGGTGGCAAACACATCGAGCACGGCGTGCTCCAGGTGGCCGCTGTCGAGCGCGGCGATCAGGTCGGCATCGACCACGTGCGCGCCACGCGCCAGGTTCACGAGGCTCGCGCCGCGGCGCATCCGCACCAGGCTTGCGGCGCCGAACAAGCCGCGCGTGGCCGGCGTGAGCGGCAACAGGTTGACGACGATGTGCGCGTCGGCCAGCAACGTGTGCAACGCCGCCTCGCCGCTGGCCGTGTGCACGCCCTCGATCACCGCCGGCCGTGTGCTCCAGCCCGACACGCGGTAACCCTGGCGGGCGATGGCCTGCGCCGCCGCGCGGCCCATCTGGCCGAGGCCGAGAACCAAGACGCTCACTTCGCCGGCGCGCTGCTGTGCATGCTGCCGCCACTCTGCTGCACGTTGCTGCGCCGCGTAGCGAAAGACGTGGCGGTGCAAACCGATCACGGCCCACAACGCGGTCTCGGCCATCGTGATGTTCATCGACGGGTCGACCATGCGCGCCAGAGGCAGCCCAAGCGGCACGCTCGAATCCTGCAGCAGCCGGTCGACGCCGGCCCACAGCGACTGGACGAAACGCAGCTGCGGCAAGCCTTGCAAGGCACCCACGGGCGGGTTGGCAACCAGCGCCACGTCGACATGCTGGCGCTGCGCCTCGTTCACGTCGCGCAGCAATTCTTCGCCCGGCAACGCGGCCGTGAGCGCGGGCCACCACGCGGCCCACTCGTCGGCGTTGAAGTCGGCCGCAACCAGAATGGCCATGCCGCAGTCAGCCGGTGGCGGCGCCGAGCAGGCGCGCCAGCGCGTGCTGCACCGTCTGCTCGCGCACCGCGCTGCGGTCGCCGCCGAGCTGCAGCAGTTCGCCGTGCGTGTCAGCACCACGCTGCGCCAGGGCGAACCACACGGTTCCGATGGGTTTGCCTGGAGTTGCGCCACCCGGCCCGGCGATGCCGGTCACGGCCACGGCGAGGTTCGCGTGCGAATGCGCCAGAGCGCCTTCGGCCATGGCCCGCGCCACCGCTTCGCTGACAGCGCCTTGGGCCTCGATCAACGCGGCATGAACACCCAGCGACTCGGTCTTCGCGCTGTTGGAATAGGTGACGAAACCACGCTCGAACCAGTCGCTGGAGCCGGCCACCGCGGTGCACGCCGCGGCGATGAGGCCGCCGGTGCATGACTCGGCGGTGGCGATCATCCATCCACGCGCGCGCAGTGCATCGGCGAGCGCGAGCACTTGGGTTTCGAACTGCTTCACAAGAACCTCCACAGCGCGATCACGAGCAGGGTGCACAGCGCCGCGACCAGGTCGTCGAACAAGATGCCGAAGCCCTGCGCCCAGCCCACCGGCTGGCCGCGCCGGCCCTTGAACAAGGCGTCGGCCCAGGCCACCGGGCCGGGTTTGGCAGCGTCGAAATAGCGGAACAGCGCGAAGGCGCCGAGCTGCGCCCAGAAGCCTGCCGGGGTGACGAGCCACAGGATGATCCAGAACGCGAGGATCTCGTCCCAGACGATCGCGCCAGGGTCGGCCACGGCCATGTGGCGCGCCGTGACCGTGCAGGCCCACCAGCCGACCAGTGCGCTGGCGCAAAGCAGCAACGCCCATTGCAGCGAGCCCAGGTACGGCTGCAGCACGGCGAACGCGACCCAGGCCCAGAGCGTGCCGACGGTGCCGGGTGCCAGCGGCGACAGGCCGCTGCCGAAGCCGAGCGCAATCGCGTGCGCCGGGTGCGAGAGCATGAAGCGCCAGGTCGGCTTGCGCGGCGCGGTGGCGACCGGCGGGTTCAGTGCGGGTGGCGCGTTCATGCCTTGAAGTGGTCGAACGAAGCAAAGCCGTTGGCGACCGCCTCGCCATGCCGGTCGACAAGGCGCAGCCCGGTTTCGCGCTCGATGCGGCCGATGCAGGTCACGGCCACACCGGCACGCTGCGCGGCCTCGGCCACCTGCGCGGCGCACTGCGGTGGCGCGCTGAACACGAGTTCGTAGTCGTCGCCACCGGCGAGTGTGAATTCGCGCTGCTGCGCGGCCGGCAGCGTGGCCAGCACGGCACTGCGTGGCAGCGCATCGACCTGCAGCGTGGCGCCCACGTTCGAGCGCCGCAGGATGTGTGAGAGGTCACCGAGCAGGCCATCGGAAACATCGATCGCGCTCGTGGCCACGCCACGCAGCGCCGTGCCGAGCGCCACCCGCGGCTGCGGCTGTTCCATCGCCACGCGCACAGCGTCGAACGCCGGCCCGGGCAGGGCGAGCGTGCCGCGGAACATCTCGAGCGCGGCGCGTGCATCACCGAGCGTGCCGCTCGCGTAGAGCAGGTCGCCGGGCTGCGCGCCCGAGCGCAGCAGCGCCTGGCCGGTGGGCACTTCGCCGAACACGGTGATGCAGATGTTGAGCGGGCCTTGTGTGGTGTCGCCACCGATCAGTTCGCACTCGTGTTGATCGGCGAGCGCGAGCAGGCCTTGCGCAAACCCGGCGAGAAAATCTTCGTCGACGCGTGGCAGCGCCAAGGCGAGCGTGAACGCGATCGGCTTGGCACCACAGGCCGCCAGGTCGCTCAGGTTGACCGCAAGCGCCTTGTGGCCCAGGCGCTGCGGCGCGACCGTGGGCAGGAAGTGGCGGCCTTCGACCAGCATGTCGCTCGACACTGCGAGCTGCGTGCCGGGCGAGGTGGCAAAGAGCGCACAGTCGTCACCCACGCCGAGAGCGGCGCGCTTCACGCTGCGGGTGAAGTACTTCGCAATGAGGTCGAATTCGCCAAGGGCCATGCGCACATTGTCACCCGCTGCGCAGCGCCGTTCAGCCCGGCTCGGCGTCGCGCAGCAGGTTGGCCAGCTCAACGGCCGACTTCACTTCCATCTTCTCGAACACGCGCGCACGGTGGACTTCGACGGTGCGCACACTGATGTCGAGTGCGTCGGCGATCAGCTTGTTGGGGCGGCCTTCGATCACCAGCCGCATCACATCGCGCTCGCGCTCGGTGAGTTCGGCCAGGCGCTGCGCACGGGAGCTGCGCTCGAGCCGGTCGCGGATCGCGGCCTCGCTCTTGCGCAAGGCCTGCTCGATGCGATCGACCAATGCGTTGTTGGAGAACGGCTTTTCCACGAAGTCGAAGGCACCGCGCTTGACGGCCGCCACCGCAGTCGGCACATCACCGTGGCCGGTCAGGAAGATCACCGGCAACGCAGCAGGCACGCCACGTTCGATCAGGCGCTCGAACAGCGCCAGGCCGCTCATGCCGGGCATGCGCACGTCGAGCAACAGGCAGCTCGGGGCGTTCGGCCACGTCGCTTGCGAGGTGGCTGGCAGGGCGTTCAGATGGGCCTCGAAGGCTTCGGCGCTGCCAAAGGATTCCGACAAGAGCCGGCGCGAGCGCAACAGCCAGGCGAGCGCGTCGCGCACCACTTCTTCGTCGTCAACGAGGTAGACCATCGGCCGGCCGAGGCTGGGAGCAGGGGGCGGGATCATGGTGTGGTCTCGGTGGTTTCCGGCAGTGAGCGCCGAGTCGGCTCAGCACGTTCGGCAGGCAGTGTGAACCTGAATTCCGTGCCCACCCCACGCGCCGACTCGGCCGATTCGAGATTCTGGAAATCGAGCACACCGCCGTGCTGCTCGATCACGGTGCGGCACAGGCTCAGGCCCAGCCCCATGCCTTCGCTGCGGGTCGTGAAGAACGGCGTGAACAAACGCCGCGCCACGTCGGCGGCGATGCCCGGGCCGTGGTCGACCACACTGAATTCGACCCAGCGCGCCTGGCGCTGGCGCACCCGAAGGCCGAGCACGCGCTCGGCCAGCGCCGTGCCTTCTTCCATTGCTTGAATGCCGTTGCGCGTGAGGTTGAGCAGCACCTGCTCGATCATCGTGCGATCGCACACCACGCGCAGCGGCTGGGCCGGCAGGTCGACCTCGATGCGCGTGCCGCTCTTGCGCGCCTGCAGGCGGGCCAGTGGCAACACCGCGTCGATCAGCACGTCGACACGCCAGGCTTCGCGCGGCTGCTCGCGGCGGCGCACGAAGTCGTGCACGCTCTTGATCACCCGCCCGGCGCGTTCGGCCTGCTCGGCGATGCGCTGCGCGGCCTGGCGCAGCAACGGCAGGGTCTCGGGATCGGTGGCCCCGCCTTCGCGGTCAGCATCGAGCAGGTTCATCGAGCCGGCCGCGTAGCTGGCGATGGCGGCGAGCGGCTGGTTGAGTTCGTGGCTGAGCAACGAGGCCATCTCACCCACCGTGGCCAGCCGCGCCGTGGCCTGCAAGCGCTCTTGCTGCTGGCGCGCGAGTTCTTCAACACGGCGCTGCGCGCTGACGTCGAGCGCGGCACTCATCCAGCCGGTGTGGCGGCCGCTGCCGTCGACGAGCGGCGCCTCGAAGATCAGCACCGAGATGCGCTCGCCATTGCGCTTGACGAAGGTGGTCTCGAAGCCCTCGCGCGATTCCTGCGGCGTCTGCTCTTCGGCCTTGCGGCCCAGGCGCAACTTCTGCCGGCTGGCGTATGCCGCGGCCAGCTCGGGTGGCCAGTACGGCGGTGATTCGCTGCTCTGCAATTCGGCCGCCGTGAAGCCCACCATCTGGCAGAACGCCGGGTTGACGTAGGTGATGCGCCCGCTCAGGTCGCGCGCGCGCAGGCCGGTGGCGAGCGAGTCTTCCATCGCCTTGCGAAAGGCCAGCGCTTCGGCCAATGCGCCTTCGGCACCAGCGCGCAAGCGCACGTCGCGCGCCAGCAGAACTACCACGGCAGCGAGTGCCAGCGAGAGGCCGAGCACGAGTGCGACCGCTAGGTTGGGAATGAGCTGCGGGCCGCCGCTGTGGCTGTCGAGCCGCAGTTGCAGCGGCTGGCCCGGCAGGTCGACGATCCGCTCGGCCACGTACGCGCCCGCACCACGCTGCCGGCCGGCGCGTGCCACGCGGGTGCCGTCGGCCTCGACGAAGGAGAGTTCGTGGCCGCGGGTGATGTCGGTCGCAACCGCTTCGTCGAGCAGCTGTGCCAACGCGATCGTGGCCGAGACGAAGCCGTCAGGCCGGCCCGAGTTCAACAGCGGAATGCACAAGTCGATCACCTCGGCGCCAATGCCATCGGCGCGCGGCACGAAATAGCTGCGCGAAAACTGCGGCGTGGCGAAGCGCTGCGCTGCGGTGCAGGCGACCTGCAGGTCGAAGTCGAGATCGGCGCGCCGGAAGTGCGCGAAAAGCGGCACCTGCAAGGGTGAGTCGGCCGCGTCGGTGATGTGCATCTGCGGGTCGCGGCGCTCGATGCGCAGCAACTCGCGGCGGGCACGCAAGAGCGTGCTGGCTTCGGCGTGCCAGGCGGCGGGAGTAGGCTCGTTCCACAGCAAAGCCTGCAGGCCTTGTTGGTGGCGGGCGAGCGCCTGGCGCACGTCGGCCGCGGCGGCCGCGGCGGCCTGCTCCACCTTTTCCTGTGCCCGGTTGCGCTCGTAGCCGATCGTCAGCCAGACCAACAACGACTGCGCGACCAACAGCAACGCGACCAGGGCGCCCCAGAGCGCAAGGCGGCGCGCTGGCCAGGCACGGGGCACGCGGAGGAGAGAAGGCGTCTGATCGGTCATGCGGGGCGAGGGCCAGTTTGCATCGCTCAGTATTGCGGATGGCAGCGTGTTGTCGCTACGCGGTTTCGCGCATGGCGCCACAGCCGACCGGGCCCCAGACTGCGCGCCGAAACTTCACGAGCCGCTCCTACAATGCCGGCTCGAATGCCCGGCGCAGTGCTCAAAGGCGCACCGCCCTCACAACGAACGAGACAACCCACCATGAACAACTCCGATCAGAAGGCCGCCGAGTTGCGCCGCGCGGCGCTCGAATACCACGAGTTTCCGACGCCCGGCAAGGTGGCGATCCACGCGACCAAGCAGATGGTCAACCAGCGCGACCTGGCGCTGGCGTACTCGCCCGGCGTGGCCTCGGCCTGCGAAGAGATCGTGGCCGACCCGGCCAACGCGTTCAAGTACACCTCGCGCGGCAACCTGGTGGCCGTGATCACCAATGGCACGGCCGTGCTCGGCCTGGGCGACATCGGCCCGCTGGCTTCCAAGCCGGTGATGGAAGGCAAGGCCGTGCTGTTCAAGAAGTTCGCCGGCATCGACGTGTTCGACATCGAGATCGACGAGAAGAATCTCGACAAGCTGATCGACGTGATCGCCGCACTGGAGCCGACCTTCGGCGGCATCAACCTCGAAGACATCAAGGCCCCGGATTGTTTCTACGTCGAACGGGCGCTGCGCGCGCGTATGAAGATACCGGTCTTCCACGACGACCAGCACGGCACCGCGATCGTGGTCGGCGCGGCCTTTCTCAACGGCCTGAAGGTCGGTGGCAAAAACATCAAAGAAGTGAAGCTCGTGACCTCGGGTGCGGGCGCCGCGGCTCTGGCCTGCCTCGGGCTGCTCGTGAAGCTCGGCCTGCCGCGCGAGAACATCTGGGTCACCGACCTCGCCGGTGTCGTCTACGAAGGGCGCACCGAACTGATGGACGCCGACAAGATCGGCTTCGCGCAGAAGACCGAACTGCGCACGCTGGC
>JBDTTU010000063.1:0-24597 GCA_039930465.1 Burkholderiales bacterium
CCACTCCGCTCAGCGACGGATTTGAAGGCAAATTCATCGAGCTGAAGTGGTTAGCCTGAAGTTCCAGTAGTCGGCGAGCGAGTTTCCCTTGCAGAACAGGCACTTGGCTGCAAAGCCGGGTTCCGTGTTCTGTCTACAAATGGATCTGCTGGAGCAGTTCGAGGGCGCGCTTTTGCGTTGCGTTGGGCGTGGTGAGGATGTCGAAGGTCGGCGCGTCGGGCGCGGCGTGAGGCGTGCGGCATGTGCTGCGCACGATGGTCCCGAGTTCGTGGAGCAATGTGGCGAAGCTGTGCGCCGGGGTGCCGTCATCGAGCGTGTGGCGCGCCGCCTTGACCAGTGCGGTCTTGGAGCGTTTGGCCGGTGCTACCGGATCGCGCGTGGCCTTGGCCCGCTGGTCGGTGTCGGCGAACATGAGTTCGCGCCAAGCCTCGCGCATGTGCCACTCGACGTAGTAGGCGAGCATGCACAGGAAGATGTGCGCACGCACGCGATCGGCGGTGCGGTGATGGATGGGGCGCACCTTCAGATCGATGGTCTTGAGCGAGCGCAAGGCACGCTCGACGTTGGCCAGCGACTTGTAGTGGCGCACACAGTCGGCCGAATCCATCTGCGCGGCGCTCACTGAAGTGCGAATGATGTAGATGCCGTCCAGCGCCGCTTCGGCGGCGATGCTGTCGTGATTGCGCCCGAAGGTGAACGCCGCGTCACCGATGGCGATCTCGAAGTGCTTGGCGACCTTGTATTGGTTGACGACCTTGCCCACCCGCAAGCCGATCTTGTCGGCGCCGGCGAGCTTGGCGGCGTCCACTCGTGCCTTGATCGTCTCGAGGTTGCGCTCGGTGGCCGCCAGCAGCGCTTCGCGCGTGTGTGCGCGCAGCTTCGCGAGCTGCGGATTGCGGCACGCCACCAGCCGCTCGCCCGGATAGTCCGGCGAATTCAGCTCGAGCAGATTGCGCTCATCGAACAGCCCGAGCTGCAGTTGCCCTTGCTCGATCAACGAGCGGATCGAAGCACTCTTGAGTGCGGTGATCCAGCCCATGCCCTCGGTCTCGCGCATCTCCTCGATGGCCTTGCTGGAGATCATGCCGCGGTCCCCGACCATGACCAACTGCTCGATGCCGAAGTCCTGGTGCACGCGCTGCACGGCGGGCATGAAGGTCGCGCTATCGGCGGTGTTGCCCTCGTGCACCGAGACGGCCACCGGGCAACCTCGTGCATCGGTGAGCAAGCCGTAGTTGACCTGCAGCGTGCCGTGGCGGCGGTCGCGGCTGTAGCCGAGCTTGGCCAGCGGGCAGGTGGTGCCCTCGAAGTAGCTCGAGGACAAGTCGTAGAGCACCAAACTGCCCGCGCTCAGGTGGCGCGCAGCGAGCTTCTTCTGGACCCGGTCCTGGCACGCGAGCAGCCAGTCCATGGCGGCGTACAGATCGTCCTCGTCCGCATCGACCACGCCGAAGTCTTCGGCCAGCGTCGTGGTGTGCCACCAGCGCGTGGTCGCAAGCTTGGTGTGTGGGGCGAGGATGCGTGAGGCCACCATGGCCAACACGAGGTCGCGCTCGCGGCAGGGCTTGGAGCCGACAAGCGAGGCGAACTCCAGGCGCCGCATGGCTGCTGCAACGGCCTGCACGGGACCGTGCGCGGGCGAGCGCAGCACCTCGAACGCCTGAGCCAGAGGCACGAAGGTCTCGCCCTGCAGCGCGCGGCGAACGATGTCGATGAGGGGCTCGGGCAAATGCGAGAGGTTGCCCAGGGTCTCGTTCTTGACCTTGCCGTCTTCGCGGTAGCTGCGACGCAGCAGGTGGGTGCGATAGACCTGATCCTTGTACGTGCGGGTCGTGGTGACGACGTGGGCGGTACCGGTACGCGTTGGCATATGGGACAGCATAGACGACAGCCGCCGAATATCAATATTTTTAGTGACTACAAAAGTAATCAAAAAAAGAGGCCTTAGGCGGGAAAATCATTAAAACTCACGCAGAGTTAGGTTCGTCCGCGTGACTACAAAGGGAGCGGAACTTCAGGTTAGCGCTAAGCTGGCGGCCGCCGTCTGGGGCGAAGGTGTGGTGGATCGCTTGGCGCAGGCTCAGCGCATTGCATGTCGCCAGCAACCCAAAGGCTTGCCTCGCCATGCCGTTGCGAGGCCGGCGGCCAAGGCGGGCGTTTCGTTTGGCAGATCCAATCGCCAAACGCTCGCGACAGATCGCGTCAGCTCGCCGGCCCGGCGAGCTGTTCCGTCAGGTACTCGAGGAAGGCCTGCGCGGCGTGCGAGAGCGTGCGACCCGTCAGCGTCTGCACCTCGATGTTGCGCAGGTCCAGCCCGCGGTCGCGCAGCCCGATGCCGGCGACCTCGCCGCGTTCGACCTGGTAGCGGATCGAGATCTCGCCGGCGATCGTCACGCCGTCGTGCTGGTGGCGCAGAAAGCCGAACAGGCTGCCGATGTAGTTGCTGGTCAGCACCGGCTCGAAGCTCAGGCGCTGGCGGCTGCAGGCGATGTCGAAGAGCTGGCGCACGGTCGTGTCCGGCACGGGCAGGGCGACGGGATAGGCCAGCAACTGCGACAGGCTGATCTGCTTGAAGCGCGTCAGCGGGTGGTCGGGGCGCATCACCGCCAGGATGGGCGAGGGCTGGGTGTGCTCGATCTGGATGCCGTTCTCGGGCGTGCGGCTCATCGTGACGCCGATGTCGGCATCGCCGTGAAGGATGCGGCGCGTGCACTCGGCCGGCGGGTGCACGCCGAGGTGGAACTGGATGCCCGGGTGCTGCTTCACGAAGTCAATGGTCAGCCGCGGCACGAATTCCATCGCGAAGCCTTCGGAGCAGGCCAGCCGCACCCGCCCACGCCGCATGCCCTGCAAGGCCTGGATGTCGTGCACCACGCGCTCCGAGTCGTGGGCGGACTTCAGCGCATGCACGGCGAGCACCTCGCCGGCTGCGCTCGGCAGCATGCCGCGCGAATGGCGGTCGAATAGCGGGGTGCCGAGCAGGTCCTCGAGCTGCGCGATCGCGCGGCTGACGGCCGAGCCCGCCACGTTCAGGCGTTGCGAGGCCTCGCGGATCGAGCCGCAGCGGACCACTTCCAGAAAGTAGCGCAGCGCGGTGTCCTGCAACTGACGGGCGACGTGCGGGGGCGTTTTCATCGGATCTCCAGCGTTGCCCGTTCGGCAACGGACACGTCGATATTCTCTATGTTGTGAAACGCTCGCGTGGCCGTGTTATTGCGCAAACTGCGAAAGTTTTCAGCATCGACACCACGAAGGAGTTTCTCGATGACACACTTGTTCCCCGCAGCGCTGCGCCGGCCTGCCCTGGCACTGGCCCTGACGGTCTTTGGCGCCGCTGCACACGCCGGCAAGGCCAACGACACGCTGGTCTATGCCTCGGACAACGAGGTCGAGAACGTCAGCCCGTACCACAACAACATGCGAGAAGGCGTGATCCTGGCCAACATGGCCTGGGACACGCTGCTCTACCGCGACCTGAAGACCGGCGAGTACAAGCCCCAGCTCGCGACCGCCTGGAAGTGGGAATCGCCGACCGCGCTGCTGCTCACGCTGCGCCAGGGCGTGACCTTTCACAACGGCGACAAGTTCAGCGCCGACGACGTGGTCTACACCTTCAACGTGGTCACCGCGGCCGACGCGAAGATCGCGACGCGCCAGAACACCGACTGGATCAAGAACGCCGAGAAGCTCGGTGACTACCAGGTGCGCATCAACCTGAAGACGCCCTTCCCCGCGGCGCTCGAATACCTGGCCGGCCCGACGCCGATCTACCCGGCGGCCTACTTCAAGAAGGTCGGCGTCGAAGGCTTCAGCAAGGCGCCCGTCGGCACCGGCCCGTACAAGATCACCGCGGTCGTGCCGGGTCAGGGCGTGACGATGGTGAAGAACCCCGCTTACTACAAAGACAGCCCGTTGGGCCAGCCGCGCATCGGCACCGTCAAGTTCGCGGTGGTGCGCGACCCCGAAGCGCGCTCGGCGCAGCTGATGACCGGCGCCGTCGACTGGATCTGGCGCGTGCCCGCCGACCAGGCCGATGCGCTGAAGGCCTCGCCCAACATGAGCGTGCTCAGTGGCGAGACCATGCGCGTGGGCTTCGTCTCGATCAACAACAACGGCACGACGCCGGAATCGCTGCCGTTCAAGGACGCGCGCGTGCGCCAGGCCGTCAACCACGCGATCAACCGCAAGGCCCTGGCCGACAGCCTGGTGCGTGGTGGCAGCCAGCCGGTGTATGCGCCGTGCTTTCGCACCCAGTTCGCCTGCGACACCGCCAAGGTCGTGACCTACGACTACAACCCCGCCAAGGCCAAGGCGCTGCTCGCCCAAGCCGGCTACGCGAACGGCTTCGACACCGACCTGTGGGCGTATCGCGAGCGCGACTATGCCGAGGCCATCATCGGCGACCTGCGCAAGGTCGGGATCCGCGCACGCCTGCATTTCGTGCAGTACCCGGCGCTGCGCACCGAGGTGCGCTCCGGCCGCGCACCGTTGTCGTTCCAGGCCTGGGGCTCGTTCGGCGTCAACGACGCGTCGGCCTTCGCCGGCAACTTCTTCAAGGGCGGGCCCGACGACACCGCCAAAGACCCGCAGGTCATCGCGCTGCTGCAGACCGCTGACGCCACCGTCGACAAGGCCGAGCGCAAGACCAAGTACGCGCAGGCCTTGCAGCGCATCTCGACGCAGGCGATGTGGGCGCCGCTGTTCACCTACTCGACCAACTACGCATTCACGTCCGAGCTGAAGTTCGAGGCCCAGCCCGACGAGTTGCCGCGCTTCTTCCAGGCAAGCTGGAAGTAAGCCCCGGACCGCCGCACACCGACCCGCGCCATGCTGACCTACGTCGCTCGCCGCCTGCTCGTGGCCTTCAGCGTGATGCTGACGGTCGCCGTCGTCAGCTTCATGCTGCTGCACCTGTCGGGCGACCTGGCGACCGCGATCGCCGGGCCCGAATCGACCGCGGCCGATGTCGAGAAGGTGCGCGTGCAGTACGGGCTCGACCGCCCGATCACGCTGCAGTTCGTCGACTGGCTGGGCGCGGCCGTGCGGCTCGACTTCGGCCGTTCGTTCTACTTCCAGAACACCGTAATGGAACTCGTCGGCGAGCGCCTGCCGGTCACGCTCAAGCTCGGCGCAGTCGCGCTGTTGCTGGCGGTGGTCGTGGCCATTCCGCTGGGCGTGCTCGCAGCGATCTACCGCGACAGCTGGGTTGATCGCCTGTCGCTGCTGGTCGCGGTGGTGGGCCAGGCCATGCCCAACTTCTGGTTCGCGCTGAGCCTGATCCTGGTGTTCGCGGTCGGGCTCAAGTGGCTGCCGGTGGCAGGCAACACGAGCTGGCAGCACTTCGTGTTGCCCGCGGTCGCGCTGGGCTACTACGCGATGCCGTCGCTGATGCGGCTGACGCGAGCCGGCATGCTCGATGTGTTGGGCTCCGACTACATCCGCACCGCGCGCGCCAAGGGCCTGAGCCCGGCGCGCGTCGTGTTCAAGCACGCGCTGCGCAACGCGATCATCCCGGTGATGGCGCTGGCCGCCGTCGAACTCGGCTTCATGCTGGGCGGCTCGGTCGTGATCGAGTCGGTCTACTCGCTGCAGGGCCTGGGCCAGCTCGCGTGGGACTCGATCTCGCGCAACGACTACCCCGTCGTGCAGGCCGTCGTGCTGATCATCGCGGTGTTCTACATCGGCCTGACCTTCGTCGCCGACGTGCTCAACGCGGCGCTCGACCCGCGCATGCGCACGCGCTAGGGAGCCGCACCATGACTACCACGACCATTCTGTCCGCACCCTTGCCGCTGCCACCCGTCCCCGCGTGGCGCCGCGGTCTGCGGCGCAGCCTGGGCCACCGCGGCCTGCTGATCGGCAGCGTCATCCTCGCCCTGATCGCGCTGGCCGCGTTGTTCGCGCCCTGGCTCAGCGCGCACGACCCGTATGCGCAAGACGTGTCGCAACGCCTGATCCCACCGGCCTGGTACGGCAAGGGCAGCTGGGAACACCTGCTGGGCACCGACAAGCTCGGCCGCGACTACCTCAGCCGCCTGCTCTACGGCGCCCGCGTGTCGCTCTTCATCGGCTTGGCAACGGCGCTGATCTCGGGACTGATCGGCACCACGATGGGCGTGCTCGCCGGCTACTACGGCGGCCGTGTCGACGCGGTCGTCAGCTACGTCATCACGACGCGCCTGGCGCTGCCGGTGGTGCTGGTGGCGCTGGCGACGGCCGCGCTGGTCGGTGGCTCGCTGCAGGTCGTGATCGTGCTGCTCGGATTGTTGCTGTGGGACCGCTTCGCGATCGTCACGCGCTCGGCCACGCAGCAGCTGCGTGACGCCGAGTTCATTTCGGCAGCCAAGGCGCTGGGCGCGTCCACGCCCTACATCCTGCTGCGCGAGCTGCTGCCCAACCTGATGAGCGCGCTCACTGTGGTCGCGACGCTCGAGATGGCGCACGCGATCCTGCTCGAAGCCACGCTGTCGTTCCTGGGCCTGGGTGTGCAGCCGCCGACGCCGTCGTGGGGGCTGATGGTCGCCGAGGGCAAGGCCTACATGTTCTTCCAACCCTGGGTCATCGTGATCCCCGGCGTCGTGCTGGCCGTGCTGGTGTTGGGCATCAACCTGGTCGGCGACGGCCTGCGCGACGTGACCGCGCCAGATGGTCGCAACTGAAGGCACCGCCATGAACAAGCCCGACGACTCATTGCTGCTCGACGTGAAGAACCTTCGCGTCGACCTGCCCACCGAGCGCGGCCTGCTGCAGGCGGTGCGCGGCATCGACTTCCAGGTGCGGCGCGGCGAGATGCTGTGCCTGGTCGGCGAATCGGGCTGCGGCAAGTCGATGACCTCGCTCGCGCTGATGGGCCTGCTGCCGCGCAAGGCGCACCGCCGCGCCGACCACATCCGCTTCGACGGCGTCGACCTGCAGGGACTGCCCGAGCGCGAGATGAACGCGCTGCGCGGCGCGCGCATGGCGATGATCTTCCAGGAGCCGATGACCTCGCTGAACCCGTCGTACACGCTGGGCGATCAGCTGTGCGAGGCCTTGCGGGCGCACCGCAAGGTCAGCGCGGCGCAGGCGCGCGAGCGCGCCGTCTACCTGCTCGAACGCGCCGGCGTGCCGCAGGCCGCGGACCGGTTGCGCCAGTACCCGCACCAGCTCTCGGGCGGCCTGCGCCAGCGCGTGATGATCGCGATGGCGCTGATGTGCGGACCCGACCTGATCATCGCCGACGAGCCGACCACGGCCCTCGACGTGACCATCCAGGCGCAAATCCTGCGGTTGATCCGCGAGCTGCAGCGCGAGTTCGGCACCGCCGTCGTCTTCATCACGCACGACCTCGGCGTGGTCGCACGCATCGCCGACCGCGTCGCGGTGATGTATGCCGGCGAGATCGTCGAGACCGCCCCGGTCGCCGAGCTGTTCGCGCGCCCGTCGCACCCGTACACGCGCGGGCTGCTGAGCTGCATCCCGGTGCGCGGCAAGACCCTGCCGGGGAGCCGCCTGCAGGCCATTCCCGGCGTCGTGCCCAGCCTGATCGGCACGGTGTCAGGCTGCGCATTCGCGAACCGCTGCCCCGAGGTGCGCGAGGCCTGCACGCAGACGCCGCCGCAGGTCCAGCTCGACGCGCAGCACGCGGTGCGCTGCGTGGGGGCGCGGCCGTCTCACATGTTCTCGGGGGCCGCGGCATGAGGCCTGTGGCGGCTGGCCGACCGATGCGGTCATTCGTCGGCAGGTCGGAGCGAAGAGGAGACCGCTTCAGCGAAGCGCGGGGGCCTGCCCGCACGCGCCATTGCCGCTCAGATCACCGCACGCACAGCGAACGGCCAGCGGCAGCAATGGGCCGCAAGCAGCCGTTCAACCCTACGGCATCATTTCACCCGCCGTGGGTCGCACAAAGTGCGGGGGAAACGCTGTCATGACTTTTGCGCTCGAACTGTGCGAACTCAGTCGCAGCTTCACCCTGAAGCGCGGGATCTTCCGTGCGCCCGGCGAGATCAAGGCGGTCGACAACGTGTCGCTGCGCGTCGCGAAAGGCGAGACGCTGGGGCTGGTCGGCGAGTCCGGCTGCGGCAAGAGCACGCTGGCCAAGATGCTGCTGGGCCTGCTCGCGCCGAGCTCGGGCAAGGTGCTGCTGCACGGCCAAGAGATTGACCCGCGCCAGCGCCGCGCCCATGCGCGCCAGATCCAGCCGATCTTCCAGGACCCGTACTCGTCGCTGAACCCGCGCCGCACCGTGGCCGACATCGTCGGCGTGCCACTGCGCATCCACGAGGTCGGTTCGCGTGCCGAGCAGCAGCGCGCGGTGCGCGAGACGCTCGACCTCGTCGGCATGCCCGAGCGCACGCACCAGCAGTACCCGAACCAGCTCTCGGGCGGGCAGCGCCAGCGCGTCGCGATCGCACGCGCGCTGGTGTTGCGGCCCGACATCCTGGTCTGCGACGAGCCGACCTCGGCGCTCGATGTCTCGGTGCAGGCGCAGATCCTGAATCTGCTGATGGACCTGAAGGCCGAGTTCGGCCTGACCTACTTCTTCATCAGCCACGACCTCGGCGTGGTCGAGCACCTGGTCGACCGCGTGGCCGTGATGCACCGCGGCGCCATCGTCGAACTGGGCACGCGCGAACAGGTCTTCGCGCGGCCCGAACACCCCTACACCCGCGCGCTGCTGGCCTCGGCGCTGACGCCCGAACCCGGTCTCGGCATCCCCGAGATCAACCCACCCGAAGGAATCGCCGCATGAGTCGTCAACAAGCCATCACTCAAACCCTCGCCTGCTTCGACGACGGGCGCTTCCAGCAGGTGCTGGCGCGCCGCGTCGCGATGCACACCGAAAGCCAGGACGCCGCCAGCGGCCCCGCGCTGCACGCCTACCTGAGCGACGAGATCGCGCCACACCTCGAGCGCCTGGGCTTCAGCTGCCGCATCGTCGAAAACCCAGTCACGCCGCGCTGCCCGTTTCTGCTGGCCGAGCGCATCGAGCCCGGCGCCGCGTTCACGCTGCTGACCTATGGCCACGGCGACGTGGTGCGCGGCTACGACGCGCAGTGGCGCGAGGGCCTGAGCCCGTGGGAGATCGTCGTCGACGGCAATCGCTGGTACGGCCGCGGCACGGCCGACAACAAGGGCCAGCACACGATCAACCTGGTCGCGCTCGAGCAGGTGCTCGCGGTGCGCGCGGGCCAGCTCGGCTACAACGTCAAGATCATTCTCGAGATGGGTGAAGAGGCCGGCTCGCCCGGGCTGAACGAGGTCTGCGCGCAGCACCGCGAGCTGCTCGCGGCCGATCTTTTCATCGCCTCCGACGGTCCGCGCGTCGCGGCTTCGCGCGCGACGATGTTCCTCGGTTCGCGCGGCGTGTTCAATTTCGACCTGCATCTGAAGCTGCGCGACGGCGGCCACCACTCCGGCAACTGGGGCGGGCTGTTGCGCAACCCCGGCATCCGGCTCGCGCACGCCATCGCAAGCCTGATCGACGCACATGGCCGCATCCTCGTGCCCGGCCTGCTGCCCACCGAGCTGCCCGTAAGCGTGCGCAGTGCGTTGAAAGACATCGAGGTCGGCGGCGGCCCCGGCGACCCCGAGATCGACCTCGATTGGGGCGAGCCCGGCCTGAGCCCGGCCGAGCGTGTGATCGGCTGGAACAGCCTCGAGGTGTTGGCCTTCACGACCGGCAACCCGGCCATGCCGGTGCACGCCATTCCGGCCGAGGCGCGCGCGCACTGTCACATGCGCTACGTCGTCGGCAGCGACGTGGCGAACTTCCTCACCCACATCCGCGCGCACCTCGATGCGCACGGTTTCGACGACGTCGAGCTGCGGTCGACCGACGTGCACATGCCCGCGACCCGGCTCGACCCCGACGACGCATGGGTGCGCTGGGGCCTGGCCTCGATGGAGCGCAGCACCGGCAAGCGGCCCGCGCTGTTGCCCAACCTGGGCGGGTCGCTGCCGAACGACGTGTTCTCCGAGACGCTGGGCCTGCCGACGCTGTGGGTTCCGCACTCGTACGCGGCCTGTTCGCAGCACGCGCCGAACGAGCACATCCTGGCCGACCTCACGCGCGAGTCGCTGCACATCATGGCCGGCATGTTCTGGGACCTGGCCGAGGAAGGGCCCGGCGTCATGAAGGCGCGCGCCTAGATCGAAGCGAGCGCGATGAGCCCATCGAGGCGGCGCCGGTCCGCGCCATCTTCCTGGCGCGGCGCCTCGGTCGTGGCCCGCAGGCTGGCCTGCACGATCGCGCGCGCGTCGACCTCGAAGTGCGCGCGCAGGGCGGCCCGCGAATCGCTGCGCCCGAAACCGTCCGTGCCCAGCGTCACGTAGCGCCGACCCTCGGGCACGAACGCCCGCACCATCTCGGGCAAGGCGCGAACGTAGTCGGTCGCCGCGATGATCGGGCCGACGCTCGATGCCATCGTTCGAGCGAACCAGCTGTCCACCGTGGCGTGCGTGCCGCTGCGCCACAGGCGCTCCTGCTGGATGCCTTCGCGTGCCAGCTCGATGTAGCTCGTCACGCTCCACACGTCTGCCGCGATGCCGTGCTCGCGTTCGAGCGTCTCGGCGGCCTTCAGCACCTCGCCCATGATCGCGCCGCTGCCGAACAGTTGAACGCGCTCCGCGAGGTCAGAACCCTTACGCAACAGGTACAGGCCGCGCAGCACGCCGTCGTGCGCGTCGGCGGGCAGGCTGGGGTTCGCTACGTTCTCGTTGGTCACCGTGACGTAGTAGAACTCGTCCACCTGGGCCTCGAGCATCTGGCGCGCGCCATAGTCGATGATCACGGCGAGCTCGCCGGCAAAGGCCGGGTCGTAGGCGCGACAGTTGGGAACCGTCGACGCCATCAGGTGGCTGCTGCCGTCCTGATGCTGCAGACCCTCGCCACCGAGCGTGGTCCGGCCCGACGTCGCGCCGATCAGGAAGCCGCGGGCACGTTGATCGGCGGCCGCCCAGATCAGGTCGCCGACGCGCTGAAACCCGAACATGCTGTAGTAGATGAAGAACGGAAGCATCGCCAGCCCGTGCGTCGAATAGCTCGTGGCCGCGGCAGTCCAGGACGACAGCGCACCGGCTTCGCTGATGCCTTCCTCGAGGATCTGCCCGGAGACTTCCTCCTTGTAGAACAGCATCGACTCTGCGTCTTCGGGCTGATAGAGCTGGCCGAACGGCGCGTAGATGCCGACCTGCCGGAACAGGTTGGCCATGCCGAAGGTGCGGGCCTCGTCGGCGACGATGGGCACGACGCGCGGGCCGAGCACGGGGTCTTTCAGCATCGCGCCGAGCTGCCGCACGAAGGCCATCGTCGTGCTCATGGGCTTGCCGTCGGCATGCAAGGCAAAGCCCGCCGTGCCCTCGAGTGAGGGCATCGCGACGTTCGGCGCCGTCCGCACTCGATGCGGCAGGCAGCCGCCGAGGGCCTCGCGCCGCGCCAAGAGGTAGCGCATCTCCGGGCTGTCGGCGGCCGGCTTGAAGAACTCGGCCCGCGCGACCTGCTCGTCGCTCAGTGGCAGCTGAAACCGCTCGCGGAAGGCCATCAGATCGTCGCGGTCCAGCTTCTTCTGCTGATGCGTCGTCATGCGCCCCTGGCCGCCCGTGCCCATGCCGTAACCTTTCATGGTCTTGGCCAGCACCACGGTCGGCTGACCGCGATGCCGCGCCGCGGCGGCGAATGCCGCGTGGATCTTCACCGGGTCGTGGCCACCGCGCCGCAGGCGATCGATGTCTTCGTCGTTCAGATGGGCCACCAGCGCCTTCAGTGCGGGGGTCTTGCTGAAGAACGTGCGGCGGTTGAAGGCGCCGTCGTTCGCGCTCAGGGTCTGGAACTCGCCATCGACGGTCTGCGCGAAGGCCTGCGCGATCGCGTGCCCGTGGTCGCGCGCCAGCAGCGCGTCCCACTCGGAGCCCCACAGGCACTTCACGACGTTCCAGCCCGCGCCGGCGAACAGCGACTCGAGCTCGTCGACGATGCGACCGTTGCCGCGCACCGGCCCGTCCAGGCGCTGCAGGTTGCAGTTGATGACGAAGACGCAGTTGTCGAGCTTCTCGCGCGCCGCCAGGGTCAGCGCTGCGATCGATTCGGGCTCGTCCATCTCGCCGTCACCGAAGAATCCCCAGACCTTGCGGCCCGACGTGTCGAGCAGCTCGCGGTGCGCGAGGTAGCGCATGAAGCGCGCCTGGTAGATGGCGTTGATCGGCCCGATGCCCATCGAACCGGTCGGGAACTGCCAGAAGTCCGGCATCAGGTACGGATGCGGGTAAGAGGTCAGTCCTTGGACGCCCTGGCCCTCGGCCACGAGTTCCTGTCGGTAGTGCTGCAGTGCGCTCTCGGGCAACCTTCCTTCGAGATAGGCCCGTGCGTAAACGCCAGGCGCCGAGTGCGGCTGAAAGTACACCAGGTCACCGCCGTGTTCCGGCGTGCGCGCATGAAAGAAGTGCTGAAAGCCGACCTCGAACAGGTCTGCTGCCGATGCATAGCTCGCGATGTGGCCGCCCAGCTCACCGTGCGCCGCATTGGCGCGGATCACCATCGCCAGTGCATTCCAGCGGAGGATGGCGGAGAGGCGCCGCTCGATGTCGAGGTCGCCGGGGTAAGGCGGCTGCGCTTCGACACCCACCGTGTTCAGGTACGGTGTGATGGGCTCGGGACGCCAGACCAGCTTGCGATGGCGTGCGTGGGCGAGCAGCGCGTCGAGCAGCGCCACGGCGCGATCGCGACCCGCCTGTGGGCCCCACGCGTCGAGCAGGCCGTCGAGCGCGTCGCACCATTCGCGCAACTCTTCGGGGTCGGGGGCATCGGGCGATCTGCCCGCGTCGAAGGGGTCGGGGTGAGCCATCGCCGATGATGCCAGCGATCAGCCGTTTCGGAAGAGGAAGCTGTAGGCGTTCAGTGCCGGCACGCCGCCCAGGTGCGCGTACAACACCTTCGAGCCCGCGGGGAACTCGCCGTTGCGCACCATGTCGATCATGCCGTGCATGGACTTGCCCTCGTACACCGGGTCGGTGAGCACGCCTTCCTGGCGGGCGCACAGGCGGATTGCTTCCAGCGTGCCTTCGCTCGGCAGGCCGTACTCGGGGCCGCCGTAGCGCGAATCCAGCACCACGTCTTTCTCGCTGATCGTCTGGCCCAGTTCAACGATCTCGGCGGTGTGGCGCGCGATGCGCAGGATCTGTGCGTGGGTCTTCTCGGGCTTGGCGGACGCGTCGATGCCGATCACGCGTTGTGCGCGGCCGTCGGCGGCAAAGCCGACCACCATACCGGCCTGCGTGCTGCCGGTCACCGAGCACACGACGATGTAGTCGAACTTGAAGCCGAGTTCGGCCTCCTGGGCACGCACCTCTTCGGCAAAGCCGACGAAGCCCAGGCCGCCGAGCGGGTGCTCGGAGCAGCCCGCCGGAATCGGGAACGGCTTGCCGCCAGCGTTGCGCACGTCGGCCATCGCCTGCTCCCAGCTCGGGCGGATGCCGATGTCGAAACCGGCCGCGTCGAGGCGAACGTCCGCACCCATGATGCGCGACATCTCGATGTTGCCCACGCGGTCGTACACCGCGTCGGCGTAGTTGACCCAGTTCTCCTGGACCAGCACGCACTTCATGCCGAGGTGGGCAGCCACGGCGGCGACCTGACGCGTCTGATTCGACTGAATGCCGCCGATCGAAACAAGCGTGTCGCAGCCTTGTGCGATGGCCTCGGGGATGAGGTACTCCAGCTTGCGCGTCTTGTTGCCACCGAAGGCCAGGGCGCTGTTGCAGTCCTCGTGCTTGACATAGAGGTCGACCTTGCTGCCCAGGTGCGCGCTCAGCCGCTTCAAGGGGCGGATGGGGCTTGGACCGAAGGTCAGCGGATGGCGCGGGAATTTCTTCAGGTTCATGGGGTGGCTCGCGAGGGTTGGGGCTGTGAGGAATGTTATGGAATCTTGTGTTTTATAGGGTTGCGAACGGCGGACAATTTTCAGATCTTCGTTAAGAAAATGGCCGAAAGTTGAGATCTTTTATTTCTAGAATATCGAGATGAGCGCAACAAAACTCCGGAAGACAACTGTTAAATCAGGTTCGCTCGCGCACGAGATCGATCGCACCGACAAGGCGATCCTGCGGTCCCTGCAACGTGACGCGTCGACGACCAACGTCGCCTTGGCTGCCAAGGTGAATCTGAGCGCGCCGGCCTGCTTGCGACGCGTCGAGCGCCTCAAGCAGTTGGGCTTGATCTCGGGCATCGTCGCGCTGCTGCACCCCGCGGCACTCGACGCTGGCATGCTCGTGCTGATCGGTGTCGTGCTCGATCGATCGACGCCGGATTCATTCGCGCTCTTCGAGAAGGCGGCCGCCAAGGTCTCGGGATGCATGGAATGCCACGTCGTCACCGGCGAGTTCGACTACTTCATGCTCGTGCGCACGCGCGACAACGACAGCTTCAACCAACTCCATGCGACGCAACTGCTGCATCTTCCTGGAGTGCGCCAGATCCGGTCCTTCATGGTGCTCAAGCAGGTGCTGTCGACGACACAGCTTCCGATCTGACGTCGCGGACGAGCAGATCACCATCTCGATACGAAGGGGTACCGACATGGCGCCGATTTTTCACATCATCACCGGGGCCCCGGACCCGGTGGCGCCGTTCAGCCATGCCGTCGAGGTGGATGGCTGGGTATTCGTGACAGGACAGATGCCCTTCGTCGGCACGTCGACGAACCGTATCCACAAAGGATCGAGGCGCAGACGCGCCAAGTGATGAACAACCTCGAAGCCGTGCTGAAGGACTACAGGCTGGGCCTTGTCAACGCGGCGTCAGTACGTGTTTGCCTGACAGCATTCGAAGAAGACCAAGCGCTTCGTCGTGATCGCCTGAGGGGCCACAAAGGGATCCGCGCCAACATATGGGCGGCACCTCCGCAGTGCCTGCGATACATGAGTGAGCAGCGACCACTGGTGTTGATTCAGGCCATTGTGTGCTGATGGCCGACCAGCGTCCCAACATCGTGCAGCGGCTGGAGTACGGGTGTCGGCGTACCCACGCTGGTGATCACCAGCATCGGCGCGTGCCTGAGCAGGACCGACACTCCTTTCTTTCTTTCAACCTGTCCGTGGCTTGCTCTCGCTCAGGCCCATAGACCGGCCGATGACTTCCTTCATGATCTCGTTGGTTCCACCGTAAATGCGCTGGACGCGAGCATCGGCATAGGCCCGCGCAATGGGGTACTCCCACATGTAGCCATAGCCCCCATGCAGTTGCAGGCACTCGTCGATCACCTTGCATTGCAGGTCGGAGCACCAGTACTTGGCCATGCTCGCCGTGGCGGTATCGAGTCTTTCCTGCATGTACAGCTCGCAGCACTTGTCCACGAACACGCGCGCCACCTGCACCTCGGTCTGCAGTTCGGCCAGCTTGAATCGAGTGTTCTGGAATGCTGCGACCGGCTGGCCAAACGCCTTGCGTTCCATGACATAGGAAACCGTTCCGTCGATCGCAGCCTGCGCCGCTGCTACGGCGGAGATCGCGATGCTCAAGCGTTCCCAAGGGAGTTGCTCCATCAGGCAGATGAATCCCCTGTTCTCGTGAGCCTCTCCGCCGAGCAGATTATCGGCAGGCACACGCACGTTGTCGAAAAACAGCTCGGAGGTGTCCTGCGCCTTGAGTCCCAGTTTTTTCAGGCGCTTGCCATGGGCGAAGCCCTCCATCCCACGCTCCACCAACAGCAAGCTGGTGCCCTTGGCGCCGCCCTGGGGATTCGTCTTGGCCACGACCACGACCAGGTCCGCGTGCCAGCCGTTGGTGATGAAGGTCTTGCTACCGTTCAGGAGGTAGCTGCCATCCGCCTGCTTGATCGCGGTGGTCTTGATGCCTTGCAGATCGCTGCCGGCAGCAGGCTCGCTCATCGCGATCGCACTGATGATTTCTCCACTGGCGAGCCTGGGCAGGAACCTGAGTTTCTGCTCCTGCGTGCCATAGCGCAGGATGTAGGGTGCAACGAGTTCGTTATGAAGGGTAAAGCCGATGCCGGTGAAGCCGCCTGCGTTGAGCTCCTCCATCTGCACCACGGAGTAGAGCTTGTTAGCCCCCGACCCGCCGTACGCCTCCGGCATCGTCATGCACAGGAAGCCGTTCTTACCGGCCTGGGTCCAGACTTCACGCGCCACGTAACCCTGGTCTTCCCAGGCCTCATGGTAGGGCGCGATTTCCTTGTCGATGAAGCGGCGAAAGCTTTCGCGAAACGCCTCGTGGTCGGCGCTGAAGAGGGTGCGTTCGATCATCTTTAAATACCTCACTAGTGGCCGGTCCAGACCGGCGCCCTCTTTTCAAGAAAGGCACGCACGCCTTCCTGGGCGTCCTGGCTGCCGGCGATCGCGTTCAGCGCGGCCTTGGTGAAGTCCCAGCCAGCGGGATCGGCAAGCGCCAGCACCCCGTTCATCGCACCCAAAGAGGCTTGCACAGAGAGTGGCGCATTGGCGGCGATGCGTCGGGCCAGTTGCAATGCCTGCGCCAATGCCTCGCCCGGTTGCACCAGGGCGTTCACCAAGCCGACCTCGTGGGCACGGCCCGCGTTCATAGGCTCACCGGTGAGCACCAATTCACGGGCGATGTTGGGTGGCAGGGCCTGCAGCGCGCGGAACAGCGCGCCGCAAGTTGGCAGTACGCCGCGAACGACCTCTGGCAGGCCGAAGCTCGCGTTGCTCGCTGCGACCACCATGTCGCAGGCCAGCACAATCTCCATGCCACCGCCCAAGGCCACCCCTTCCACGGCGGCGATCAGTGGTTTGCGCCGACGGCGGCGAATGACGCCGTATTCGCCGCCGCGCTCGGTGACATAGTCGCCGCGCGAGGTCAGGTCGCTACCGGCGCAGAACACCGTTTGACCACCCGTGAGCACGCCGGCAAAAATATCGGGGTCGTCGTCCAGAGTGTTGAGGGCGGCATCCAGTGCATCGGCCAACGCGCGGTCCACAGCATTGCGCTTTTGCGCTCGCTGCAGGGTGATGACCAGAACACGGCCATCGAGTTCGGTAGTGACCAGCGGGGCCTGTGTCACGGTTGGACTCATGCGTCGATCCATTGGACGACCCGCTCCATCGATGCACGCGTCGTGCGAAAACCATTTGCCGGATGATCCGGGTCCTTGTAGCCGAAGGAAATACCGCAGACGATCTGGCGCTCCGCCGGAATCTTGAAGAACTCGTGCAAGAACCTGGAGCGCATTGCAATGGCTGCCTGCGCGATGCTGGCGACGCCGAGGCTGCGCGCCGCGAGCATGAAGTTGTTGATGTAGGCACCGCAGTCCACGGCCCCGTAAGTGCCCAGCAATGTCTCCGTCGTGATGATCGCCACATGCGGCGCGCCGAAGAACTTGAAGTTCTCAAGAGCCTGCCGCATGGATGCCTGCCGATCACCATGTGCGATGCCCACACTGTCATAAAGCTGCAAGCCACACTCGCGGCGGCGCTCCTGGTACACACCGCGGTACTCGAGCGGCGGCGCGATATCGGAAGCCGTCTCGGCCATTGCCTGCGGGGATTGCAAGGCTTGGCGCAGCCGCTCGGTGGCGGCGGCACCGGTCACGATCACCCCCCAAGGCTGTGCGTTGCACCACGACGGCGTGCGCTGTGCCATGCGCAGGATGCTGCCGATCATGTCTTGCGCGACAGGTTCGGCAAGGTAGCCGCGGCAACTGTGGCGAGCGCCGAGTATTTCCTGGAACGCGTCGGCGAGCGCGAAGTCAGGCAATGTGCTTTTCATGGGCAAATCAGGATCCGGCCAATCGTGTCCCGGGCCAGCGCTTGAGTAGCAGCTTGCGAAAATTTCTCAAGCCGAAAACTCCCGGCAATCCGGGGGCGGATGCGCCCGTTTTGGTGGAGTGCCGTCACCTCGGCCATCAGCGCGCGGAACTTCATGGGCTCACGTTCCCCGAATTGCCGGATGTCCACGCCAACCAGTGATGCGCCCTTGACGATGGGTAGGTTGCTGCGCAAAGCACCGATTTGACCGCTCGCGAACCCGACCATCAGGTGCCTTCCGCCCCAGCCTAGGCTCCGGAAACCAAGGTCGGTCATATCGCCTCCAACCGTGTCGAGCACCAGGTCGACGCCACGCGGCACGAGGGCTTTGACGCTTTCCTTCAAGTGGGTGGGATCGTCGGCATCGATCACCTCGTCCGCACCAGCATCGATCGCAGCCTGTCGTTTGGCTGGGCTCGACGCCGCTGCGATGACTCGCGCGCCCAGCACCTTGGCCAGTTGAACGGCCGCGTGGCCGACCCCGCCGGACGCACCCAGAACAAGCACCGTTTCGCCGCGCTGCAACTGCCCGCGGTCGCGCAAGGCATACAGGGCTGTTCCATAGGGCACGTTCAGCACGGCGGCTTCGTCGAGGGGTACGTCCGCCCCTACGCTTTGCAGGTTCGCGGCGGGTACGCACAGGTACTCAGCCCAAGCCCCGCCTGCAGTCGAGCCGCTGACCCGAGACCCGATGCCGAGTGATCCATAGCCACCAGAACCAAGCGCGTCCACGACGCCGGCGAATTCACTGCCGCCGGTGAAGGGCAAGGGCGGGCGCATCTGGTATTCACCGCGCACCAGGAGAAGGTCGACAAAGGATATGCCACTGAACTGCATGCGCACCCGCACTTCTCCGGGACTCGGCTCGGGCATCGGAACGGTTTCCAGGCGCACGCCGTCCTGGAAGTTGTGTACTCTCACCGCATGCACTTGTAGTTCGCTCCAAAAAGAAGTTGATGCAACACTGTCGAACGCAACACGCGTTAGCCGACCTGCCGCAGCTGGTCAACCCAATAGGGGGCACGCAAGGCCTTCTTGTCCACCTTCCCGAGGCCGGTGAGCGGCAGGCGGTCGACAAACACGATCTTCTTGGGGGCCTGCACTGGGCCTTTTCGCGCCTTGACGAGTTGCATGAGTTCATCTCCCGACACACTGAGGCCCCCCTTGCAAACCACCACTGCCATCACCGCTTCGCCCCATTTAGGGTCGGGCACGCCGATGACCGTCACCTGGGCCACGGCGGGATGGCTGGCGATGACGTCCTCCACGTCACGTGGATAGACGTTGAAGCCACCCGTCACCACCATGTCCTTTTTGCGGTCAACGATATACAGGTAGCCACGGTCATCGGCGTAGGCCATGTCGCCGGTGTGTAGCCAACCGTCTTTCAATGTTTCGGCCGTCAACTCGGGCTGATTCAGGTAGTGCTGCATCACGCTGGGAGAACGCGCGCAGAGTTCACCAATTTCGCCAACGGGCACGGGCTGGCTTGCATCGTCAAGCACACGCAACAAGGTGCCAGTCGTCGCCATGCCGCAGGAAGCAAACAGTTCCGGGTGACGCAAGTCGTGGTCACTGCGGCGCAACAAGGTCAGCGGGTAGCCCTCCGTCTGACCATAGAGTTGCGAAAACACAGGTCCAAACCTTTCCAGGCCCTCGCGCAGCCGGCTGGGCACCATGGGAGAGGCCCCGTACAGCAGCAACTCCAGTGAAGACAAGTCGGCCTTGGCCAGACCGGGATGGTCGAGCAAGGCATAGACCATGGTCGGCACCAACAGCATCACGTTGATGTGCTGGCTGGCCACGATGTCGAAGACGCGTTGCGGGTCGAACCCATTCATCAGGTACACGCTGCCGCCGCGCGTGAGGACCGGCAGTACTTTGCTGCCCGCCACATGGGAGATCGGTGCCACTGCCAGGAAGTGCGGCGTGGCGGGCAGCTCGAAGTCCGCCAGGATGGAGATCAGCATGTGCGCATAGCTGGCATGATCGCGCGCCACTCCCTTGGAGCGCCCAGTGGTGCCACCGGTGTAGGCGACGTAGCTCAAGTCAGTCGCGTGGGCAAGATCCATGGGCGCATGGCTGCCCGTCTTCTCTGCCGCTGCCAGCAGATCCCGACCGAAGGTGGAAGGGCCAAGGGTATACACCGCCCGCAAATCCGGCGCCGCGGCAGCCAGCTCACCGCCGCGCGGCCCGAAGGCTTTCGTGTCAACCACGAGCGCATCCGCGTCGAAGTCGCGCAGTTGAAACAGGTGATCTTCCAGTGAGCCCATGGGATGCAGCCAGCTGACGGCCATGCCGCCGCAAAGCGCAGCCATGCCCGCACACCAAGCCGACGCGAGGTTGGACATCAGCAGGGCAACACGCCCGCCTCTGGCGAGGCCGGCCGACGCGTAGACCTGTTGCATCCGGCCGATCAGATCAGCGGTCGCACGGTACGTCAGCTGCCCACCGTCCCAGCGGAAGGCCACGCGATCGGGATAGCGCGCGAGCGCGCGCAGCAGAACTTCGTTGGTAGTGGGAAGCAACATATTTCTGGAAATCATCGATGTCTCCGTGCAGGGCTCGGGCGCATTGACCGAGATCAAGAATGTTTAGGCAGTTCCGGGCGCGGCATGGCGAGCAGCCTGATATTCGGAAGCGGTGCGCTCGACCAGCTCGGCGACAGACTCGATCCCTTGCACACCCGATACGCTGTGGCCCGCGCTCCAGACATCGCTCCAACGTCGTGGGCCACCGGCGTTGGCGCTGGTTCTGCTGCTGTACAACTCTTTGGCCGTGGCTGTACTCACCTGCTCGTCGAGCTTGGCGGGGTCCAGACCGGCTGCACGTATGGACGCTTGCAGCATGTTGGCGTCAAGACCCGTAAAGGCGCGCGTCAGCACCACATCGTCCATGCTGCTGTCGACCAGCATCTGCCGGTAGGCGTTCGTGGCCATGCTCTCGCGGGTCGCGATGAAACGCGTCCCCATGTAGGCCAGATCACAGCCAAGTGCTTGTGCGGCCCACAGCGCAGCACCATCGGCCATGCCACCCGACAGGACGAGCGGGCCTTTGAAGAATGACCTCACGGCGCGCACGAATGCGAAAGGATTGAGCGTGCCGGTCTGGCCCCCAGCTCCGGCAGTCAGCAGCACCAGGCCGTCGGCTCCCGCATCGATCGCCTTCCGGGCATGCGCCAGCGTGGCCACATCGGCCAACACCAAACAGCCAATGTCATGCAATGCGGGAATCACAGGTGTGGGGCTGCCAACGCTGGTAATGACCAACTCCACTCGATGCCGAACCAGGCAGGCGAGATCCTCCTGCAGTCTCGGTTGACGGATGATGAGATTGGGGGCGAATGGCGCGGGAGGGACATCACAATCGACCAGCGATTCCTTGATGCGCTGCAGCCACTGGTCCAGTTGCTCAACCGAGCGCGCGTTGGCTGTCGGGAACGCGCCAATGACTCCCTTCCGGCAGGCAGCGCTGACAAGGTCTACCCCTGAAACATGCAGCATCGGCGCCGCAATGAGCGGCAGGCGCAGCCGCGACGCCAGTGGCAGTGGCAGGCCACCCAGTGATGGTGCAACTGTCGGGCTGGTCATCGCGCAAGGTTGTTGATCGGCTGGATCGGTATCGTCTTCCAACGCCCGTCCTGGATCTGTGCGAGGTTGACCCTATCGGTGCCGACGTGCAGCGTGCTGCTGAACTTCATGGCCGGGAGGCCGAAGATGTCCTCGGGTATCGTCAGCGATTCCATCGTCTTGGCAAAGGTTTCGGTCGTCAGGTTTGGGCCGGTCTTTTGCAGGCCTGAGATCAGGCGGTCAGCGATGGCATAGCCAACGACCGACAACACGCTCGGCTCCACGCCAAAGGCGGTCTGGTACTTGTTGGCCCAGAATCGCACCGCGGGCGACGCATCATCCAGATAAGGATGCGGCGCAAAGTAGGCTGCGTAGAAGCCGTCCATCGCCTTGCCGCCCAGCTTCGGGATCAAGGCCGTGTAAGCGGCCATGCCGCCGATCACGGTCGGGCTGTAGTTCAGCTTGCGCATCTCCAGCAGCGTCCCCACGGTCTCGCGAATCACTGTGCCCATGATGACGAAATCGCAGTTGGCCGATTTCAGGCGCGCGACCTGCGACGAGAAATCCGTCGCCCCCCGCTTGTAGGTCGTTCGCTCGGCGAGCTCGACGCCGATGTCCTTAAGTCCAGCCTCCGCACCACGGACAACCTCCAGGCCGGATTCGTCATCCTGGTACAGCGTGCAGACCTTCGAGGCCTTCTTCTCCTGGACGAGCGCCGGAATGGTTACCCGGGAGGCCTGGAAATAGGAAGGGGCGAATGCCCATTTCAGCTTGGTCGGCGGATCGAACATCTCCCGCGCATTCGAGGCAGGCATGAAGTTGATGATGTTCTTCTCGAACAGCACCGGCATGGCCGCAAGGTTGGTCGGCGTGCCGATGCTGCCCACCATCATGAATATCTTGTCCTGATTGACGAGCTTTTGAGTCGTGAGCACCGCCCTTTTGGGATCGTAGCCGTGGTCTTCGGCCATCAGCCTGAGCTTGCGGCCATGCACGCCCCCTTGCTCGTTAATTTCCGAAACACGCAGGCGCATACCGTTGAGCTGGTCCTTGCCGTAGGCGGCCAAGGGACCGGACAAATCCTGGGTCGTACCCAGCACTATCTCTGTCTTGGAGACGCCCTGTTGCTGAGCGCTTGCAGTCTGGGCTGCGAGCGCCAGCAACACGACGACCGCCGACTTATGGATGCATTTCATGGTATGTCTCGGGTAAGTTGAGTTAGACCTTGGCCATCAATGACGCGAGCGACTTCCGCCGTATCACCTACATTGACGCGTGGAACCGTCGGCTTTCGAGCGCGCGCTGCACAAGCCAAGGCGAGGGTTCATATCGCCTGCCGTAAGCCTCCGACATTCGCTGCGCGGTCGACACGAAGCGTTCCAAGCCTTGGGTATCGATATACGACAGCACGCCACCGGTCCAAGCCGGGTAGCCAATACCAAGGATCGAGCCGACGTCCGCATCTCCCGGATCGGTGATGACACCCTCCTCCACGCAGCGAGCGGCTTCGATGGCCTGAATTGTCAAGAAGCGAAGCTTCAGTTCTTCGACATCGGGTTGCGTCAAGGCAGGGGGACAGAGCTTCGCAAGTCCAGGCCACAACCGCTTCTTGCCTTCCTTCGGATATTCATAGAACCCGGCGCCGGCCAGCTTTCCGCTTCGTCCCAGCTCGGTCACCATCCTGCGCGTCAGATCGATCGACAGCGCGGGTTCATGCGCAGGCTGCACGCCGTCGGCCAGCCACTGGTCATAGACCTTGAGCGTGATGTCCAGAGAAACCTCGTCCGTTGCGGCCAACGGTCCGACGGGCATGCCAGCCTGGCGAGCAGCGTTTTCAATCAACGGCGGAAGGACTCCTTCTTGCAGCATGGCAAGCCCCTCCTTCACAAAGGATCCGAACGTACGGCTGGTGAAAAAGCCGCGGCTGTCATGGACCACGATGGGTGTCTTGCGCAGTTGCTCGGCCAGATCCAAAGTGCGCGCGAGCGTTGCCCTGCTCGTGGCCTCGCCGACGATGAGCTCCAGCAAAGGCATGCGCTCGACAGGCGAAAAGAAGTGGGTGCCAATGAAGTTCGCTGGACGCGCGAAAGCGCCGGCCAGACCGCTGATCGGCAAGGTCGACGTATTGCTGCCGAATACGGCGTCCTCGTCCATCGCAGCAGCGGCCAGACGTGTCACTTCGGCCTTGACCTCACGGCTTTCGAACACCGCCTCGATGACGAACTGGCAGCCTGCCAAATCACCATATGCCGCCGTCGGATGAATCCGCGCGAGGAGAACGTCTGCCGCTTCGCGCGTGGACTGTCCGCGTGCAACGGCCTTGTCCAGCACAGCACCCGAGTACGCCTTTCCAGCTTCGGCGCGCGCGAGCGTCGTATCCAAGAGAGTCACGTCCATGCCCGCTGCCGCGCCAGCGTAGGCGATGCCAGAGCCCATCATGCCGGCGCCGAGCACCCCAAGCTTTCGCACGAGCGTCTTGGGCACGCCGATCGGCCTGTTGGCGAGCTTGTCGGCGCGCATCTTGTTGACAAACATGGTGCGCATCAGGTTGCGCGCCACGTCGCCCGACAGCAGCTGTCCGAAGTATTTGGCCTCGATCCGCACGCCCAACTCGAACGGCACCTGAGTGCCTTCATAGACGGCGGAAAGTATGGCCAGTGGCCCCGGATTGTTGCGTTGGGTCTGCTTGGCCAGCAACGTTGTGCCCGCGGTAAAACTTCGGCCTACATGACCCGCCGCCGGTCCCGCACCACCAGGAATGCGGTAGCCCTTGGTGCGTATTTCAGCGATCGTGGACGCCCATTTCAGTCTGATCGTGGACGCTGTTTCAGCGTGATCGTGGACGGTCTGGGGAGGCACACAAGTCCTGGGTTGAATGTAGCCTAATCGTCCACGATCAGCCTGAAACGGCTTGCTGTGGCGCCGGCGTCGCGGTCGGTTTTGGGGTTGGAATGTTCATCAGATTTCAGGCCCCTGCCAGGCCGCCGGAGGCGCCCCGACCGAGCACATGTACTCATGCTCGGTCAGAGCGGCGGCGATGCCTGAGCAAGCGCGGTTCATGACGGCTGCAGGGCTTCGGTGTCGCGCAGCGACTTGGTGGCCTTCAAGTCGATCTTGTGGCTGCTGTGCACGACCCGGTCGAGGATGGCGTCGGCCAGCGTGGGGTCGTTGAGGTAGGTATGCCAGGCCTTGACCGGCAACTGGCTGGTGATCAAGGTCGAGCGCGTGCCGATGCGGTCGTCCAGCAACTCCAGCAGGTCGTTGCGCTCGGCAG
>JBDTTU010000064.1:0-24493 GCA_039930465.1 Burkholderiales bacterium
TGGCGCGGTGTTTCATGCTCGACATGCCGTGGCCGCGGTCGAGCTTGCCGTCGAGTTCCATCGGAATGCCCTTGCCGTTGTCCTGCACGATCAGGCCGAACTCGTTTTCGCCGATCGAGCAGCGCACCTTGCAATGCGAAGCGCCACTGTGCTTGATGATGTTGCTCACCGCCTCGCGCAGGATGCGCGTGGTCTGCACAAAACCGCGCGCGGGCAACAACTGGTCGACTTCTTCGGCCGGGCCTCGCCAATCGGCCTCGATGTTGGCCTGGCCCAGGCGCGATACGGTTTCGGCGCGCCAGTCGGCCAGCGCGTCGGCCAGCCGCATCGGCTTGCCGGTGAGGCCGCGCACCGACAGGCGCATCTCTTCGAGCGCTTCGCGCGCCAGCGTGGAAATGCGCTCGGATTCGCTGGTGTGCACGATCGTCAGCAGCTTGGCGCCGAGGTCGTCGTGCAGGTCGGCGGCGATGCGCTTGCGTTCCTTTTCGGTGACCTGCTCGACCCGCATTTCGGCGAGCTGCGCGAAGTTCTGTTCGATCTCGGCGGTGATTTCCTTGACCCGCACTTCGAGCGTGGTGCGGCCGGCTTCCGCCGCCTGCAGCGAGCGCGCGAACACCTGCAGCAAGCGCGCCGCGATGCCGATGAACAGCAGCGGCAGGGCAAAGTGCAGCCACTGCACCTGTGGCAGGGCGATCAGCTCGTGCTGGACTGCCATCTCGATCAGCACCATGGCGGCGGCGCTTGCCAGCAGAACGGCCATCGGCCAGAAAGCGTGGCGCTTGCGCCGCCAGGTCACGTACAAGTGCAGGCCGATGGCGGCGAACACCTCGGCAACGAGCAGCACGTACCAGAGCGAAGCCATCGTGAACAGGCGCGCCGGGCCGGCGAGCAGCAGCGTGAGCGGCATCAGCAGCCACTGCACGGCCAGCGTGGTTTCGATCCAGCGTGATCGCAGGTCGACATAGCTCAGCAGGTACTGCACCGCCAGCGCCGTGACCGGCGCGAAGCCGGTGCAGAACAGGAACTCGACCACGCCGTCGTCCCAGGGCAGGTCGCGCGCCCACAGGCGCAGCGACATCGCGGCCCAGGCCAGCGCCAGCCAGCCGAAGTAGCCGAGGTAAGCCTCGCGCCGCTGCATCCAGCCAAGCGCCACCATCACGCAGCCCAGCACCGCCAGCGCCAGGCTGACGATCTGCACCGACGTGACGTTCCAGAACAGCCGGCGCGCGTATTCCGCCGCCAGCACCGGCTGCGGGCCGACCTTCAGCACCGACAAGCCCGCCGCGCGCTGACGTGAGCTCACGCGCTGCAGCGCGTGGCCCGCCACCTGCAGGTCGAGCACATTGCTACGCTCGCGCAGCAGGGCCGCCGGCAGCGTGACGAGCTGCGGGTACAGGCAGTTGCGCGTCACCGGCCCGGCCATGCGGCCGCCGCTGAAGATGCGGTGGCCGTTCAGGCGCACGTCGAGGTTGCTGCAGACCCGTTCCACGTACAGCGCGAGCAGCTCGTTGGTGTCGGCACCCTCGGCCATATCGAAGTGGGCGCGGTACCAGACGCTGCCTTCGTGCTGCGGGCGCGAGTCGTCCCAGTCGTCGGGCAGGGTCACTGCGGTGCCGGGGTCGTCGACCGGGAACTGGTCGGCGCTGCTCGACGAAGCCAGCGCGGTGCTGATGACTTGCACCGGCGCGGGCGCCGCTTGGGCGAACCCCGCGGCCGCCGCCAGTGCCGCCAGCGCCAGCAGCACGCATGCCCGGCGCCAGAGGCCGGAGCGGGCAGGGGAAGAGGGAAGATCGAGCATCGGCGAAGATTGTGACGGATGGGCGTTGCCCGCGCGGTGGGTGGCGCGTCTACTTGCGATGATTGCGCCACACTCGGGCTGCGACAATCTGCCGCCCTCTCCGCACCCACCACCCACCGTGATCCTGCGCCACTCTTTCGAACCGCCCGACAACCAGCGCCTGGCCCACCTGTGCGGCAGCCTCGACGAAAACCTGCGAGGCATCGAAGCCGCGCTCGACGTGTCGATCTCGCGCCGCAACGAGTTCTTCCGCGTCGAAGGCGCCAAGCCGCGCGCCGAGCGCGCCATGGCCTTGTTGAAGACGCTCTACGAGCAAGCCGCGCGCGCCATCAGCGCCGAGCAACTGCAGCTTGTGATGGCTGACACAACGGCGGCCACCGAAGCGCACGGCCTGGCGCTGCGCACCCGCCGCCCCGACCTGGCCGGGCGCACGCCGAACCAGCTCACCTACCTGCGCAACGTGCTCGCCCACGACATCACCTTCGGCATCGGCCCGGCCGGCACCGGCAAGACCTTCCTCGCGGTGGCGTGTGCGGTCGATGCCCTCGAGCGCAGCACGGTGCAGCGCATCATCCTGACGCGGCCCGCTGTTGAAGCCGGCGAGCGGCTCGGCTTCCTGCCTGGCGACCTGGCGCAGAAGGTCGACCCCTATCTGCGCCCGCTCTACGACGCGCTCTACGACCTGATGGGGCAGGACAAGGTCAGCAAGGCGCTGGAACGCGGCACGCTCGAGATCGCACCGCTCGCCTTCATGCGCGGGCGCACGCTGAACCACGCGTTCGTGATCCTCGACGAAGCGCAGAACACCACGGCCGAGCAGATGAAGATGTTTCTGACCCGCCTGGGCTTCGGCACCAAGGCGGTCGTGACCGGCGACGTGAGCCAGATCGACCTGCCGCGTGGCACCGAAAGTGGGCTGATCGACGCCGAGCGCATCCTGCGGCGCGTGCAGGGCATCGCGACCACGAGGTTCACTTCGGCCGACGTGGTGCGCCACCCGCTGGTGGCGCGCATCGTCGAGGCCTACGACGCCGCACGCCCCGGCCCGGTCTGATGTGTCGATGATGAAGAAGGAACCACGCCCCCCGCTCACGCTGTCGCTGCAGTTCGCCGACAAGAGCGACCGTGCCGCACTGCCGCGCCACAAGGTGGCACGCTGGATTCGGGCCGCGCTCGACGCACCGGGCGAGATCACGGTGCGCATCGTCGGTGCCGAAGAAGGCCAGGCGCTGAACCGCGACTACCGGCAGCGTGACTACGCCACCAACGTGCTCACCTTCGACTACAGCCACGAACCCGTGGTGGTGGCCGACCTGGTGCTGTGCGCGCCGGTCGTGCAGCGCGAAGCGAAACAACAGCGGCTCACGCTCGAAGCCCACTACGCTCATTTGCTGGTGCATGGCACCTTGCATGCCCAGGGGCACGACCACGAAGACGACGCCGAGGCGCGCGTGATGGAAGCGCGTGAATCGGAACTGTTGCGCGCGCTCGGCTACGCCGACCCGTACGCGCCGGCTCAGCGCGAGCGGCTGAGATAACGTTTGCGCCAGAAGAACACGCTCAGGCCGATTCCCACGAGCAGCATGAAACCGAAGGTGAACCAGAAGCCGCGTGCGCTGTGAATGAAGGGCAGGCCTTCGAAGTTCATGCCGAAGAAGCCGGTCACGAGGTTCAAGGGAAGGAAGATCGCCGTCAGCACCGTGAGCGTGCGCATGATCTCGCTGGTGCGGTGGCTCTGCGCCGCGAAGTGCATCTGCACCGCGTTCTCGGCCGACGATTCAAGACGGCGCACATGCACCAGCACCCGTTCGATGTGCTCGAGCACGTCGCGCGAGCGCACCCGCAGCAACTCACGCTCGCGGTTCGCCGCCTTGTCGATCTCGTCGGGCCATTCGTCGAGCGCATCGATCCATTCGGTGATGGCGGCGCGCTGGTCTTCGCAGGTGTCTTCCAGCAGGTGCAGCGTGTTGCGCGAATCGAGCAGCGTGCGCCAGCTGTGAAAGTTGCCGCGCGGGTTGAAGAGCTCCTGCTGCAGGTAGTCGAGCTGTTTGGTCAATAGGCGCCGCAGCTCAAGATAGCTGTCGACCATGTGGTTGACCATGCGCAGCATCAGGTCGGCCGGGCTCGGCGGCATGCGCGCGCCGCCGCGCGCTTCGGTGCCGGGTTTTTGCTGCGGCAGGCGGTTGGCGAAATACTCGCGCACCATGCAGTCGGCCGGGTGCACGGTCAGCAGCACGCGGTCGAACACCGCGAAGCCGACCGGGCTGGTGTCGATCGCGGCGAGCGCTGCGCGGGCGCTGCTGGCCGTGCCCTTGCTGTCGTCGATGAACATCGACGCCGAACCTGCGCCGGCCGCGAGGCGGCGGAACACCATCAGGTCGTACCACGAGGTGTAATCGAAGTGCGAGGGCAGCTGGTTGTTCAGCAGGTCGGAGATGTGCAGGTCAACGAGCTGCCCGCCGGTCCAGCGCTGCAGCGCCGCCTGCAGCACGGCGGTGTTGACCTCGAACTCGCGGCGTGCGCTGCCGACCCAGAGGTAGCCGCAGGCGGGTGCTGCATCGGGCAGGGCTTCGAGTTCGGTGAACTGGTCGCCGTCGATGTGAAAGACGCGCATGGGGCCAGAGGGCGGCACTCAGCCGGCTTTCAGCAAACGCGCGGCCTCGAGGGCGAAGTAGCTCAGCACACCATCGGCCCCGGCGCGCTTGAAGGCGAGCAGGCTTTCCAGCATCACCGCGTCGTGCTCGAGCCAGCCGTTCTGTGCCGCAGCCTTCAGCATCGCGTACTCGCCGCTCACCTGGTAGGCGAAGGTCGGTACCTTGAATTCGTCTTTCACGCGGCGCACGACGTCGAGGTAAGGCATGCCGGGTTTGACCATCACCATGTCGGCGCCTTCGGCCAGGTCGAGCGCCACTTCGCGCAGTGCTTCGTCGGTGTTGCCCGGGTCCATCTGGTAGACCTTCTTGTTGCTCTTGCCCAGGTTCGCGGCCGAGCCCACAGCGTCGCGGAACGGGCCGTAGAAGGCGCTCGCATACTTGGCGCTGTAGGCCATGATGCGCGTGTGGATCAGGCCGCGCGCTTCGAGCGCAGCGCGAATCGCGCCGATCCTGCCGTCCATCATGTCGCTCGGCGCCACGATGTCGACACCGGCCTCGGCCTGCACAAGCGCCTGTTGCGTCAGCACGGCCACCGTTTCGTCGTTCAGGATGTAGCCGGTCGCGTCGAGCAGGCCGTCTTGCCCGTGCGAAGTGAACGGGTCGAGCGCCACGTCGGTCATCACACCAAGTTCGGGAAAACGGTCTTTCAGCGCCCGCACGACGGTCGGCACCAGGCCGCGCGGGTTCAGGGCCTCGCGGCCGTCTTCGGTCTTCAGCGAAGGCTCGATCACCGGGAACAGCGCCATCACCGGAATGCCCAGCCGCACGCACTCTTCGGCCACCGGCAGCAGGCGGTCGAGCGTGAGGCGCTGAACGCCGGGCATCGACTGCACGTCTTGCGTGATGCCCGAGCCCGCGAGCACGAACACCGGCAGGATCAGGTCGGAACACAGCAGCTGGTTCTCGCGCACCAGCGCGCGGGTGAAAGCATCACGCCGCAGGCGCCGCGGGCGGCTGGCGGGGTAAGGTGCGGGTGTGTGCATCGGGCGCCTGTGGGTTGAAGCGCACCGGCTTGAACGCGACGAGATCGGCGTGGAAGTTCGCTCTCGAAACCGGGCGTGGATCGCGGGTCGGGCAGCGGTAGTAAATCACGCTGCATCTGCTAAAGTAGACATTGGATGATAGCTGCAAGGCCGTCGTCCCCTGCTTTTCCTCCCTGAGCAGGTGCCTTGCCGTGTGACAGCGAAAAGGCATTTCAAGCCCTGGCCGCATGGCCGGGGCTTTTCTGTTGGCGCTGCCTGCGGATGCCCCACGTCCATAATGCCGCGATGCTCTGGATCAAAGCCTTTCACATCGTCTTCGTTGCGAGCTGGTTCGCCGGCTTGTTCTACCTGCCGCGCCTGTTCGTGAACCTGTGCAGCGTGCCCGCCGACAGCCATGCCGAGCGCGAGCGGCTGTTGTTGATGGCACGCAAGCTCTATCGCTTCGCGAGCCTGCTGATGATCCCGGCCGTGGGCCTCGGGCTGTGGCTGTGGTGGGGCTACGGCATTGGCCGCGGGCCGGGCAACTACTGGCTGCATGCCAAGCTGTTGTTCGTGGTGGCGGCCATCGGCTACCACCACGCTTGCCGATCCTTGCTGCGCAGCTTCGAGCAATTCAGCAACAAGCGCAGTGAGCGCTGGTTCCGCGTCTTCAACGAATCGGCCGTGTTGCTGTTCACTGCGATCGTGATCCTGGTGGTCGTCAAACCATTCTGAACCCATGACGACGACCCCGAGATGCCTTTGGCGTCGTCCCCCGAGGGGGGCCGCCCCCTCGGCGCGGCCCGGCGTGGGCTGAGGTGGCGCGCCACCGCAGCTCCGCAACACCGCTGGCGCTGCTGTTCGGCGCGCTGATCGTCTACGCGAGCCTGTACCCATTCTCGGGCTGGCGTGTGCCCGGCGTGTCGCTGCTCGCCTTTCTCGCCGCACCCTGGCCGCGCTGGTGGACAGAGTTCGACCTGGTCGCCAACCTGATCGGCTACATGCCGCTCGGGGCGCTGATATTCGGTGCGCTGGTACGCACTGGCACCCCATCGCCGCGCGCGGTGCCGCTGGCGTTTCTGGTGGGCACGGCGTTGTCGTTCACGATGGAATTCTTGCAGAACTTCCTGCCGCACCGGGTGGCCTCGAATGTCGACCTGGGGCTGAACGCGAGCGGCGCCTTGTTCGGTGCGCTGCTCGGCTCGGTGGTTCATGCGCGCGGCGCGGTCGAGCGCTGGCAACAGGCCCGCGACCGCTGGTTCATCGGGCGCAGCGCTGGCGGGCTGGCGCTCTTGCTGCTGTGGCCGCTCGGCCTGCTGTTTCCGCTGCCGGTGCCGCTGGGCGTGGGCCAGGTGCTGGCGCGGGTGCAGGAGGGCATTGCGGGTCTGGTACAGGACACACCGGTCGCCCCCTGGTTCGCGAGCTGGATCGATGCCGAGTTGCAGCGCACCACGCTGTCCGCGGGCGGCGAGTTTTCGCTGATCGCACTCGGCTTGCTCGCGCCTTGCCTGGTGGCCTTCGTGGTGGCGCGGCGCGGTTGGCGCCGCCTCGTCCTGGTGCTTGGCGCGGTAGCCCTCGGCAGCCTGGTGACCACGCTGTCGACGGCGCTCAATTTCGGGCCGCAGCACGCGCTGGCGTGGAGCACGCCCCAGGCCTTGGCGGCGCTCGCCTTCGGCGCAGCGCTGGCGGCGCTGTTCAGCCTCGTGCCGAGGCGCGCGGCGGCCGGTCTGGGCCTGATCGTGCTGACGGCGCTGGTGGTGTTCGTGGCGCAAGCGCCGTCCGACCCGTACTTCTCGCAGAGCCTGCAAGCCTGGGAGCAGGGGCGTTTCATTCGCTTCCACGGTGCAGCGCGCTGGGTCGGCTGGCTGTGGCCTTACGCGGCGATCGTCTACCTGCTGGCCCGGCTGCCCGCGCGTGATGAAGGGTGACGCGGGCAGAGGTGTTGTCGGGCGCTTCTAAAATGCGCTGATGAGCTACTACAAACGCCATATTTAATAGTATGCTGGTATAAAGCTACAGGCCAGACCGGCCGATATCAGCTTATGACCACGGCTTTCAGCTACATCCGTTTCTCGTCGGAGAAGCAGCAGCTCGGTGACTCGCTTAGGCGACAGCTCAAGCTGGCAGAGGAATACGCGGGGGCGCACAACCTCGTCCTCGACTCTCACTCCTACCGCGACCTCGGCGTTTCTGCCTTCAAGGGCAAGAACTTCATCGAGGGGAAACTCGGTACGTTCCTCCAGGCAGTCGACGACGGGATAGTTCCGAAAAATGCGTACCTGCTCGTGGAATCGCTCGACCGGCTCTCGCGAGCGCAAGTGGATGTTGCGCTTGAGCTGTTTCTCTCGATCATTCGACGAGGAATCACCATCATCACGCTGATGGACGGCCAGACATACTCGTCTGAGCGCATCAAGCAAGACAAGGGAATGTCGCTCATCATCTCCCTCACGTACATGATGCGGGCGCACGAGGAGTCGGCGACCAAGTCAACGCGCGTCAAGGCGGCGTGGGACAACAACCGCAAGGATTGGCGGCCGGGGAGCCCCCTCATCAGTCGGCGCGGACCAGCGTGGCTCAAGGCGTCGCCCGATGGAACGTTGTGGATCGAGGTGCCGGCCAAGGTACTCACCGTCCGGCGCATCTATCGAATGGCTGGCGAAGAAGGCCTTGGACAGGTCAACATCGTGCGGAAACTCAACGATCCGGCGAACCCAACACCCGTCATGGAAGACGCCAAGCAATGGACGCAGGGCGTCATCGGGGCGCTGCTTCGTAACCCGGCGGTCATGGGTCGATTCACGCAGAAGCGCGGTGGAACCCAGGTCATTGAGAACTACTTCCCTGCCATCGTGCCTCGGGATCAGTGGCTGGCCGTACAGGACGCCATCAAGGACCGTCGCAGCACCGGCGGCACGAAGGGCGAGAACGTCAACAACCTCTTCAGCGGCATGTCGTTCTGTTTCTACTGCGGCGGGCGAACGCGCTTCGTGCCCACCAGCAAGGGGCATGCCTACATCCACTGCCTCAAGGCGTACTCGAACGCAGGGTGCAGCGCGCGACCGTTCCCCTATAAGGTAGCCGAGACGGCCATCCTCGACCGGCTCATCAACAAACAGCACCGCGATACCCGCGGTCGTCTCTTCAAGAACGCGCCCGATGAAAGCGCCGTCATGAAGGGCAGCATTGAGCAACTTAAGAAGCAGCAGGCGCAGTTGATCAAGCTCGCGATGGCCGCACCTGATGTAAGTGCCGTCGCTGTTGAGCTGAACAAGGTTCAGGGAGAAATCGATGAGCTTGAGAGGGCGCTGAAGGACACGTCAAAGGTGCCCATCACCGAGGCCGAGATCAAGGAATCCGAGGACCTCTTCAAGCATCACCAAGAGCTACTCAGCCAAGGTGGCGCTGAACTGAACGAGCTACGTCGTCGCATGCAGGTGTCGCTTCGCCGTCAGCTTCAAAGGGTGGAGTTCGCGCCTGACTTCATGGAGTCCGACCGAACGCACGAGCTTGAGCAAATGCAGTCGCACGCGGTGGAGTTTGTCAGCGACGCACCGAACTTCCTCATCCAGCTCACCTACACAGGCGGGTCAGTGCGGCAGGTGGAAGCGGACCCATGGGTTACGACCCGATCGCAGGCCAAACGCAAATCGCGCACGTCGCGGAAGGCAACAGTCGCGATCTAGTGTGGTGCGCTTGAATTCCTTGCCTCTATTTGTCGGATTCGACGCTGATCGAACTCACATTCCCGGCCACCTGCTGACCGCCGCCGGCTCGACCCGAGCACCCGCTTGAGACTGACTGCAGCCGGTCGGCGTTCATTGCCGAACGTCGGCTAATGTTCAAAGCTGACTTTGCTGGCTTTCGTTTGAAAGGCCGGGCCACGCCGACAGACTGCAGTTGTGTAAACACGCCCTAGTGGATATGCGCAGCCTCGGCTTTTCTGGCGAAATGCAGCATCGATTTAGATCCTCCGCCTCCTCCTCTAGGGCGCCACCGGCGATGACATCATTCGACGACAGACACGCTCTTCGGAGGCGTCAAGCGATTGCCAGAACGCCCTCGACTGGCCGCTCCTCAAACGCGGCTGAAACCGAGGTAGCCAGTACCTCGTACCCCGGCTTCGCAGATTTGGCGTTCGCAAGGTTTGTGCTTGCCGTCTGGAGGAATTGCTGCACCGCGGCACCGCCATCTCGCTTAATGGTCGTCAACGCATCAGTGAGGGCTGAAGCTTGTAGGGCGTCGAGGTTCGGACTCCAATATTTGGAGAGTCCCCTGCCGAAGTTGATGGGGGCCGCCACAAAGAGGGCACCGGCGAAGACGTTGATTCCGTTTTGTCCGTCAGCTATTTTGTAGTTGTCAACAGATTGACCAGCATTCTCCGTACTGAAATTGAGCGCGAAATTCATGGTCTCGATGGAGCCAGTGACTGTGCACCATACGGTTGTCACTTGGTATCCCTCGTTCGGAAGAATGTCCTTCGTGTCCTCCATATTGTTCTGGTAACCGTTTCGAATGCTCACTGCGCCGATGAGCATCTTGCCGCGGCATTTATCGAAGGCTGCGTAAGCTGCCTTGATTTCGTTGGCCAGGCCGACGAGGGTCTTGTTGAGCCCATTTGGGCCGGAAACAAGGTCTTGAAAAATAGGCCTGAACCTGTTCTCGGTTGACTTGAGCTCGGCCACGTTGTCAAGGACCGTAAGGCAAGCAACTACAAGTCCGTAAGCATGGAAACAGGCGGGTAGGGCAGGCGATCCTTCCGCCGCCAGCACATCGAGGTTTGTTTGCAGGATCTCAACCTGCTGCATGAGAGAGAGCTTGAGTCGCCGTTCCTCTGAGTAACGGAGGCCGGGGGTGGCGAGCGATGAGAGCAGGTTTTCCACGGTCCGCGCCTGGCCCACCAACTGGTTTTTGACGAGGTCGTAGAACTTCCCGTCCATCTTCCTCGTCAGAGCGGCGAAATTTATTTCCATGGAACTCTGCAGATCCGCGATCTTGTTCAGAATCTCACCGGACTTCTTCGCCAGCTCTCGTAGCCCATTCAGCGTGTCCTGCCGAAACTGCTTCTCCGCCGCGATGTCCGCGTCGCTTCTGGTCGACCCCAGCCCTAGAAGAGCCGCGACGGTCGATATGGCCGCTCCCAGCATGCCAAAGGGGTCCGCCAATGGGCCAAGAAGGTCGCGAATTTTATTGAGGACCTTCCCGGCCTCGCTGAATACCGCCTTGAGTATTCCGGTGGCGATTTCCACGGTGATGTTCTTGAGCGTGTTGAGGCTGTGGAGCACGAGCTGCACGTAGTGCTTGATGTCTCTCAGGGTGGCAATGCACAGCTTGCCCACAAGTTCGGCGAAGTAGAGCGGGTTTCCCTTCGAGAACGCATCAACAGCTTCTTGCAGGTTGATGTGTTTGAGCTCCTCCAGAATGTTTTGAGGGATCAGGTAATCCAGAACGTTGGGGGTCGAATACCTGCCTCTTTCAAGTTCGACCACTCTCAGCAAGCCCAATGCGATGCTTTTCTGTCCACGCCACGGCTCGCCACTCCAATAGTTGTGAAGGGCGGCTTCGTACGTCGTCTGATGCGCAAGATAGAAGTCCAGTTGGCAGCCGACGATGGACATGAGCAAGAGCTGATTCTGTTCTGACTCTGGTTCGTCGGCCGCAGTCTGAATGGCTGTGAAAAGCGCAAGCTGGCCCACCAAATCTGTCGCCGCGCCCACGTCGCCGGCGCAGATCTCCATGTACATGAGGTGATGCGGCCCCAGGGGATCGCCGAGGGGCGGAGTCTTCACTGACCCGGGAATATCGTTCTCTGTGTTCTGACAAAAGAAGCCTCTGTCTGCGTGGGCTCTGTAAAGGCCAGTGGCGATCTCGGTGCGTCCAGTTCTCCAGCAGCCAGCGAGGTACCCGATCAACTGATCCCGGCTGCAGTTGTACGGGTTGTTCCAGGGTTTTTGGGTCGGATGGCGGACCATCAGTCCTGTACCAGCCAAATAGAACTTGTCCAGGTTGTTGGCATCGATGGGGCTGCCACAGAACGCGAGCACCCCTGTTCTGTGCGCGCTGTCGCCCCCATCGAGGGGTTTGACATTCCCCTCTTGGAACTGCATGACGATGTCGGAACCCGGTTCGCGCTTGATGCCGTCGAGCGGTGGCACGTATCCGTTCAAGGTGTTCGGGAAAGGGAGCGGCCGGCCCGCACTGGTCAACAGACCCACCAATCCCACCAAGGCCTGTTCAATGGATGAGGACATGTCAGATTGCTCCCGGCTCCTGGCAAATTCGCCAGCTTGCGCTTTTCCAACGGCCTTATTATCCGCTCGTCTGACTATCCGCTCGTCTGACGAACTAGGGGGGAGTCGGTGCGTGGCGGGAATCCAACTCAGATGCGGAGGCGGAGCGGATGAGCCCATCTGGAGCCGCATGTCTCGGAACGCTCTGAATGGCGGATATACGGTTGCAAGCGAACATTTGCATTGCGACCGTCACCGTCGGCAATCGCTGCATTGCTGGCGCTCACGCCAGCTTGGCGCACGGCAGCAGAGGGTCGTTAAGCGCCGCTCGTTTTGCCGCCCGCCAGCAGACACACGGTCTAGCCCCGCGTCCACGCCCGCCCGCCCGCCCGCTTCGCTCGATAAGTACAGATCAGAGCGGCGAACCACACTAGGCGGCGGCAATCCGTTAGCCTTATTAAGTTCGAGCGTACTGCAGCAATGCTGAGTCCACACTTCTAAATTCCTATCCGTTTGAAGCGACCAGCCGGCCTTCGAGCGCGCCAGGTGTTAAACAATGCATCACAGTGCAATTTCCGAATTGGCCGGAAACGCACAAGCAAATTCAGGGAGTGCTAATGAACCTGCGATTAAGCGGGCCGCAAGACCATCAGATTGGCGAGACCGGGGTGTCGCGGGAGACACCCCAGTAGGCCAGTCAATAGGTTCATCATCTATCCCGTTCTGTGAGCACCCGGGGCCTCCTGGTGGGCCGGAGATTTGTCCAGCAATTGCCCAAGCTGACGTATAGCCCGGGACTGTTTTGCAAGCGTGCTCCGAACGCGGGATCACTCAAGGCCGTGGTCCGCGCCCTCGCTGCGCTCGAACTCGGCCACAAAGGATGGTTTCTCCCATCCTCGCTCGAGATCTCGACATCTGCCCGCGCAGCGGATCAACAGGTGAGGACTTCCGTGGGCAGGTGGCCGCAGGCCAGCGGGCCCCGAGAAGGCCGGCCCTACCTGCGCCAGCAGGTCACCACGAGAAGCAAGAACAACCTTCGAGCCGGTCTGAGGTGAGGCCCACGGCCGAGCCGCAGACCTAGGAGGACGAGCAGCGCACGGCGCGCCGGGGAACACGTCAGAGGGACGTGGTTCCTGGCTGATCCTCAGGCCAGCTAACAGGCCGGTCGTACGACGCAGTCGGGTGATCGTGCCTTGCCACTTGATTATTTTTCCCTGACTAATACATCTAGCCAGTGAAAAATAATCAAGTTGAAGCCAACCAAGACGTAGTTTCATTGCTCACTTGAATCTCCGCGTAAATATCACATCGCAAACAACGGAGGTGAAGCATGCACGGAGGAGCGAGAAAGAACGCGGGACGAAACCCGACGCCACTTGAGGCTCGGGCTGCAAAGGCGGAAGAACGAAAGCGGGTGATGCGCGAGGAGCTGATCCTGCCCTCGATCTACGCGGCCCTTCACGCCCGCAAGTGGAAGTACGAAAAGCCGCTGGAGGTCGCCCTTTCGGCCATCCACATCAAGATGGCCTATGGAGCCGAGGCCCTGCGCGAGTGGAAATCTTTTTTCATTCTCGTAAAGAAGGGCGGGGTGGACGCGAGTGGGCAGGCGTATGTCAACCGCTGGAAGCTGAACGAGCACAAGCTCGACGTGCTGATGCAGTTCCTCAAGGATCTAGGGAGGACCGTCGAGGACCTGCCGCACGACACGTATCCGCCTCAAGCCCTGCTGAGTCGAGTGGAAGGCGTGCTTGAGAGCCGGGAGAAGAAGCGCCGGAAGCGGCTGAACAAGCAGTGGGCCGCGGGGCAGGAACAGGTGGATCGCATGATGGCGGTGATCGAAGGCCGTCTGAGCGAACACGAGGCACTGGCATGAGCAAGAGCCTGTTGAAGGTGATCAAATTGCACTTCGACTTGCCAAGTCGCGCAGACAGGTTAACCGGTGCTGAGCCTGTGCTGTCCCTACACAATTTTGTGGCAGGGAGGGATGCGGTCTGATAGCACTAACTTGGTCTCGCGATGCCCGCTGCGTCGTAGTCGAAGGTGCCCCCCGACTTTGTGTCGAGCAGCGGATTCCGGTAGACGATCGGTGCGTCGGCGCGAAGTTGCAGCGTCCTCGATTTTCGATTGATGTGGAAGTACTGTGGGCCATGGGCTTGAAACCGCGGCGTGTCGAATATGAGATCAAACGGCATGTGCGTTTTGGCCCAAGCCCCTCCGAACGACCGTCCCCATTCGGGATGTTTTGAAGTGCTCTTCTGAGATGTGTTCAGGTAGCGGACAAGGCGCTCGCGAAGCGAGCGATCGATGCAAGTACAAAGCAGAATTTTGTAATACCAGACCTCGCGTACGACGAAGTCGTGCCGTTCGGATGGAACGAACAATCGATTCCATGTGGAGTTGGACCGCTCAATCGCGGCATGCGCCAGTTCAGTGGTGACCAAAATCCCTTCATAGCTTCCATCTGCGTAGGTGAAGGTGAAGTTCGCGCCGAGCCGATCGATATGATCCAGCCGGCTATGCTTTAGCTGCAGCCACCTTGGCCAGTTGCGCTGTACGTCCACTCCGTAGATGGGGTAGAACGGCGCGAGCCGGAGCTCCGCGTTCATAAGCCTTGGTATTCCTGTCCAGCAATTGCGTCCCCGATGTAGGCCCGGGTTTCTTCGAGGAACAGGTCGACTTCATGACCGTTGTCCTCCGCTTCTATGTCGGGTGGGGAGCTTCGGCGTTCTTCTTGGTATCTCTCAACAATGCCCTTCAACTTCCTAAGCTGTTCTTCCAAGAAGTCGACCCGTTTCTGCTTTAAATCTTCGCGGCTCTTGAGGACGGTCATCGCTCAGTTCCAGCTCGTCGTCGCTATGACATATCCCAAGGCGAGCAGCTTCTCGGTCTCAGTGTTGCGTCTGTCGCGACGCTCTGACCGGGTCATAACGCCTTCAGCCAGCACTCGAAACTCCGGCGCGATGCCAGACACGTAGACTTGTTCGTACATGGCGCGCTGCGTCTCGGGGATCTTGTAGTCTGTGCGAACGCCGGATGCCTTCTCAGTGGTAAAAACGCGCCAGCTTTGCAGCGCGTAGTTTTCATCTGTATGGGGGTCAAGGGTCAGCGGCTTGTGCGCTGACTTGACCGCACGCGGGTTCCCTGTCGACATGACGATCATTCGCTTGTCGATTGAGCTGATGAACGCTCCGACGATTGAGGGGGCGGCCGGCTCAACCTCAGCTCCGGCGTTGTCTGGTCGCTCGATCTCATCGATGACTGTCTGTGCCTCGGTGAGAACCGCCTGAGCCAGCTTCAACACCTCGTAGTCATATGCGGGGTCGTCACCTGCGACGTGCGACGGCGTTATCAGGCGCTTGAACAGGACCTTTTTCTGGGGGTTGAGATAGGGAACTTGCATGTCTGACTCCTAAGCGGGGGTGCCCGGCGCCTAATATGGGCGCCGGGCAGGAGTTACCTAGCGGTCAAACCTTGGCGTAACGCATTCCTAACTCGACGAACTTTTCGTCGAGTACCCCGTCTCGGGTGGCTTGCGCCGCCCTCGTCAGGAACGCGATCGTCTGTTCCTTGGTGGGGCAGATCATGAAGTCCACGCCCGGCGCGAGAGAAATCTTTTTCACGCCGGTGCGAAGCGTCACGACGTAGCCTTCACCAATCGAGGGATCGCGCTTCAGGAACATGCTTCCGCCGTGGGGTTCACCAGCGTTCAACATGGCGACATCCGCCATACAGTTTGCGATGAACCTCGCCTTGGGGTCGACCTTGGTTCCCCCAGTTGCCTTGACACCTGTGGTGCCGAAGTCGCTGAGGTCACCGAACAGGTTAGCAATAGCTTGAGACATGGAAACTCCTTGAGAACACAGCAAAGCGCTGCCCCTTACTTTTCGGCTTTCGATTCCGGTTCTGTAGGTACGTCGTCAAAGCCGTCGAACGAGTCGATGGTGACGGCTCTGTTGATCTTCGATAGACCGTCAAAAACGCGTGCTTTGAGGCCAAACGCCTTCAGAATCGGTGAGTTGTTGAGGTCAGCCAGCTGCTGTGCGCCCTTCAGTTCACGCGCCGTCTGCTGCTCGTCCCATTCCGCGTCCTGCCGCTCCTTCTCGTCTGGCGTCAGGTCGCGGCAGTTCGCTGTGCCGTCAGCGTCGTCTGACTTCCTCGCCCAAGCGTGCGTGATCAACTTCAATTGCTCGGGCGAGATGGGGTCATCGAAGCGCGCGGACGACCTCAGGATGTCGAGCGCGAGCTTCGGGTGAGGAAGCGAGATAAACCGCACGTTGCCGTTGCTGGCAAAGACGTTCATCGAGTACGGCTTGAGTGCGCGCCTCATGCGCGTTTGCCCCATGACCGGCGCATATGCGGCGTCGCACGCGTCCTTGAAGATGGCGTAGAAGTCGCCGAATGTCACCTGCCTGGACCAAGGCATCGGATGGTCAAGGTCGATGAAGTCGTGGCTGTCACCATCGCGCACCCGCTTCGGGCGGTACAGAGTGAGGTTCTCGGCGGTCAGCCACTCCCACAGAAACGCCTTGACCGGATCTTCCCGGTAGAGAACATTCAGCTTCGTCTCGAAGCCGGTGTTCTGCGTAGGCAGGACCAGCGGGTCGAAATCGGTAAGGTCGATGCTCTCAAGATAATCTTTGAAGAATGAGGCGTAGCCGGTCATCGATCCCTCGACGGAACCGTTGTTGCCGATGCGGGTGGCGAGCCGCTTCAGCCATGCCGAGTCAACGTCATTGCGGCATTCCATGATCAGCCACCGGCGCCCGCCTATTCCTGCAGGCACGGCTGATGTCATGTTGTTGGACGTGATGAATACGCGCGCGAAGTTGTCCACCTCGTAGGCGTCGACGCCCTTTGGTTCGACGCGAATGCGCGGCTCGGTCACCAGCTTCTTCATAAAGTCTGACTGCTGCCGATCGCCAGCAAAGGTGGCCTCGTCGAATACGACGAACAGCTTGTTGGCGATGGCGTAGTTGAACGATTTTGTGTCGCTGCTTGAGGCGGTCGTGTTGCAGTTTCGATCACCGCCGAGCATCAGCTTTAGGAAGTCGATGAAGATGCCTTTGCCGGTCCCTTGATCACCGATTACGGCGATGGCTGTCTTCGGCCTTACCGCCGGGAACTGCACCATGTGGGCGAGCCAGCGGAGCAGGTAGGTGTAGTACTCCGTCCTGCCGTTGCAGATGTTGGTGTGCAGGTGGTCAAGGAAGTCGCGGATCGTCTCCTCTCCATCGGGAGGCGACAGCGCCGGCACCGACACCTCCTTGTACATATTCAAGAGGTTGTCGATGATGGGTTCGCCGCCTGGAACATAGCAGAGCCCATTGAGCCTGCCTGCCTGCGTGTTTGCCTGCCGCCGCCATACCGAGAGGATGCTGTCGCGCTGCATCTTGGGACGACCAGCGTCTGAAATCGTCGGATAGACGACAGCGATGGGGATACCAGCGCCCATCAGCATGTCGTTGATGTCACGGTCAGTGCGGTAGGTCTGCGGAGTGAAGAGGTAGTCATCGCCGTCTAGGGGCTGGATGACCACGTACTCGTCCTGCCGAGACTGAGGTGTCTTGAAGAGGCGCACGTACTGCGAGTAGGCGGGAAAGGCGACCTCCCGCATCCACTCGTACGCTTGATCGACACTATCAAACCGTTTTGCGACTTGTCCCATTCGCCGTTATCGGCAGGGTATTGGCGTACTTGAACCAGTTCACCACTCAAGGTGACTGCCAGTACAAAGGGCCTCAACATTGAGCTGCGCCCGTCAGCGGATGGTGAACAAAACTCCGATATGAGTAACTTGGTTAACACGCACGCATTGGAGACACGCAATAAAAAGGGCCGCTCGATAGCAGCCCAGTCGGAGGTGTCGTCCCTACTTCTCGTAGACGAACAGTGGGCCGTTGAACTCGTCGTTGGCCAAGAAGCCCCGGTCGGTCAGGTACATGATGTTCAGCGCGGCGACCATTACCTTCGCCAGTGGCAGCTGTCCTTGCTCCGCCTCCTGCGACAGCCCCGCCAGCTGCGAGAAATATGTCTCGACGAGGTGAGTACCGAGGTAGGTGTCGCTGTCGCGGAAGTACTGGCGCACCGTCTCACCTGCGAACAAGTCAGTCAGATCCTCGGGCGAAAAGGCCGGTGGCCGAAGCGAGAGGCCCAAGCCGCCAGGGCGGTCGTTCTCCCAGAAGAACGACGCCTGGATGATCTTCACGCAAGCAGGCCAGCTACCTTCCTGACATGCTGTTCAAGGTCGTTGAGTTCGTCAGCGGTAATCTTGTTGCGCAGAATGGCCGCGTTAAGCTGCGTCTTGATCCGATCGCCTAGCTTGACCGGGTCCTTCTTGGCCTTCGATGCAAGGGTGGTCTTGACGGTGGTTTGGGCGCTGGACATGTCATTTTCCTTTTCGGGGGTGACGCTAAAACGTTAGCGTCTACTGAAATATTAATTTGGAGGGTCTGGAACGTACACAAGAGAAGGGTAACGACGACGCTTGGATGTTCTATGTAGAACTAGTACGACAACCTCGTAGGCATCAGTGCACGCCTTGTCAGTCTCAGACGCGCGCCGTCGCGCGAACACATCGTTCGTTCAATGCAGCTAAAAAGATTGAGCTGGATGCGTAGGTAGCAGCAGAGATCGCCAAACGAGTCGAACTTGACCGGATTGCCCAGACCGCAGTTCCACGCGTTATCAAAACGTTTGTGCTTGGGGAGGCGATTTATTGCGCATCCAGAGCTGATGCGCCCTATTTTTATGGGCCGCGACACTCGAAGTGGTTCATGTAGTTGCCATCACCCGGTCGGCTCCAGTGTCCCTGAGCCTCACCTAGTCACCTCAAGTTCGCCCCCTGCTCGGCCGAAGTCTGCAGATGGACATGCCAACCAGCCTCCGCACCATGATGCGGATCAGCTCGAACGAATCCCAGTACATCGGCTGGCTGATTGAACGGCTAAACATTGACTTCGCCCTGTCGACGAAGCCTGAGTTTTGGCAGGCGATGGCGGAGGCCATCCAGCACACCAATTGGACGCACCCGTACCGGAAGTCGCTCGCGATGCTGTTCGGTCTTCCGAACAGCGTCATCCAGGCCGGTATGCGAACCCACGAGCACAGCGCGCTGACGAAGCTCCCCGAGACGGTCACGATCTACCGCGGCACGCCCATGCTGAGCATCAAGAACAAGAAGCCGCTCAAGCACGATCAGGCCATCTCCTGGACCTTGAGCAAGGCGGTCGCACTGCGGTTCGCCAAGTCCAACGCCATCCACGGAAGGAACGAGAACCCACGGCTCATCACAGCCAAGGTTAGCAAGGCGGACATCAAACTGCTTCTGCTCGGGCGAGGTGAACGCGAGATCATCACCTTCAAGCCGAAGGTGCAGAACATTGAAGCGGTTGGACCAGGCTACCCCGGCTGGGAGGTAGCGGGCACAAAGGTCAACGGGCAGCTGTGGTGAATCACGAAGCCTTCCGAAAGCGCTGTGAGCAGCTCAATCCTGCGCCTCGTCTGTGGGGATCACCTAGGGCTACGCTGAACAACCCGCCGAATTCGCCAGGTCGATGAAGTTCACGTGCCCGAGTTGCGCACTGCGAGATGGCAATGCCCGACGCGTTCGATTTCTGGTGGAAAGCTCACCGCTTTCGACGGTGCACACGTTCTTGGCGCCCGTTGCGCACGCACTCATGCCATGAGACGCCGTCGCGCCAGATAGATGTTGGCCAGACCCAGCGCCACGAACGAGCGCGTGGCGTTCTTGGCCAGCCCGCGGTAGCGCACCTTGGCGAAGCCCCACAACCGCTTGACCACCGCAAAGACGTGCTCGACCCGCGCCCGCACCCGGGACTTGCTGCGATTCTTCGAGCGCTCGGCCTCATCGATCTCGCCACCCCTGCGCACGCGTTGGTTTGGAGTTGACCCTGTCGCACGGACAGGTAGGGACTTGATCTTCAAGTCGGATCGGTAAGCGCAGGGTCAGGGATATCCACGGGCGGCGTGGCGACTGCCACGCGAACGCCGACGGTGGGTATCCCGTGTTCAACGCGCGGAGTTGGCGTGCGGGTGTTTGCGGCGTAGTTCCTTTCGAAGTTGGCTGGCGAGAGCTGTCCGAGCCCGCTGTGGCGGCGGCGCGGGTTGTACCAGCCTTCGATGTAAGTGAAGAGCGCCAGGCGAGCGTCGGTCTTGGTCTGCCAGCTGCGGCGATCGATCAGCTCGCATTCGAGCGTGGCGAAGAAGCTCTCGGCCATCGCGTTGTCGTAGGCGTCGCCCACGGTTCCCATGGAGGGCCGCACGCCCATCTTCTTGCAGCGCTCGCCGAAGGCGATGCTCGTGTACTGGCTGCCCTGGTCGCTGTGGTGGATGACGCTATCGGGCCGGCGCTGCTGCAACGCCATGTTCAGTGCCGCCAGCACCAGCTCGGCCGTCATATGCTCGCCGATGGCCCAGCCCACGACACGCCGGCTCCACACGTCGAGAACCACGGCCAGGTAGATGAACCCGGCCCAGGTTGGCACGTAGGTCATGTCGGCCACCCAGAGTTGGTTGGCGGCGTCCGCCTTGAACTCGCGCTTGACCAGATCCGGCGCGGGGCGTTGACGTTGATCTCGCTGGGTGGTCACGACAAAGCCGCGGCGCCGGCTGACGCCGCGGATCGCGTGACAGCGCATCAGCCGGGCTACGCGCTTGGCGCTGACCAACACACCCTGGTCGATCAGTTCGGCGCGCACGCGCGGCATGCCGTAGGTCGCGTCCGAGTCGGCATGGATGGTGCGGATGTGCTCGACCAGCACGGCGTTGTCCAATGCTCGCTGGCTCGGCAGCCGAACACGCCAGTCGTAGTACCCGCTGGGCGAGACCCGGAGCACGCGGCACAAGCTGCGGGTGGGAAGGACGGCCTGGTTCGCGCTCACGAGTTCGTAGACCCGGTGGACGTCTTGTCGCCCTTCGCGGCGAACCAGGCCGTAGCCTTTGCAAGGATGTCGCGCTCGAGCTGCACCTGGCGCAGCTGTCGGCGAAGACGCACGAGCTCTTCGCGCTCGGCGCCGCTCAGCGCGTCACGGCCTGAGAGAAGCGGTCGGCCATCATCGGCAGCCGCTTGCGCGACCCATTTGCCGATGCTCGTCGAGCTGCAGTCGAATTCACGCGCGAGCTGCGTGGCTGATCGACCGGCTCGAACCAACTCGACCATCTGGCGGCGGAACTCCGCCGGGTACGGGGGCTTCGGGGTGGGCATATCGGACTCCTTCTTCCGTGAGGATGAGGTGTCCGTGAAAACGGGTCAACTTCAGTTCGTGAAGTCTCGCGCCCGGGGCGCCTTGGACTGGATCAGCGCCTTCTGGCTGGCATAGGCGCTGTCGCCGTAGACGCGTTGCTCGTTGCCGTGCAGCAGATCAGGCAGCGGGTGCTTGTCATGCACGTTGGCGGCCGTCACCACGGCGCTGTGGACCAGCCCGGTGCGGCTGTCCACGCCGATGTGCATCTTCATGCCGAAGTACCACTGCTGGCCCTTGCGGGTCTGGTGCATCTCGGGGTCCCGCGCCTTGTCGGCGTTCTTGGTCGAGCTGGGCGCGCCGATGAGGGTGGCGTCCACGATGGTGCCCGTGCCCACCTTCAGGCCCCGGGCCTGCAGCACCTGGCCGACCGAGGCGAACAGTTGCTCGCCGAGCTGGTGCTTCTCCAGCAGCCGGCGAAACCTCAGCAGCGTGGTGCCGTCGGGCACGCGCTCGCGGCCCAGGTCGATGCCCACGAAGCGGCGCAATGCCGTGCTGTCCAGCAGCGCTTCCTCGCAGGCCTCGTCGGCGAGGTTGAACCAATGCTGCACGAAGTACATCCGCAGCATGCGTTCCAGTCCGATCGGCGGGCGGCCATTGCCGGGCTTGGGGTAGTGCGGCTCGATGACCTCGCACAGCGCCTGCCACGGAACGATCTCGTTCATCGTGGCCAGGAATACGTCGCGCTTGGTCGCCCGGCGGTATTGTTCAAAGCTTGCGCCTTGATCGGCGGCTGCGGCAAGGGTCTGTTGCTTCATCGACCTATAACGCCTGGCGGTCCGAAAGCGTGGACTTGTTCAGCGTTGCCCTAGGCAGATGATTGCCAAGAAGGACGGCTCTCGCCAGTACTACGTGCAGCCCACATGGACCCCTGAGCTGCAGGAAGCGGTGTTCGACCACTGGGACACGATTGAGCACAACGAGCCGACGCGCTTCATCTTCTTGAAGGGTGGGCCACATTACGAAGACAAGTCGTACACCGGCTACGAGCTGCAGACCGTGGCTGGTGAGGCGCGGAAGCTCAACTACATCGTGCCAGTCGAGCCAGACCAGCTACGCCGACCTGATGCGTACGACGACGTTGGGGATGATGGTGGGACCTATCACTACACCGTCGCTGGTATCGCACTCATGAACGCGATTGATGCCATCTTGAGGGAATGACTGCGCACTCGATGACAACGCGTTGTTGCCTACCCGTACGTAGTTCGCGCTGACCCTCACCTCGTGCTTCCCGGCGAACGGTTAGCTACTCCTCGCCGCTTTTGTCCGGATCAAACAGCTTGTCCTGAGCACCAGCATGTTTGTCATAGAACCGCTGCTTCCTGCCTTGAGGCGTTTCCGCGGGTCCTGACTCATCGATGCGCTCAAGCACGACTTCCACGGAGTGTCCGAATAGGACCTCCTCACCCGTCTCGTCAAGCTTGCGTTCGATGGTGAGCCTGCAGCGAATGGCGTTGCCGTGCTTGAAGCCGATCTCTCGCCGCATGACCATGGCTTTGAAATCTTTATCGTGCATGGCGAACGAGATCGGCTCGCCCTGGTAGATACCTTTCCATTTCTGGTCGCTGTCGTCGATCACAGGGGCGACGATCGTGATTAAGGCTTCTTCAACCACGATGGATGGCAGCTTGTTCGTAGTCAGAACGTACTTAGAGAAGTCCTTCTTTTCAACTGTGAGCTCTCGCGTGCGTTTTCTAGGCTGCTTGACGCCCCATCCAACCGCCGTGACCTTGTCATAAGGGAGCAGCGCCTTGTAAAAGTTTGAACGTCGGGCAGCGAACTTCGGCTCTTCAGCAAGTACCGCGATGGCCTGCTTGGAGACAGACTTCACCTTCGCTTTGGCGACCACAGTCGAGACCTGAACCGCCTTTACGACTTGCCTCTTGATCTGCACCTTACCCCCGCCGTCATCGACCTCCACGTCCTCGGCAACGGCCGTCGGCACGTACATGCGAGGCGCTGCATGCTCAGCGGTGAGCTGCTGCAGCTCTATCCTGGCTTTCTCGATAACCAGCTGCTTCTCCTCAAGCGTGGCAGCCGCGATCTTCTTGTTGATCGCCTTGTCTTGCCTGTCAGGGCGAGGAGCCGCTATCCAGACACCGAGGAAGCCGGTCAACAAAGGACTGATGGCTGTCAGGACCTGCGTGAACTCGGGCTTCGTGACGAACTGCCAGACCTCTATGAGCCCGCCTTTCTTGTAGGCGGTCGTCTCGACAGTCAGCTCGACCCCAAGGCGGTTGGCGACGTACACGAAGGCAGCGAGAGCCTCCGCCTCACACTTGTTCCGGATGTGCGCGTCCATGGCGTGCTCGCCATCGCGCAGGTGGTAGTGAAGCTCAAGGCGGGGTACGTTCTCAGCCATCTAGCTAACCCGCCGGTAGATGTTGAGGTTTGCGCTGTTGCGCTCCACCCATTCGACTTCCGGCAGGCTGCCCCGGTCGATTGCCGCCTTGAAGCGCTTACCGAAGACCGTTTCGCTCTCGCCGAGGTACTCCTTGTTCCAGTTGTCGCCGAAAAGCTCCGGCAGGTTGAAGTCGCTGCCGACCGGCGTGCCGCCCTCTCGAAGGTGCTTCTGCACGAGTTTGATGATCTTAGTATCGGTAGCCACGGTCAGTCCTTCTACATGCGCTTGACCAAGCTGCGCACCCAGGACATCGCGCTCTCGATGGCCCAGTTGGTCTGCTCGGCGTTCAAGGTCGGCATCGGCTCCGACCCGGGGCCATGTCCAACCGTGTTCCGCACCTTGCCGAAGTACTCCTTCAGGAGGTTCGCTTCCCACACGTCGATGAACCGACCGTTCTTCTGACTGACAAGGTTGTCGATGTAGTTCGCCGCACCCTTCTCGGCCCCGGTTGTCCATCCCTTGGCGTCCGAGATGATCTTGATCGCGCTCTCCAGCGCCTTCGCCGCGTAAATTGCCGGATCCTTGCCGCCGCTGTCCCGGTGATCTAGCGCTTCAGCCATGTCAATAGAAACGTTCTCCCAAATCTTGTCGGCTACCAAAGCCCAGAAGGGCTTGGCGATCTGCTCTTCAATCTGCTGGTCGTTGGTCACCTGGATGAAGCCGTTGTGGTACGCGAGGGGCGCACCTGCTCTGCGAAGGCGCTCGTTGAACTCTGCTATGTGGCCGTTAAAGCCAATGTTCAGAGCGTCAACTCGGGCCGTGGCATTGGCAGGAGCGGGCAGCGTCGGTGGGGCGGCCGAACTTCGTGCCATCAGCGCCGCCAGGGCATTACCGCCAGTGGCTCCTTCGATGGCTATCTGGAGGGCTCGCTTGCGGAGCCCAATCTCAGCGAGGCTCAGCCGCTCTTTAATGAAGCGGTCCGGGTTCTGCTGGCCGGTAAAGGGCTCGGTCATGAACGTCTCGCACACCTGCGCCCAGGTATTCGAGCCAGTTTGGTTATACATCTGGCCGTTGAAACCGGCCGCTTGATACGAGAACCAGACCCGCGATAGCTCCTTGACGCCAAGCTCACGACACATCAGGTCGTGCAGCTGCTTCCACGTGGCCTTTTGGTACTCGTTCTCATGGCCCTTGGAGTCGTAGTACGGGAAGATGTCCTTCAGGATGCCGATCGACTGGTGC
>JBDTTU010000065.1:0-24290 GCA_039930465.1 Burkholderiales bacterium
GGGCGGCCCGTGAGCTTGCCCTGCGCTTCGGCCATGAAGGCCGCGCCACCTTCCTGGCGACAGGCGACGAAGCGGATGTGATCGCGGTGTTCATGAAAACCGTCGAGCACCGCGAGGTAACTTTCTCCCGGCACGCCGAATGCGGTCGTCACGCCTTGCTCGATCAGCGCTTCGACGAGAACGTGGCCTGCAAGGCGGGAAGCGGTGGGCTGGTTCATGGGTTGCTGGCGCTGAATCGAAGACAAGAGTGTGCCTCGTCGGCGAGGGTTTCTGACTAGGCCGCTTCGCTTGACGCCGCTTTCGGCCAGCTTTGATAATTATCCAGTTAGTCACATTCGCCAGAAATGGCGAGAAGCTGCGCGCAGACGCACCACCCCACCTCACGCCCACCGGAGACAACCCATGCTGAAACGTCGCTCGCTGCTCCTCGCCACCATGCTCGCACTCGCTGCAGCCGCCTCCGGCCCCGCCGCCGCGCAGGGCAAGGAAAAGGTCACCCTGCTGCTCAACTGGTATCTCTACAGCGAGCATGCGCCGTTCTTCCTCGGCAAGGAGCGTGGCTACTTCGAGCAGGAAGGCATCGACCTCCAGATCCAGGAAGGCCGCGGCGCAGGCGTTACGGTGCAGGCCGTGGCGGCAGGCTCGGCCCAGTTCGGCTACGCCGATGTGGCCACCATGATCAAGGCCGCCGCCAAGGGCGCGCCGGTCGTCAGCGTCGGCGTGCTGCTGCAGACGAGCCCGATGGCGGTGATGGGCTTTGCCGAGAAGAACATCAAGACACCGGCCGACATGAAGGGCAAGACCATTCTGCTCACGCCGGGCGATTCGATGTCGCAGGTGTGGCCGCTGCTGATGCAGAAGACCGGCCTGAAAGAGAGCGACGTCAAGATCCTCTCGGGCGACGCCAAGACCAAGATGAACGCGCTCATCACCGGCCAGGCCGACCTGACCATGGGCTACGTGATGGACCAGCCGGTCAAGTTGCTCGATGCCACCGGCAAGCCTGTCACCTCGATTCGCTTCGCCGACTACGGCGTCAACCTCGTGTGCTCGGGCGTGGTTGTGCAGAAAGACTACCTCAAGAAGAACCCCGATCTGGTCAAGCGCTTCATGCGCGCGGCCACGCGCTCGATGGAAGAGTCGACCAAGAACCCCGAAGCGGCGATCGACGCGATGCTCAAGGCCGACCCGAAGTCGGGCGTGAAAGACTCGCTGGTGGGTGGTTTGAAGCAAGCGACGGCGCTGTACCAGGCGCCGGGCATGCCGGCCAGCCGACCTTACCGCGTGGCGGCCAAGACGATGAACGATTCGTTCCAGATGCTGATCGAGTACGGCGGCGTCGACAAGGCCACGGCGGGCAAGGCCGAGGACTACTACACGAACGATTTCTTGCCGCAGTGATGGGCAAGGCGGGCGCCGCGACGGCGCCCGCCGTTCGATGAAACCTGCGTTGACAGCTTCCGCGACGCCGGCCTATCATGCAAGTAGTTAACCAGTTAGTCACATTGTTCCCAGACCTCAAGAAGGCATCTCCGGCGCGACCATGATCACTGGCAAGACCCGCCTCTACGGCATCATCGGCCACCCTGTCGGGCACGTGCGCGTGCCGATGTCGTTCAACGACCGTTTCGCACGCGATGGCATCGACGGCGTGAGCCTGCCGTTCGACGCCACGCCCGAAAACTTCACCGCAGCGGTGCGTGGCCTGCAGGCCCTGCAGAACCTCGGCGGCTTCGTCGTCACCGCGCCGCACAAGCAGGCCATGGTCGCGCTCTGCGACGAAGTGGTCGGCGAAGCAGCACTCGTCGGCGCCGTCAACACCGTGCGCCGCGATCCCGACGGCCGCCTCGTCGGCGACCTGTTCGACGGCCGCGGCTTCGTGCAAGGCTTGCTGGGCCACGGCCACATGTTGGCCGGCAAGCGTGTGTTCCTGTGCGGCGCCGGCGGTGCCGGCAACGCGGTGGCGTTCGCGCTGGCGCGCGCCGGGGTGGCCTCGATCACGATTCACAACCGCACCGAATCTCGCGCGCAAGATCTGGTGCAGCGCGTGGCTGCGGCGTACCCGGCCTGCGAGACGCGCGTCGGCCCGAAAGACCCGCGCGGCTTCGACATCGCCGCCAACGCCACCAGCGTCGGCCTGCTCGAAGGCGAGCAGTCTTTCGACGTTTCGGCGCTCACGCCTTCCACGCTGGTGGCCGAGGTGATCATGAAGCCCGAGAAGACCGCGCTGATCCTCGCCGCCGAGGCACGCGGCTGCCCGGCACAACAGGGCAAGCACATGCTCGACTACCAGATGGACCTGATCTTCGACTTCATGCGCATCCAGCCTGCAGGGCAAACCGCATGAACGAAGCGGCACTCGCGCTGGCAGACGCGCGGCGCAGTGCCATGGCCTTGCCTGCGCTCCCGCCAGGCGCGGTGGCGAGCGATCTTTCCGGCGCCTACGCACTGCAGCGCGCCGTGGCAGCGTCGTTCGGCACCGTGCGCGGCTGGAAGGTCTCGGGGCTCAACACCGCGCAGCAGCACGCGATGGGCGTGCCGCGCCCGGTCGGTGGGCCGCTGCTCGAGCCCTGGTTCCACACCGCGCCGGCCACGTTCGCGCTCTCCGCCTTCATCGCGCCGCGGCTCGAGTGCGAGTTGGCGTTCGAGCTTGCGCGCGATCTGCCCGAACGCGACACGCCCTACACACGCGCCGAAGTCGCTGCGGCGATCAGCGCCCTGCGCATCGGCGTCGAGGTCACCGATTCGCGCCTTCCACCGGCATCGCCGTTTCTGGCGGAACTGGCCGACGGTTTCAACAACGGCGCCTACGTCGTCGGCCCGGCGTGCGCCGACTGGCAGCACATCGATTTCGCCAGCCACAGCATCGCGCTCGCCACCGCCACGCGCGTGGCCACGATCGAGCTGGCGCGTGGCAGCGGCCAGCCGGTGCTCGACGGCGACCCGTTCGGTGCCGTCGTGCTGCTGGCCAACGCGCAGCCGCCGGGTTACGGTGGTTTGCGCGCCGGCCAGATCGTGACCACCGGCACTTGCACCGGCGCGGTCGCCGTGCCCGGGCGCTGCACGGTCGACGCCGACTTCGGCACGCTCGGCCGCATCACGCTCACGTTCGAATGACAACCAAGCGAAGGATGAACTGATGCGAGTCGTCACGGCGGATGAAGCGGCGAGTCTGGTCGAATCGAACGACACGCTGGTGATCAGCGGCTCGGGCGGCGGCCACGCCGTGCCGGAAGCATTGATCGCGGCAATCGAACGCCGTTTTCTGAGTGAAGGCCTGCCACGCAACATCACCTCATTGCACCCGGTGGGCCTGGGCGACCGCGGCGAGCGCGGCGTCTCGCGCTTCGCCCACGAAGGCCTGCTCAAGCGCATCGTCTGCGGCACACTGGTCGATTCGCCGAAGGTCGAGCAGATGGCGCTGGCCGATCAGGTCGAGGCCTACACGCTGCCACAAGGCGCGATCTCGCAGCTGATGCGCGAGATGGCGGCTGGCAGACCGGGCTTGATCACGCACGCCGGCCTGCACACCTTCATCGACCCGCGCCATGGCGGCGGCCGCCAGAGCCCGCGCGCCACCGAAGACCTGGTCGAGCTCGTCACGGTCGGCGGGCGCGAGTGGCTCTACTACAAACCCTTCAAGATCGACGTGGCCCTGCTGCGCGGCACCACCGCCGACGAAGACGGCAACGTGACGATGGAGCAGGAAGCGATCTTCGGCGAGATGATCTCGATGGCGCAGGCCGCGCGTGCCAACGGCGGCATCGTGATCGTGCAGGTGAAACGCCTCGCCAGCCGCGGCACGCTGCCCGCCAAGCAGGTGAAGATCCCCGGCATGATGGTCGACCTGGTCGTCGTCGACCCCGAACAGCGCCAGACCTACGCCAGCGACTACAACCCGGTGTACGCCGGCGAAGTGAAGACGCCGATGTCACACATCGCGCCGATGCCTTTCGACCCGCGCAAGGTGATCGCACGCCGCGCCGCGATGGAGCTGGTGCCCGATGCAGTCTGCAACCTCGGCTCTGGCATCTCGACCGGCATTGCGACCGTGGCGGCCGAAGAAGGCGTGCTCGATCGCATCGTGCTGACCAACGAGCAGGGCCTGATCGGCGGCGCACCGGCCAGCGGCAACGAGGTCGGCGCGAGCCGCAACTATTGGGCGATGGTCGACCAGCCCTACCAGTTCGATTTCTACGACGGCGGCGGTCTCGACCTCGCCTTTCTCTCTTTCGCCGAAGTCGACCGCGCGTGCAACGTCAACGTGAGCCGCTTCGGCAGCCGCATCATCGGCCCGGGTGGTTTCATCAACATCAGCCAGGGCGCGAAGAAGATGATCTTCAGCGGCACCTTCACCGCCGGCGGGCTCAAGCTCGTCTGGCCCGGGGGCCGGCTGCAAGTGCTTCAGGAAGGCCGCGACCAGAAGTTCGTCGACAAGGTCACTCAGCTCTCGTTCAGCGGAAGCTACTCGCGCGAGCGCGGCCAGGAAGTTCTCTACATCACCGAGCGCGCCGTTTTCCGCGCCACCGATGGTGGCCTGATGCTGATCGAGATCGCACCGGGCGCCGACCTGGAACGCGACGTGCTCGCGCACATGGGCTTCAAGCCGCTGATCGCGCCCGACCTGAAGACGATGGACGAGCGCCTGTTCCGTCCCGAGCCGATGAACCTCGCGCGTGACCTGATGGCCCGCTCGCCTGCACAGCGTTCGGCGCGGCTGGGCCGGCTCGCGCCGAGGCCGTCATGAGCATCGCAGCCGAACTCAAGCCTCGCGTGGCCAAGGCCAAGCCTGCACTCGTGGCGGTGCGCGATGCCGAAGCGACGCGCAAGCGCATTCTCGATGCGGCGCTCGGCGAGTTCGCCGGCAAGGGCCTGGCCGGTGCGCGCATCGACGTGATCGCCGAAGCCGCGCGCTCGAACAAGCGCATGATTTATTACTACTTCGAGAGCAAGGAGCAGCTCTACATCGCCGCGCTCGAACATGCCTACATCGACATGCGCGTCTGCGAAGCGGCGCTCGATCTCACCGCGCTGGCGCCGGTCGAAGCGATCCGCACGCTGATCCATTTCAAGTTCGACTATTACGACACGCATCCGTGGCTGGTCGGCCTGCTCAACGGCGAGAACATGCTCGGCGCGCGCTTTCTGCGCCAGTCGAAACGGCTGCGCGAGTTGCAGGTGTCGCTGATCGAAACGCTGAGTGCGCTGCTGAAGGCTGGCGCGAAGAACGGTGACTTCAAGCGCGGGGTCGACCCGATCGAACTCTATCTCTCGATCGCGTCGCTGAGCTATTTCTATTTCTCGAACCGGGCCACGCTGTCGACCGCGTTCGGCCAGGTGCTCGACTCCGCGGCCGCGCTGCGGCGTCGCCGCGCCCATGCGGCCGAAGTGATCCTCGGTTATCTGCGGCCCTGAAACGACCAGGAGGAACAGACTCGTGAAATTCGGTGACTACACCAAGGTCAAGTCGCTCGAGAACCCGGCCGGGTTCCGCGCCAACCTCGAAGCGCTCGGCCTGCCGATGCCCTGCGACGACACCGTCGCTTCCGGCCCGGCTTCGCCGCTGGCTGCACCGCTCGAAGTGGACGGCCTGACCGTCGGCAACCGCTTTGCGATTCAGCCGATGGAAGGCTGGGACGGCGGCGAAGACGGCATGCCGTCGGACAACACGCGCCGGCGCTGGCGCAATTTCGGCCTTTCGGGTGCCAAGTTCATCTGGGGCGGCGAAGCGGTGGCCGTGCGGCCCGACGGCCGCGCGAACCCGAACCAGCTGATGCTGAACGCCCACACCGAGAAGGCGATCGGCGAGCTGCGCGAGAGCCTGATCGTGGCGCACAGGGAAGCGATGGGCGACGACAAGGGCCTCGTCATCGGTCTGCAGCTCACGCACTCGGGCCGGTTCGCGAAGCCCAACGACAAGAAGCGCATGGAGCCGATGGTGCTCTACCGCCACCCGGTGCTCGACCGCAAGTTCCGCCTCGCTGACGACGTGCCGGTGTTCAGCGATGGCCAGATCCGCGAGCTCATCGACGACTTCGTGGTCGCCGCCAAGCGCGCGCAAAAGCTCGGCTACGACTTCGTCGACCTGAAGCACTGCCACGGTTACCTCGGCCACGAGTTCCTGTCTGCCAAGACCCGGCCCGGCGACTTTGGCGGCTCGCTCGAGAACCGCACACGCTTCCTGCGCGAATTGGTGCAGGGCATCCAGGCCGAGGCGCCGGGCTTGAAGATCGGCGTGCGCCTGTCGGCCGCCGACATGGTGTCGTTCAGCCCCGACCCCACGCAATCCGACGCCAGCACGCTCGGCCCCGGCGTGCCCGACGACTACTCGGGCTCCCTGCCCTACCGCTACGGCTTCGGCACGAACGAGGCCGACCCGCTGCAGTTCGATCTGGGCGAGACCAAAGCCGTGCTCGCGATCGCACGCGACCTGGGCGTGAAGATGTTCAACATCACGCTCGGCAGCCCCTACTACAACCCGCACCTCACGCGCCCGGCGATCTACCCGCCGTCTGACGGCTACCAGCCGCCCGAAGACCCGCTGGTCGGCGTGATGCGCCACCTGGCCGTCACGCACGAGCTGAAGCAGGCGTTCCCCGAGCTGATGTTCATGGGCAGCGGCTACACCTACCTGCAGGAATTTCTTCCGAACGTGGCGCAGGCCGCAGTGCGCGAAGGCTGGGTCGATCTGGTTGGCCTCGGCCGCCTCGTGCTGTCGTACCCGGAGCTGCCGGCCGACGTGCTGGCCGGCCGCGTGGTCCAGCGCAAGCGCCTGTGCCGTGCCTTCAGCGACTGCACGACCGCGCCGCGCAACGGCCTGGTCTCGGGCTGCTACCCGCTCGACCCGCACTACAAGAAGTCGCCCGAGATGAAGATGATCACGCTGATCAAGAAGGCGGCCAACCTGTCATGAGCGCGGCATGAAACGCATCGCGGTCGTCGGCACCGGCATCATGGGCGGGCACATCGCGCGCCGCCTCGCCGCGGCCGGCTTCGAGGTGACCGGCTGGAACCGTTCACCGGCGAAGCTCGCGGCGCTCGAAGCGCATGGCGTGCGTTCGGGCACCGATCTGCCCGCGTTGCTGGCCCGCAGTGACGCGGTCATCGTGATGCTCTCCAGCGGCCCGGTGATCGACGCGCTGCTGTTCGATGGCGATGCCGATGCGCCTGCCGCATCGATACAAAAAGGCACGCTGCTGGTGGTCATGAGTTCGATTCCGGTCGAGACCGCCAAGGCGCAGGGCGACTTCGCCGCGGCACGCGGCATCCACTACATCGACGCGCCGGTGTCGGGCGGCGAGCCGGGCGCACGCGACGGCATGCTGGCGATCATGGCCGGCGCCGCGCCAGAGGCCTTCGCGCAGGCTGCCACGCTGTTCGCACCACTCGGCCAGGCCACTCGCCTCGGCCCCGTCGGCAGCGGGCAACTCGCCAAGCTCGCCAACCAGATCATCGTCGGCGGCACGCTGGTTGCCATCGCCGAGGCGCTGACGCTCGTCGAACGGGGCGGTGCCGACCCGGCCGCCGTGCGGCAGGCCTGGATGGGCGGCTTCGCCGATTCCAAAGTGCTGCGTGTGCTCGGCGAGCGCATGGTCAACGGCAACTTCGAGCCCGGCAGCCCGGCGGCGCACCAGCTCAAGGACATGCGCACCGCCGCCACGCTGGCGAGCGGCTTCGGGCTCGAGCTCGGCCAGTTGAATGGCGTGATCGAACATTTCGAAGCGATGGAGCAGAGCGGCGAGATCGAACGCGACGTCTCCATCGTCGTGCGCGAAGTCGAGCGCCGTGCGCGGCGCAGCGGAGGTGTGGCATGAGCGGCAACGTCAGCATCACGATCGAGCAACAGGTCGCGACCATCGTGCTCGACCGGCCCGACAAGCACAACGCGATCACGCCGGCGATGGCGGCGCGGCTCGCTGCGATCTGCAAAGACGTGGACACGAACGACGACGTGCGCGTGGTGCTGATCCGCGGCGGCGGTGAGCGCGCGTTCTCGGCCGGCAGCGACCTCAAGGCGCTGGCCGAAGACCGCGGCGTCTGGGCGTTTCGCAACCGCATCGAATACGCCGCCGTGGTGCGCGACATCCGCAAGCCGGTGATCGCCCTGCTGCACGGCTGGGTGCTCGGCGGCGGGCTCGAGATCGCACTTGCCGCCGACGTGCGCGTCGCCGGGCGCAGCGCGAAGCTCGGCGCGCCCGAGGTGACACGCGGCTGGCTCGGCGGTGGCGGCGCTTCGCAGATCATCCCGAGGCTCGCGGGCGCGGGCCGCGCGATGCACCTGCTGCTCTCGGGCGATCCGGTCGACGCAGCGCAGGCGCTGCAGATGGGCCTGGTCGAAGAGGTGGTCGACGATGCGCTGGCAGAAGCGCGCGCGATCGAGCTGGCGCGCCGGATCGCGTCGCACAGCCCGATCGCGACGCAGGCCGTCAAAGCGGCAGTGCGGGCCGCGCTCGAAATGCCCTACAGCGCCGGCATCCGCTACGAGAACGAACTGCACGTCGTCTGCATGCAGGCGCGCGATGCCGCCGAGGGCCTCTCGGCCTTCGCCCAGAAACGCGGCGCCAACTTCGAGGGGCAGTGATGGCAGCCTGCGAACCCGAGCGCGTGTTGAGCGTTCACCACTGGAACGACTCGCTGTTCACGTTCACCGGCACGCGCGCTGCGAGCCTGCGTTTCGAGAGCGGCCAATTCGTGATGCTCGGTCTGATGGTCGACGGCAAGGCGCCGCTGCTCGCCTACAGCATCGCCAGCGCGCACTGCGAAGAGACGCTCGAGTTCCCCAGCATCAAGGTGCAGGACGGACCGATCACCTCGCGGCTGCAGCACTTGCAGGTCGGCTCAACCCCCATCCAAGGCACCGGCACACCATGAAAAAGTGGATCACCTCGCCCGCCTTCCGGCCGGTCTTGCTGCTCGTGATGCTGGTGCTGTTGTGGGACGTGACGATTCGGGTTCTGAAGATTCCGCCCTATCTGATCCCGACGCCTCTGTCGGTGATCGGCCAGCTCTACAAGGAATGGCCGATGCTGTGGCGCGAAACCCTGCCCACGCTCTACGCCACGCTCGGCGGCTTTGCGCTGTCGGCGCTGATCGGTGTGCCGATCGCGATGTGGATCGCCTACTCGCGCGTGGTCGAGAGTTTCGTGTACCCGCTGCTGGTGTTTTCACAATCGGTGCCCAAGGTGGCGATCGCGCCGCTGTTCGTCGTCTGGTTCGGCTTCGGCGTGTTGCCCAAGATCATCGTCGCGTTCCTGCTCGGCTTCTTTCCGGTGATCGTCGCCACGGTGCAAGGCTTCAAGTCGATCGAGCCGGAAGTCATCGACCTCGCGCGTTCGATGGGCGCCAACCCGTTCAAGATCTTCCTGAAATTCCGTCTACCGCAGGCCATGCCGGCGATCTTCAGCGGGCTCAAGGTCTCGGTCACGTTGGCTGTTGTTGGCGCGGTGGTCGGCGAATTCGTCGGATCCAACGCCGGGCTCGGCTACGTGCTGCAGAAGGCCAACGGCAACTTCGACTTGCCGCTGATGTTCGCCGGCCTGGTGATTCTTTCGATGATCGGCGTGCTGCTGTTCCTCGTCATCGAACTGGTCGAGCGCTGGATGATGCCGTGGCACGCCTCGCAGCGCCACGACGTGCAGGCCGCGAGTTGAATCGCCCATGAACCGGCGCATGGAGATCGACCCGATGGGCAAGCCCGCACAGGCCACAGAAACGACCACCGGCACCGGCCCGGTGCTGATCAAGGCCCGTGGCTTGCACAAGACTTACCGCACGCAAGACGGCGAGGTCGAGACGCTCAAGCCGCTCGACTTCGACATCGGTGCCGGAGAGTTCGTCTCGGTGGTCGGGCCGTCGGGCTGCGGCAAGAGCACGCTGATGAAGATGGTGGCGGGCCTGCTGCCGATCAGCGGCGGCGAGCTCGAACTGTCGGGCCACAAGGTCAACGGGCCTCAAACCGACGTGGGCATCGTGTTCCAGAGCGCGCTGCTGCTGCCGTGGCGGCGTGTGCTCGACAACATCCTGCTGCAGGCCGAGATCCGGAACTTGCCGATGGCAGCGGCGCGCACACGCGCGCAGGCGCTGATCGAGATGGCCGGCCTGACCGGCTTCGAGCAGAAGTACCCGTGGCAGCTTTCGGGCGGCATGCAGCAGCGCGTGGCGATCCTGCGGGCGCTGCTGCACGACCCTTCGGTGCTGCTGATGGACGAACCGTTCGGCGCGCTCGATGCGATGACACGCGAGCGGATGAACCTGGAATTGCAGCGCATCTGGATGACCTCGAAGAAGACCGTGCTGCTGATCACGCACAGCATTCCGGAAGCGATCTTTCTTTCGGATCGTGTCTTCGTGATGAGCGAGCGGCCGGGGCGCATCGTGCAGACCTACGACATCGACCTGCCGCGCCCTCGCCCACTCGACGTGATGGGCACCGAGGCCTTTGCCGGTTATGCGCGGGCGCTGCGTGCGCACTTCTACGCGCAGGGCAGCCTGGACGCGCACTGAGCCGGCGCACATGTCCACCGGACTGAACCTCGTCGTGCGTGCCGTTGAAACGCGGGTGCGGCCGGTGCAGTTGCGCTTGCCATTCCGCTTCGGTGCGAACACGCTCACGGCCTGCCCGCAGTTGTTCGTGCGCGTGGCGATCGATGGCGCTGAAGGCTTCGCGGCCGAGCTGATGGTGCCGAAGTGGTTCGACAAACGCGCTGGCTTGTCGCCGCGGGACAACGTGTCGCACCTGGCGCTCGCCGTCGGCAACGCGGCCGAGGCGTACGTGAACGATTCCGCCGCCACGTCGTTCGGCCTGTTCGCGCGCCACCGCCAGGCGTTGGCGCACACCGGCATGCAGGCTGGCCTGACCGAACTCTCCACCGCCTTCGGCCAGGCCGTGATCGACCGCGCCGTGATCGACGCCTTGTGCCGAGCGCAAAAGATGTCGTTCTTCGATGCCGCCCGGCACAACCTGTTCGGCATCGAGGGCGTCGCCGATCTGCCCGGCTGGGACTGGTCGGCGTGGCTCGCTTCGTTGCAGCCCTTGCGCCACGTCGAGGCGCGCCACACGGTCGGCTTGCTCGACGAGCTCGATGCGGTGCGCGATGGCGACGACGGCCTGCCCGTGAGCCTGCGCGCCGTGATCCGCCGCTACGGCCACCGCAGTTTCAAGATCAAGCTCGGTGGCGACCCGGTGGCCGATCTGGCGCGGCTGCGCGCCGTGCTCGCGGTGCTCGACGCCGAGGTCGGCGAGTACCGCTACACACTCGACGGCAACGAGCAGTACGCCGGCATGGAAGCGCTGAACGAACTGCTGCGCGGCCTTGCCGTGTTGCGCGCACCGCTCTACATCGAGCAGCCGGTGCCACGCGAACTGAGCTTCGGCACCAACTTGCCGGCCAACGACATCGCGCCGTTCCTGATGGACGAAGCCGACGGCACGCTCGATGCTTTTCCGCAGGGCCGCGCCATGGGCTGGAGCGGCGTGTCGAGCAAGGGCTGCAAGGGCGTCTACAAGTCGATCATCAACCGCGCACGTTGCGACCACTGGAACGCCGGGGCAGGCCGGCCCCTGCACTTCATGTCGGCCGAAGACCTGACCTGCCAGGCCGGGCTGTCGGTGCAGCAGGACCTGGCCCTCGTCGCGCTGCTCGGCATCACGCACAGCGAGCGCAACGGCCACCACTACGGCGCTGGTTTCGGTGATGCACCGCCCGACGAGCAGGCCGCGTTCGTGCAAGCGCACCCCGACCTGTACGACAGCTCGGGCAGGCTGCGCATCGCCAACGGCGTGCTCGACATCGACTCGTTGTTCGGTGCCGGCTACGCGCACCGCGCCGACCCCGACTGGCAGGCCACGCTGCCGATCGAGAGCGCCGCCGCCCTGGTGTGAGCGGCGAACCAAACCCTGGAGACACGCCATGAGCATGAGCCTTCAACTCCCGACCGCTGACGGCCGCCTCGAGCCGTACACGCTGGGCAACGCCACGCCGATTGCCACCGCAGCGGTCGGCACACGCTTCAACCGCATCGCCTATTCGGCCGCGCACGTGGTGGCCGACCCGCGCGCGGCGATCGACCCCTGGCTGCAATGCGCGGTCGACTGGGACGCGACCATGGCGTACCGACGCCACCTCTGGTCACTCGGCCTCGGCGTGGCCGAGGCGATGGACACCGCGCAGCGTGGCATGGGCCTCGACTGGCCGACCTCGCTCGAGCTGATCCGCCGTTCACTCGACGCGGCGCGCGACGTGCCCGGCGCGCTGGTCGCCTCTGGCTGCGGCACCGACCACCTGGCCGTGGAGTCGGCGCGCAGCCTCGACGACGTGATCCGCGCCTACGAAGAGCAGATGGAAGCGATCGAGAAGCTCGGTGGCAAGCTGATCCTGATGGCGAGCCGCGCGCTTGCCCGCGTGGCCAGAAGCCCGGCCGACTACGAGCGCGTCTACGACCGCGTGCTGCGCCAGGCGAAACAACCGGTGATCCTGCACTGGCTCGGCGACATGTTCGACCCGGCGCTCAAAGGCTACTGGGGCAGCGACGACGCAGACCGCGCGATGGACACCGCACTCGCGGTGATCGAAGCGAACGCGTCGAAAGTCGACGGCATCAAAATCTCGCTGCTCGACAAGGACAAGGAAATCGCGATGCGGCGGCGCCTGCCGGCCAACGTGCGCATGTACACCGGCGACGACTTCAACTACGCCGAACTGATCGCCGGCGACGGTGTGGGCGCTTCGGTGAACCAGCAGCAAAGCGACGCGCTGCTCGGCATCTTCGACGCGATTGCGCCGGCAGCGAATGCCGCGCTGGCCGCGCTCGCGGCTGGCGACACCGCGCGCTTTCACACCATCCTCGCACCGACTGTGCCGCTCTCGCGCCACATCTTCGCGGCGCCGACGCGCTTTTACAAGACCGGGGTCGTGTTCATGGCGTGGATCAACGGGCACCAGAGCCACTTCACGATGGTCGGCGGCCAGCAGAGCACACGCTCCCTCGTGCACCTGGCCGAGCTGTTCCGCCTGGCCGATGCGGCCGGCCTGATCGAGCAGCCCGATCTTGCGCTGCGCCGCATGCAGCAGTTGCTGGCGTTGCACGGCATCGACGCCTGACGATGCCGGCGGGGCGCGACTTCTCGACCGATCACCGCTGGCTCTCGATCAACACCGCGACGCCGCGTGCGCAGTGGCCGCTCGACCGCATCATCACCGAGTGAGCAAAGCGTGGCAACGGCGCGATCTCGCCGTGGCGCCACCCCTGCATCGCGCGCCACCGCAGCGCGGTGTGAACCTTGCTCAGGCTGCGGACGCCACGAGACTCGTGCGCCGAACCTTGCGCACGTTGAACGCGTTGACGATCAGCACGCCCTGCACGAGGGCGATGCCGAGCCAGACCATCTTCGGCTGCTGGTGATCCATGAGGGTGCCGAACACCAGCGGCGCGATGGCTTGGCCGATGTCGAGCCCGGAGTACACGACACCGTAGACACGGCCGGTTGCGTTGGGCGGCGATGCGCGCTTGACGATCAGGTCGCGCGACGGCCCGGCGATGCCGGCTCCGAAACCCATCACGCCGAACAAGACCGGCACCGCCATGGCAGGGATGTCGACGAAGCCGATCGTCAGGGCCACGGTCGCAGCCGTGCCGAAACCGGCACCGATGACACGCTCGCAGCGCGACGGGTCGGACACCAGGAACCCGCCCGTCAGCATGCCGCCGGCGCTGCACACCATGTAGATGGTGAGGCAGGCGGCGGCCGCGCTCAGGGGCACGTTGTGCAGCAAACGGGCGGCTTCTGGCGCGAAGGCCTGCACACCGCTCAGCGACGCCGCGAAGAAGAAGAAAAAGCCGAAGCACATCCAGACGGCCGGGATCTTCAGAAACGCCAGCGCGTGTTCGTCGGCTCCGGCGGGTGCAGCGCCCGGCTTGGCGGCGGGCGCGATGTCGAGCGTCAGCCGCTCGCGGTTGAGCCAGAGAACGAGCAACACGGCAAAGGCCAGCAGGCCGGCGCACATCAACGCGACGCGCCAGCCGAAGGCGAGCGTCAGCGGCACCAGCATGGCCGGCGCCAGCGCCCAGCCGAGACTGCCGGTGATGCCGTGAACGCTGAACGCATGGCCGAGCCGCGTGGGGTGGACCTTGCGGTTCAGCAAGGTGTAGTCGACCGGGTGGAACACGCCGTTGCCGATGCCGGCAACGACCGAGAACACGGCCAACATGGCGTAACTGTGGCTCGACGAGAAGCCGAATGCGGCAGCGCCGAGCAGCGACAGGCCGGCAAACAGCACCGGCCGTGGGCCGAAGCGGTCGACGATGAAGCCCGACAAGGTCTGCACCGCGCACGAGACCACGAAGAAGATCGACATCAGCAGGCCGAGCTCGGCGTAACTGGCGTTGAACTCGACTTTCAGCCACGGGAACAGCGGCGCCAGCAACAGCTGGCTGAAATGGCTGATCAGGTGGGCCAGGCCGACGAGACCGATCAGCGTGGCGTCCTGGCTTGCCGGTGGCACGGGTGCCGTCAAGGTGGTCATGGAAGCGGAATCATGTTTGGAAGCCAGGCCAGATGTTAAACATTCGGCGCGGGGCCGGATTACGATAGCAGGTCAAGTTCTGTCGAGATCCCGCCAATGAAGCCAAGCCCTGCCGGCGCTCCGATCGGCCCGACCACACCGCACCTCTACGTGCCCGGCCGCGAGCGCCCTGTTCGGGCCAAGCTGCTGCACCTGAGCAAGGCCACGCGCGTGGTGCCGCACAGCCACCCGTGGGCTCAGCTCGCGGTCTCAGCCACCGGCGTGGTCCGGCTGAACCTCGAACATGGCACCTGCATCGTGCCGCCGTCTCGTGCGCTGTGGATTCCGCCCGGCGTGGAACACGCGGTGACGGTCGTCGAAGATGCTGAACTGCTGACGCTCTACCTGCACCAGCCGCGCGGCCGCTGCGGCCCACAAGTGGCGCGCTCGCAGGAAGCGGCCTGGCGCCAGTGCCGCGTGCTGGAGGTGTCCGACCTGCTCCGTGCGCTGGCGCTGGAACTCGATGACATGCCCGATGGTGCCGGCCCGCCGCTCGGCCCCGACGCCATGCGCCGCGAAGGCCGCCTCAGCGCGCTGCTGCTCGACGAACTGCGGCGTGCCAGAACGGTGCCGCTCGGCGTCGATCTGCCGACTGACAAGCGCCTGCGCACCTTGTGCGAAGCGGTCATCGACGACCCGGTCCGCCATGCCACGCTCGACGGCTGGGCGCGCGACTCGGGCGCCAGCCCGCGCACCGTGGCACGCCTGTTCCGCAGCGAACTCGGCACCTCGTTCGTGCAGTGGCGCCAGCAGGTGTTGCTGGCCCGTGCGGTCAGTTTGGCGGCGCGCAGGATGCCGATGGCCGCCATTGCCGCCGAGCTCGGCTACGCCAGCCCGAGTGCGTTCAGCGCGATGGTGCGACGCTCGGTGGGGGCGCCGCCGAGCCGGTTTTTCGCGTCGTGACGCGCACCGGTTGGTCCGTCAAGCCCCGCATTCTCAGGGCTTGGCGAATGAGCAAGGCGAAATTAGACTCCCGGGTTGAGCCGTGCTGCAGCGGTTCACCCAGCCACAGCGTCAGGGGAACTCGTGCTCACATCATTGTTCGGTGATCTCGGCCCCGCGAAGGGCCCGAAGAAACGCAGCGACGAAGACGAGCCCGACCACGGCTTCGCGGCCACAGCCATCATGCAGACCATGGCCACCGAGGTCAACGAACGCGGCCAGATGGTCGACCGCCATTCACATGACTTGGTCGTCACCGGCTCACCGGCCCAGGCCATCCGCGAGCACTTCGCCAATACCCGCTCCGACCTCGACACCGCCACCTCGCTGATCACCCTGCTCGACCCGGTCGGCGTGTGGGCCTCGGCCGTCATCAAGGCGCTGTCCGATGCCGGCGGCCGGCCAGTCGAGCGGCTGCACCTGCGCGAGCACTCCACGCTGCGCACGCTGGCCACGATCGAGCGCACCACGCTGGTCCGGCGCCACGAAGAAACGCTGCGCGTCTACCACGCCGACGTGCGCGCGCCGGGCAAGGAAACGGCCGAGATCCCGGTCGCGCTGATGGAACGCAGCCAGATGACCACCGTCATCATCGGCCCGATGCAACCGCATGCGATCGACGCACTCTTCGACTCGCTGCTGGTCGCGGTGGCGCTGCCCAACTGGCACTGCCCGAACCTGCTGTTCATGTTGCCGCCGAACGCGGTCTGGATCGCCAACAAGGTCAGCGCCGTGGTCTGGCCGCCCGGCGTGCACGTGCACGTGATCAGCGAATCGATGACCGGCGCGTCGTCGGTCTGGAACGCGATGCTCGGCATCTGGAACCAGATCAAGCAGCAACCCGGCTGGCAGCCTTCGACCTACCCGTCGCTCGAAGGCGAGAACGGCTTCCCGATCAAGGTCAGCGAGCTCGACAGTTCGCACGCGCGTTCGCTCACCGGCATGCCCATCTCCAGCAGCAGCGCGGCCACTGCCGTAAAAGCAGCGCCACAGGCCATGCGTGTGAGCCGCCACATGCTCGACCCGATGCGCGCGAAGCAGGCCCTCGCCGGGCTGCTGCCGCTCGAAGGCTTGCTCGGTTGCGCGGTGGTCGATTCCACCACCGGCCTCGTGCTGGCGCGCGAAGTGCGCGAAGACCAGCCGGTCGACATGGACCTGGCCGCAGCCGCCAGCGCGCAGGTCTTGCGTGCGCACCGCCAGGCGGCGCGTGCGATGGGCCTGTCGGAACAGATCGACGAAGTGATGACGAGCGCCGGCCCGCGCCACCATGTGATGCGCACCGTCTCGCGCCACCCCGAACTGTTCCTCGTGGCCTTGCTCGACAAGCAGCGCAGCAACCTGGCGCTGGCCCGCTTTCAGCTGATGGAGCTCGAGCGCGGCATGCTCTGAGCGGGCGGCACTACCCGTGCCACCCACCGCTCACTTCAACTGCTCGACACCCTTGTTCGCCAGCGCATCGGCACGCTCGTTGCCGGGGTCGCCCGAGTGGCCCTTGACCCAGCGCCACTCCACCGCATGCAGGTTGCGCAGCGCGTCCAGGCGCTGCCACAGCTCGGTGTTCTTCACCGGCTTCTTGTCGGCAGTTTTCCAGCCGCGCTGCTTCCAGCCGTGGATCCATTCGGTGATGCCCTTGCGCACGTATTCGCTGTCGGTGTAGAGCGTGACATCGCAGGTGCGCTTGAGCGAATTCAGCGCTTCGATCACCGCGGTGAGTTCCATGCGGTTGTTGGTCGTCAGCGCTTCGCCGCCGAACAGCTCTTTCTCGTGCTCGCCGGTCTGCAGCCAGGCGCCCCAGCCGCCCTTGCCGGGGTTGCCCTTGCAGGCACCGTCGGTGTAGACCGTGACCTTCGGGCGCTTGATCGTCGCTGCTTCAGTGCTCATGCGTGGGTTCTTTTGTTGAGGTGTGATGGGTGGCGACAACCGGCGCCGGTGCCGCCTGTTTCGGGGCGCGCTGGCTTCGCGCCAGGCCGACCAGGCGCATGCCGCGCACACGCTTGACGGCCACCACGAAATAGACTGCACCGAACACCGGCCACCAGCGCTCGCCGATGCGCTCGGCCCACTCGAAACGCGACAGCCAGGCCTGGGAACGCAGCGGCGGAAGGTAACAACCGAAGCGGCCGGCTTCGACTTCGAAACTGAGCAGGCGCAGCCAGTCACGCAGCCGGCGGTAGCGCATGAACTCACCACCGCCAGGCAAGAACAGATCGCGGCTCTTGCCCAGCCCGAGCCCGCGGCGCAGGCGCCCGAAAGCCTGGCGCACGCCCCACAGGCTGGTCGGGTTGAAGCCGACGATCACGACCCGACCTTCCGGCACCAGCACCCGCTCGACCTCGCGCAAGGCAAGGTGCGGGTCGCGCGCCAGCTCGAGCGCGTGAGGCAAGACCACGAGGTCGAGGCTGTTGCTGTCGAACGGCAAGGCGTCGAAATCGCAGTGCAGCGCTACCGCGGCGCGTGGCATCGCCGGCGAAGTATTGTCGCGCGGCGCTTCCTGCGCCGCCGTGTCGACGCCGACCCAGCGGTGCGGCATGCGGTTGGCCCGAAGCGCATCGAGCTCGGGCAAACCGAGCTGCAGCGCGTGAAAGCCGAACAGGTCGACCACGGCGGTGTCGAGATGGCCCTGCTCCCATGCGAGCACGTAGCGACCCGCCGGCGTTTGCAGCCATTCGGTCAAACCTATAATCGCGCGTTCCGCCATGAACCTGATTGCCCTGCCCGCTTTTTCCGACAACTACATCTGGATGCTCCACGATGGTCACCACGCCGTCGTTGTCGATCCGGGTGAATCGGCGCCAGTGATCAAAGCGCTCGATTCGCACAAGCTGCAACTCGCCGCGATTCTAGTGACCCACCACCATGCCGACCATGTCGGCGGTGTCGACGAACTTCGCGCGCGTTTGCAGGGCCCCGTTTACGGCCCGCGGCGCGAGCGCATTCCGCAACCGTATGTGGCCCTCGACGATGGCGACACTGTCGAGGTGCTCGGCCTGCGCTTCGAGGTGATCGACGTGCCCGGCCACACCAGCGGGCACATCGCGTTTTTCACCGAAGGTGGTGGCGCCGAGCCGATCCTGTTCTGCGGCGACACGCTGTTCTCGGGTGGCTGCGGCCGCTTGTTCGAAGGCACGCCCGCACAGATGCACCACTCGCTGTCGCGCCTGGCGAGCCTGCCCGGGCCGACGCGGGTCTGCTGCGCGCACGAGTACACCTTGTCGAACCTGAAGTTCGCACGCGCGGTCGAGCCCAAAAATAACGATCTTGCCGACTACAACGCCTGGTGCGAAGCGCAGCGTGCGGTCAACGAGCCGACTTTGCCTTCGTCGATCGCCACCGAGCGGCGCGTGAACCCGTTCCTGCGCTGCGCCGAGCCCGGCGTGGCACGCATGGCACAAACCCGCGGCGCCGCCGGCACCGACCCGGTGGCCGTGCTCGCCGCCCTTCGCCAATGGAAGAACGAATTCCGATGATGTTTTCCAAGCAAAGCCGGCCGGACCGGTTCATGGTGTCCAGTCTGCCGACCTTGCTGCTGATCTCGGTGCTGCTGGTGGGGTGCGCCACGACGCCGCAGCCCGGCACACCGCCCGAAGCGGCGCTGGCCACCGCGGCAGCCGCGAGCGCCGCACCACAAGCGGCTGCCAGCGCACCGGCTCCAGCGAGCGCGGCCTCGGCGCCAGACTCGGAAGTCGCCACTGCACCGGTGCCGGTCGACCCGCTGCGCCCCGAAGTGCGGCTCGACCTCGACGACCGCACCGCACAGACCGACCTCTGGGGCCGCGTGCGCCAGGGCTTCGCCATGCCCGACCTCGACAGCGACCTGGTGCGCAACCGCGAGCAGTGGTACGCCACCCGCCCCGACTACGTGCAGCGCATGACCGAGCGTGGCGGTCACTACCTGTTCCACATCGTTGAAGAACTCGAACACCGCGGCATGCCGACCGAACTGGCGCTGCTGCCCTTCATCGAAAGCGCCTTCAACCCGCAGGCCATGTCGACCGCCAAAGCCTCGGGCATGTGGCAGTTCATTCCATCGACCGGCAAGGACTATTCACTCAAGCAGAACATCTTCCGCGACGACCGGCGCGATGTGCTCGCCTCGACCCGCGCCGCGCTCGACTACCTGCAAAAGCTCTACGGCATGTTCGGCGACTGGCACCTCGCGCTGGCCGCCTACAACTGGGGTGAAGGCAGCGTGCAGCGCGCGATCAAGCGCAACCAGAAGCTCGGGCTGCCGACCGACTACGCCAGCCTGAAGATGCCGAACGAAACGCAATACTACGTTCCCAAGCTGCAGGCGGTGAAGAACATCGTTGCGCGACCCGCCGACTTCGGCCTGACGCTGCCGGCACTGTCGAACCACCCTTACTTCCTGAGCGTGCCGATCGAGCGCGACATGGACGTGGCCGTGGCGGTGCGCCTGGCCGACATGCGCCTGGAAGACTTTCAGACGCTGAACCCGCAGATGAACAAGCCGGTGATCCTGGCCGCCGGCACGCCGCAGGTGCTGCTGCCCTACGACAACGCGAACCACTTCGTGCGCGAGCTGCCGCTGCACCGCGGCCCGCTCGCAACCTGGACGGCCTGGACGGCACCCAAGACACTGCGTCCGGCAGAAGCGGCGAAGCTTGTAGACATGGACGAAGCAGAGCTGCGCGAAGTCAACCACATTCCGCCTCGCATGCTCGTGAAGGCCGGCTCCACGCTGCTGGTGCCGCGTGGCGAGCACCGCCTGACCGACGTGTCGGTCGAGGTCGCCGACAACGCCTCGATGTCACTCGCGCCCGACGGCCCGAGCCTGCGCAGGGTGTTGCTGAAAGCCGGCCGCAAGGACAGCGTGGCCTCGGTCGCGAAGCGCTACCGCGTCAGCACGGCGCAGGTGGCGCAGTGGAACGAGGTCGGTACGTCAGCGAGCTTCAGGCCCGGGCAGAGCATCATCGTCTACGTGGCGGGCAAGGCCTCACGCGGGGCGAAAGTTGCGAAAGCCCGGAGCTCTGCGCGCAAGGCCACGCACACGGCCGCAGCGCCGCGCAAAGCCGCCGTGCGATCGCGGCGCGCGGCGGCCGGCAAGAGCCCGCAGAAGGTCGCCAACAACTGAGGGTGTGAATCAGCGCCGGTCGCTCAAGGCGTGGGCGATCGTGCCCAGATCCACGTACTCCAGCTCGCTGCCGATCGGAACACCGCGCGCCAGGCGCGTCACGCGCAGGCCGCGCGCTTTCAAGGCTTCGGCCAGCACGTGGGCGGTGGCTTCGCCTTCGGCGGTGAAGTTGGTCGCAATGATCACTTCTTCGGTCGCTTCGTCGCTGGCTCGTTCAAGCAGTTGCTGCGCGCCGATGTCGCTGCTGCCGATGCCGTCGAGCGGGCTCAGCCGACCCATCAGCACGAAGTACAGGCCGCGGTAGCTGCCGGTGCGCTCGAGCGCCGCCTGATCGGCCGGCGTTTCAACGACACACAGCTGTTTCGAGTCGCGGCTCGGGTCGAGGCAGGTGCGGCACACCGGCGCTTCGGTGAAGGTGTGGCAGCGCTCGCAATGGCGCACATGCGTCACCGCCGACTGCAGCGCGAGCGCGATCTGCTGCGCACCTTCGCGGTCATGTTGCAGCAGGTGAAACGCCATGCGCTGCGCCGACTTCACACCCACACCGGGCAAGCGGCGCAGCGCCTCGACCAGCGCCTCGAGCGATGGTTCGGTCACAGCGTCTTCGGGTTCAGCAAGGGAAATTCACGCAAAGACTAGAACGGGAATTTCATTCCAGGTGGCATCGGCATGCCGGCGGTCAACTTGCCCATCTTTTCCTGGCTCAATTCTTCGGCCCGGCGCACGCCGTCGTTGAAGGCCGCGGCCACCAGGTCTTCAAGCATGTCCTTGTCGTCGGCGAGCAGGCTCGGGTCGATGGTGATGCGCTTGACATCGTGCTTGCAGGTCATCACCACCTTCACGAGTCCGGCGCCGGACTGGCCTTCGACTTCGATGGTGGCGAGTTCTTCCTGCGCCTTTTTCAGGTTGTCCTGCATCGCCTGCGCCTGCTTCATCAGGCCGGCGAGTTGGTTCTTCATCATGGCTTGGGCTCCTGCTCTTCTGTCAATGCGTCAATGGGGTTTGACCGACCCGGGCACGATGCGTGCCGTCTTGTACTGCGCCATCAGCGCCTGCACCAGCGGGTCGTCGTGGATGATCTGTTCGGCTTGCGCCTGGCGGCGCGCACGTTCTGCGGCGTCGCGTCTGGCGGGCGAGTCTTCGGCCACGCCACCTTCGAACTCGATGCGTACCGGGCGCGCGAGCGCCAGCGCCAATGCGGCCTGCAGCTTGTCGGCATGCACCGGCGCACGCAGCATCTCACGCTCGACGCGCAAGCGGCACAGCACGCCCGCGGCACTGTCGTCGAACGCCAGACACTGCGCCTGCATGGCCAGTTCGCGCACCAGCGCACTGACCGTGCCGGCATCGATCATCTGGCGCACCAGCGCGGCCCAGCGTTCGCCCAGCGCGCTGGGCACGAAGCTGACTGGCGCAACAGCCAGCGCTGCCACCGGCGCCGCGGCATGCGCCGCGGCGTCGGCTTCCCGCACCATCGGCGCAGCGGCTGGCGGCCGGGGTTCGTCGTCATAGGGTGCATCGAGCCACGGCGGGGGCTCGCTTGCAGCCACGCGTGTACGCGCCACCGGTGCGGTGGCCACCACCGCGGGCTGCGCCGCGGCGGCCTGCGCCGCGCGTGGCGCGGGCACCGGCGCCGGCGTGACGCGCGGCTTTGGCGACGCGCCTTCGGCCTGCGGCCTGAACGCGAGCAAACGCAGCAACACCATCACGAGCCCGCTGTATTCGTCGGGCGCCAATGCCAGTTCGGCACGGCCGTGCAAGACGATGCTGTAGACCACCTGAGTTTCGTCGGGCGCGAACAGGGCCGCGAGGCGCAGCGCGGTCGGCGCGTCGGGGTCGCCGGCCTCAAGCGCGTCGGGCACGGCTTGCAGCACAGCCATCTGCTGCAGCAGCGCCGCGAGTTCTTCGAGCGTGCCGCTGGCCGACAAACCGAGCGCGCGCAGCGCATCGGCCGCCGCCACCAGGGCCGCGCCGTCACCTGCGGCCAGCGCTTCGACGATGCGCACCACGTGGCCACGGTCGACCGCGCCGAGCATCAAACGCACGCCAGCTTCTTCCACGGCACCGGCGCCGAACGCGATCGCCTGGTCGGTCAGCGACAGGCCATCACGCATCGAACCGCGGGCTGCGCGCGCGAGCAGGCGCAGTGCACCCGGCTCGGCTGCGATGTTCTCTTGCGCCAGCACCGCGGCCAGATGCTCCTGCACCGTTTGCGGCGCCATCGGGCGCAGGTTGAACTGCAGGCAGCGCGACAGCACGGTCGGCGGCACCTTCTGCGGGTCGGTCGTGGCGAGCACAAACTTGAGGTAGTCGGGCGGCTCTTCGAGCGTCTTGAGCATCGCGTTGAACGCGGTGGTCGAGAGCATGTGCACTTCGTCGATCATGTAGACCTTGAAGCGCCCGAGCACCGGTTTGTACACGGCCTGGTCGAGCAGTTGCGAGATCTCTTCGACACCCCGGTTCGACGCAGCGTCGAGTTCCACGTAGTCGATGAAACGGCCGCCGTCGATGTCGCGGCAGGCCTCGCAAGCGCCGCACGGGTGCGCGGTGATGCCGCCCTGCCCGTCGGCGCCGGTGCAGTTGAGCGACTTGGCGAGAATTCGCGAGATCGTCGTCTTGCCCACGCCGCGGGTCCCAGTGAACAGATAAGCGTGGTGCAGGCGCTGCTGCGTGAGTGCGTTGACCAGTGCCTGGACCACGTGCTCCTGCCCCACCAGCGCTTCGAAATTGGGTGGCCGGTACTTGCGGGCCAGGACGACGTAAGACATGGCTTCATTCTACGGGGGCGACCGCTCGCGTCGCCCCGGCGACCGTGCGGCCACGGCTGTGCCGCCGGTACCGGATAATTCCGCATCCCAAAGCCCTGCCGCACCCGATGAACCCCACCGCCGCACCCATTGCGCACAGCGCCACCCTCAGCTACGAGCAGGCCGGTGTCAACTACGACCTGATCGACCCGCTCAAGGTCACGGCGCAGCGCGCCGCCGCGGCCACCGCGGGGCACCTGGCGGCCCACGGCTTCCGCGAAGTAGCAGCCTCGCGCGGCGAGTCGGCGTACGTGGTCGACGTTGGCCCGTTCTACATCGCCAGCATCGTCGAGTGTCTGGGCTCGAAGGCACTCGTTGCCGACGAGATGCACCTGCTCACCGGCAAGAGTTATTACGACAGCATCGCGCAAGACACGATCGCGATGGCGATCAATGACCTGATCACCGTGGGCGCCACGCCCCTCGTGGTGCAGGCCTACTGGGCCGCCGGCGGCTCCGACTGGTTCGCCGACGCGCAGCGCGCTCAAGCCCTCGTTGACGGTTGGAAGCGCGCTTGCGACGCCTGCAGCGTGGCCTGGGGCGGCGGCGAAACCCCGGCGCTCGCCGGCATCGTGGCCGAAGGCCGCATCGACCTCGCGGCCTCTTGCACCGGCCTGATCAACCCGAAAGAACGCCTGTCGGTCGGCGACAAGCTTGGCCCCGGCGACGCGATCGTGCTGCTGGCGTCGAGTGGCATCCACGCCAACGGCCTGAGCCTGGCGCGCAAGCTGGTCGAACGCTTGCCGCAGGGTTACCTGACGCCGGTACTGCCAGGCTTGTCATACGGCGAAGCGCTGCTCGCGCCGACCGTGCTGTATTCCCCCGTCACCGAGGCGCTCTACAAGGCCGGCATCACGCCGCACTACTGCGCCAACATCACCGGCCACG
>JBDTTU010000066.1:0-24187 GCA_039930465.1 Burkholderiales bacterium
GCTGCAGCGGCAGCATCTCGCACCAGCGGTTGGCGAGCCAGCCGCAGTCGTCCCACCGGTAGGGTTTGCGCAGCGGCAGCTCGAAACCGGCTTCGCCACCTTGCTCGGCGCTTTGTTCGATGCTCAGTTCGATGTTTCGCACCAGGCCCTGCAAGGCTTCGCGCGTGAAGCGCAGGTCGTCGGGCACCGGCACCTCGGCGTCTTCGGCGAGCAGCTCCACGTCGGCGAGCCACAGCCCGTGCTTGAGCTGCTCGCTGCGCTGAACCCGAAAGCGCTGCGCGCCGACGCAGCCGATCATCATCAGCCCCGGCTGCGGGCGCTCGAACTTCGTGATGCGCGCCAGCGTGCCGACCGGGAAGAACGCTTCGTGGGCGAAGCCATCGCCGGCGGGCTTGCCGTCGACCGCGTCGCTCACGCGGCGACGCGTATCGCTGCCTTCGCTCAGGCAGACCACGCCGAACGGCTCGCCGGCCTTGTGGCAGCGGCCGATCATGTCGAGGTAGCGCACCTCGAAAATGCGCAGCGGCAGCGAGCCGCCAGGGAACAACACGGTCTGCAGCGGGAACAGCGGCAGCTGCGTCAGCGTGGTGGAAGGCGTGCTCATCGATCGATGCTAAGCGGCCTGGTTTGGCCCTGCCTGCATGCCAGCTTTGCGCGCGGGCGAATGGTCTAATGGCGCGCGCCGATCCCCTGCCCCGAACGCCCTTGCATTCATGCCTTCTTCACTGAACGACCCTGGCGCCGCGCCTGCGCCATGGCCGGCCCGGCTTTCGTCGGCACCCGTGCTGCTCGGCCTGCTCGCGCTGTGGCTGCTGGGCACGCTCGGCTGGCGCCCGCTGCTGCTGCCCGACGAAGGCCGCTACGCCAGCGTCGCTCGCGAGATGCTGATGGGCGACGGCCTCGTGCCCACGCTCAACGGCCTGCCCTTTTTCCACAAGCCGCCGCTGTTCTACTGGCTCGACATGGCTGCGATGCAGCTCTTCGGCAGCAGCGCGTTCACGGCACGTTTTGCATCGATGCTCGGTGCCTGGCTGCTCGGCGCCAGCCTGTATGTCGCGCTACGGCGCTGGCACGGCGCCCGCGCTGCGGCCATCACGCTCGGCGTGCTCGCGACCTGCCCGTTCTTTTTCGTCGGCGCGCAGTATGCCAACCACGACATGCTGGTTGCCGGCCTGATCACCGCTGCCGTGCTCGCGTTCGCACGTGCGCTCGACGAACCCCCACGCGTGCTGCTCGGCTGGCTGGTGGTGGCCTGGGTCGGGTGTGCGCTAGCGGTGTTGGCCAAGGGCCTGATCGGCTTCGTGCTGCCGGCGCTCATCATCGGCCCTTGGCTGCTCGCACAAGGGCGCTGGCGCCAGATGTTCAAGCTGCTGCACCCGCTGGGCCTGCTTGCGTTCACGCTGGTCGCCGCGCCGTGGTTCGTCGCCATGCAGGCGCGTTACCCCGGCTTCTACGACTACTTCTTCATGGAGCAGCATTTCCGCCGCTTCGCGCAGTCGACCTTCAACAACGTGCACCCGTTCTGGTTCTTCATCGTCGTGCTGCCCGCCCTCACGCTGCCCTGGAGCGCGTGGCTGCCGCAGGCGGCGCAAAGAGCCTGGGCGCAGCGCGACGTGTGCATCGGCCTGTGCGCGTGGTGGGTGGTGGCGGTGGTCGGGTTCTTCTCGCTGCCGAGTTCGAAGCTGGTCGGCTATGTGCTGCCGGCCATCGCGCCCTGGTGCCTGTTGCTCGCGTTGCCGATCGTGCAGGGCCGCGGCCGCGCCTGGCCGTGGGTGATGGCTGTGTCGGCCGTGGTCTGCGTGGCCATCGTTGCCGCATTCGCGTGGCAGGCGCCGAAGTCGAACCGGGCTGCGGCGCTGGCGCTGGCCGCACAGATGGCGCCGAGCGACCGGGTCGTGATGATCGACGAGTACTTCTACGACCTGCCCTACTACGCGCGCCTGAAATCGCCGGTCGTGATTGCCGGCGACTGGGCCGACCCGGCCTTGCCCAAGCGCGACAACTGGCGCAAGGAAGTGTTCGATGCCGCGCGCTTCGCCCCGGCGCTCGGGCGCGAATTGCTGCACCCGCTCGACCAGCTCGACACGCTGCTGTGCGGCACCGGTACGGTCTGGTTCGTCGTTGCGCCGGGTGCCTCGAAACAGGTCGCCGAACTCGCCGGCGTGACCCGCACGTTTGCCGATGACCGCACCGAGCTCTGGCGCGCCACGCGGCACGCCTGCCCCTGAAACGCCACGCCGGCATGCAGCACTTCATCCGCTACACCGCTGTCGGCGCGGTCGCCACGGCCTTGCACTATGCGCTGCTGGTGCTGTGCGTGGAACGCTTCGGCTGGCCGGCGTGGCTGGCTTCGGGCTTCGGTGCGGTGGTGGGCGCGCAGCTCGCGTACGCGGGCAACCGCTGGTTCACGTTCGCGCACCGCGGTGACGTGCGCGCTTCGTGGCCGCGCTTTCAGGCAACGGCGCTGATCGGTGCGCTGCTCGGCATGGCGGTGGTGGCCCTCGCAGTGCGGCTCGGCCTGCACTACGTGCTGGCGCAGATGCTCGCCACCGGCCTGAGCCTGGTGCTGACCTTCGCCATCAACCGGGGCTGGACCTTCCGCTGATCCTTCCGCTGAAACCTGCTCCGCTTCAGCGCCGGGCGGCCGGTGCCGCGCCGCCGAGCCAGACACGCCCGAGCACGACCTTCGCCGCGGCCAGGTCTTGCACAAAAGCATCGCTGCCGAGGTAGGCGAGCTCACGCACCCGCGCTGTGGCGATCACATCGGGCGGGTCACCAGCGGCGGTGTCGCCGGGGTGGCAGAAGACCAGGCCGCCTTCGCACGGCAGCGCGGCGAGCCAGGCCTGCATCAAGGCGCGGTAGTTCGGGTCGACGAAGTCGTAGGCCCCGAGCAGCGCCGGGTTGTGCAGCAGCACCCGCTGCGCGAGTTCGCGCGCCAGCGCCCGGCCGCCGGTGTTTTCGATCAGCCAGCGTTTGATGCCCGAGCCCGGGCCGAGCACGCGCCCGGTGTTGCGCAGTGCGGGCAGCGGCTGCACGTGTTCGACCATGTCGAGGATGATGCCGCGCAGCCCCGGCAGGTGGTGCACGTGCTGGTGCCCGTCGATGAATTGGGGTGCCAGGCCGGTGGCAGCGCGAAAGGCCGCGAGCTGCGCGTGCACTTCGCTGCGCAACTCGGCGCGTGGCAGCAGCCCGAGGTGGGCACGTGCGATCAACACCGGCAGTGCCGGCAGCCGCGGCCACAGTTTCGCAAGCCGCGCGCTCAGCGGCCGGCCCTCGGTGAGGTTGATGTGCAGGCCCGTGTCGACCGAGGTCGGCAGCGTGCCCAGCAGTGGCGCGCTCGTCTCCCAGTGCGGTGAATTGGTGATGCACGAGATCGCGGTCAGGCGCCGTGCCAGCGCCAGCCGGACAATGCCGGCCGAGATACCGGGAGCCAGGCCGAAATCGTCGGCGCACAGGCCCAGCTTGCGCGCGGGCGCGGGCGTCGGCTCGGGCGGTTTCATGCGTGCGGTTCGCCCGGCGCCACGATGGCGCCGCGCCCGGCCTCGAGGCCGACGACGTAGACGGGGCGCTGCTTGACCTCGTCGAAGATGCGGCCCACGTACTCACCGAGGATGCCGATCGAGAGCAGTTGCACGCCGCTGAAAAACGCCATGCCGGTGACGAGCGTGGCCCAGCCGGGCACGTTGTTGCCGTAGACAAAGTAGTCGATGACGATCCAGAAGCCGAAGGCGAGCGCGAACAGCGCGATCACCACGCCAAGCGCGCTCCACAAGCGCAGCGGCGCGTTGGTGAAGGCGGTGACCCCCGTGAAGGCCAGCCGCGACAGGCGGCGCATCGAGAACGTGGTGGTGCCCGAGAGTCGCTCGTTGGGCACGTAGGGAATGATGACGTTGTGAAAGCCGACCCAGGCGTACAGGCCTTTCATGAAGCGGTTGCGCTCGGGCAGCGACTTGAGCGCGTCGACCACACGCCGATCCATCAGCCTGAAGTCGCCGGCGTCGACCGGGATCTGCACCGCCGCGTTGCGGTTGACCAGGGCGTAGAACAATGCCGTGCCGAGCCGCTTGGCCAGGCTTTCGTCGGCGCGTGAAGCGCGCGCGGCGCACACCATGTCGGCACCCGCTACCCACGCGGCGAGCATCTCGGGCACGAGCGACGCGGGGTGTTGAAGGTCGGCGTCCATCAGCAGCACGACCTCGCCCGCAGCGCGGTCGATGCCGGCGGTGAGCGCCGCTTCCTTGCCGAAGTTGCGCGACAGGCGCACGTAACGCACGCCGGGGCGCACAAGCCAGGGCGCCATCGCAGCCGGCGTGGTGTCGCGGCTGCCGTCGTCGACGACGATGACCTCCCAGCGGTCGGTCAGCGCAGTGAGCTGGACCGTCAGGCTGGCCAGCATCGGCTCGAGGTTGGCCGCTTCGTTGAAAGCAGGCACCACGCAGCTCATGGCGGGGCGCGGGTTGCGGGGGGCTTCGGTCATGTTTGCGGTGGGGCCGGAGGGTTCGACTTTACGCTGCGCGGCCGAGGCGAAAGCGCGTATTTCGCTTCATGCCGCAGCGAACAGGGCACGAAACGCAGGCTCGCCCTTGGGCGTGAAATTGACGACGCGCGAGCCCTTCGCGCGGCGCGCCCAGCCGAGCTCGAACAGGCGCTCGAGCAGCGCCGTGCCGAGCGCGCCACCGAGGTGGTGGCGGCGCTCGCCCCAATCAAGGCAGGGCCGGCAGAAGGCGCGCCGCTGGGCCGCGGCCGCGGTGATGTCGATGCCGAGCTCGGCGAACCAGGCGGCGCCGACGTTCGTGAGCACCAGGCCGCTCGTTTCGGAGTTCGTGTCGGATTTGAAAACACGGCGCGCCAGCAAGGCCTCGAACGCGAGCACGCCGAATTCGCCGGCAAGATGGTCGTAGCAGACCCGCGCCTTGCGCAGCGCCGGCTCGCGCGGGCTCGAACGCAGCCGCACCGCGCCAGTCCGGAAAGCGACACCCATCAGCGATTCGAGCAGTTGCGCCACGTCGGCGTCGGCAAGGCGGAAGTAGCGGTGCCGGCCCTGGTGTTCCACGCTCAACAGCCCCGCGTCGAGCAGCTTGGCCAGGTGCGCGCTGATGGTCTGCTTGGTGACACCGGCAATCCCCGCCAGTTCGGTGGCGGTGAGTGCGCGGTCGGCCATCAGTGCGGTGAGCACGTCGGCGCGCGCATGGTCGCCGATCAGCGCGGCGATGCGCACGATGCTGGGGCCGTCTTTCATGGTTCGATCTTAGACGAACCATTGGCGGGCATGGCGGGGCTATCGTTTGCGTCATCCAACCCGTGGAGAGTTCCATGACGATCACCTGCTTCATCCGCTACACGATCGACCCCTTCCAGCGCGACGCCTTCAAGCAGTACGCAGAAAACTGGGGCCGCATCATTCCGCGCTGCGGCGGCCACCTGGTGGGTTACTTCCTGCCGCACGAAGGCACGAACGACGTGGCCTGGGGCCTGATCGCGTTCGAGTCGCTGGCCGCCTATGAAACTTACCGCGCCCGCCTGAAGACCGACGCCGAAGGGCGCGAGAACTTCGCGCTTGCGCAGGCCGCGCGTTTCATCAAGAGCGAAGAGCGCAGCTTCGTCGAGGTGGTGGAGGGCACCCTCGGCATCACGCCGCACACGGCGGATGCGCCCCGATGATCGCGGTCATCTTCGAGCTGCAGCCGGCCGTGGGCCAGCGTGAGGCCTACCTCGCTGCCGCGGCGGCATTGCGGCGCCATCTCGATGCGATCGACGGCTTCATCTCGATCGAACGTTTCGAAAGCCTGAGCCAGCCTGGCAAGCTGCTGTCGCTCTCGTTCTGGCGCGATGAAGAAGCGGTGCAGCACTGGCGCACGCTCGACGAGCACCGCCACATGCAAAGCGCAGGGCGAGCCCACATCTTTGCCGACTACCGGCTGCGCGTGGCCGCCGTGGTGCGCGACTACGGCCTGCTCGAACGGGCACAGGCGCCAGAAGACTCGAAAGCGCTGCACGGCTGAGCCGGGCTGCGCCCCCGCACCCAAACCGATCGCTTGCAGGCGATCAGTCGTTCGCCAGGCGAAAAACAGTGCGCAGGCACTGTTCTTCGCACGGGCTCACCCCTGATACCAAACCACCGGTTTGTGCGCCGAAGACCAGCGCTCGAACATCGGCCCGTAAGCCTCGTCGATGCGGTTGCGCTTGACCTTGAAGGTCGGTGTGATGAAGCCGTTTTCCACCGTCCAGGGTTGGCTGACAACCACGATGCAGTCGAGCTGCTCGTGCGGGTCGAGCCGTGCGTTGATGGCGTCAAGGTGGGCCGAGAGCGACACCTCCAGCGCCTGGCGCTGGACGGCGTCGCCGGCACGTTGCGCGGCTTCGGCATTGAGCATCACGATGCCCAGCGGCTGGCCGAGGTTCGCGCCGGTCACGACACAAGCTTCGACCGCGCCGTTCATCACGAGCAGGTCTTCGATGTGGGCCGGCGACACGTACTTGCCCTTGCTGGTCTTGAACAGATCTTTCACCCGGCCGGTGATCATCAGGTTGCCTTCGGCGTCGAGCTTTCCCTTGTCGCCGGTGTGCAGCCAGCCGTCGGCCGTGAAGGCGTCGCGCGTGAGTTCGGGTTCCTTGTAATAACCGAGCATCACGCCGGGGCTGGTCATCTGGATCTCGCCGGTCTGCGGGTCGATGCGGCTTTGCACGCCGTCGTAGGTCGGCCCCACGGTGCCGGGCCGCTGCACGCCGGGCAGCGTGGCGTGCGAAACACCGCAGTTCTCGGTCATGCCGTAGACCTCGATGATCGGCAGCCCCAGGCTCGCGTACCAGTTCAGCAGCTCGGGCGGCATGGGCGCTGCACCACCGGCGGCGAACTCGCAGTCTTGCAGGCCGAGCGCGGTGAGGATCTTCTTGCGCACGATGCCGCGCACGATCGGAATCTTCAGCAGCCGCTTGAGTTTTTCGGGCGGCATCTTCGCGCTCACGCCCTGCTGGAACTTGACCCACAGGCGCGGCACCGAGAACAGCACCGTCGGCCGCGCGCGCTGCAGGTCTTTGGTGAAGGTCTCGAGGCTCTCGGCGAAATACACGTGCAGGCTCGTCTGCAGCACGCCGTGTTCGACCAGCGTGCGCTCGGCCACGTGGGCCAGTGGCAGGTAGCTCAAGATGCGCGCCTGGCGGTTGATCGGCACGCGCTTGAGCGCCGCCTGGATCGACCAGCCAAAGGTGGCAAAGCTGTGCATCACGCCCTTGGGCATGCCGGTCGTGCCCGAGGTGTACATGATGGTGGCGAGCTCGTCGCCGCCGCGCACCGGGTTGCCGGCCAGCGGCGGCGTGGCTTTGACGATGCTCTCCCACGTGGTGTAGGGGTTGGTCGGCGACAGCGGCGTGCTGATGCAGGGCAGATCGGCCGGGATGCCGGCTTTCATCGTGTCCCAGCCGTCGAGCTTGCCGACGAACAGCAACTTCGATTCGCTGTGCACGAGGATCTGGCGGATCGTGTCGGCCGCGAGCGTGGGGTACAGCGGCACCGACACGTGGCCGGCCATCCAGATCGCGAAGTCGCACATCAGCCAGTGCGCGCAGTTCTTCGACAGGATCGCGATGCGCGAGCCGGGCTCGAAGCCCAGGCCCTTCAGGTGCGCGGCCATGCGGCGGGTTTCGTCCATCACCTGCGCCCAGGTGTAGTCGCGCACCGCGCCGCCGCCGAGCGGCTGCGTCAGCAGTGTCTGGTTCGGGGCGGTCTGCTCCCAGTGGTACAGGCGCTGCAGGGCGAGCGCATCGGCAGGGACGGGGGCAGCGGTCGGCATCAGGATGAGTCCTCGGGCGGGAGCGGCGCCTGGATCGCGCCGCGTTCGACCCGCACGGTAGGGCATCACGCCGGGCTCGCCAAGGGTGGGACTACCCGGTGCGGCGCTTCACCCCGAAGCGCGGCAGCGAGCGCGCCGAACGGCTTCGCGCGTCAGGCAACCGCGACTTCGTCGCTTCGTTGGTCACCGCGGTTGTCGGTCCAGGCAATGCTGAGCTTGTCGCCGCTTTTCGCGCCCTTCACGGTGAACTGCATGAACGGGTTCTTGGCCATCGCGGTGCCCCACTGCGCCGTCAGAACGGGTTTGCCGTTGAGCGCGGCCACCACCTCGGTGATGTGCCAGGCCGGAATGATGGCGCCGGCCGCGTCCTTGCGCTGGCCGCTTTCCATTTCGTGGCTCATCAGCACACGCACGACGGCGTTGCCACCTTGCATCTGGGCGCGAATGCGCATCGGGTCTGACATGGTGTTCTTCCTTGATCTCGCTCAGCCGCCGCAGCCACCCAGGGTGACCTTGATTTCCTTCTGCGCGAACAGCACCCTGCCGTCGCCGGTGATCGCCACGGCGAGCACGTTCGAGGTCTGTGCCAACTTGACGCGGGTCGACACGCTGGTCTCGACCGAGTCGCTGAAATCGAACATGCCGGCCAAGGTGGTCGGGTTCTTCTCGACCAGAAATGCCAGGCGTTTCACGCCCGCCAACGTGGTGCTGGCGACAACCGGCACGGCCGCGCCGTTCTCGGCGATGTCGGGCGCGGTGAAAGTGATCTCGCTGCTCTCGACCGGCTTCGCACTGCCCAGCACCTTCATCACGTCGTCGACCTTCTTGGCGTCGAACGCGGCCTTGTTCCAGGCGGCCTGGGCGCGCGCCGGCAGCACGCCGGCCGCCGCCAGCAGCGCCGCCACTGCAGCACTGCGCGCGAGCATGTCTCTTCGGGTTGCCATCCAGAGTCTCCTTGCCGGGCCTTGCGGCCGAGCACGGACTTTAGAGCCAGATGACAAAAGCGCAGTCCGCGCTGGCCGGAACACCGCGGGAAACGAGGGGTCTCCCCGAATGCCGCAGCACCGAGCGCGCCAGCTCAGTCGCCCCTCTTGCGCGCGACCGCCGCCTCGATCTGCTCTTGCACCTTGCGGGCGCCGCGCAGCACGAGGGTCGCGTCGAGGTCGGCTTGCGGGGCGACCTTGAGCGCCACTTCCTCGAGCGACTCCGGGTCAGTCATCAAAGCCCAGGCCAGCGCGGAAAGCGCGCAGATGCCGCGCCGCTGCAGCTGCATCGGCAGCTCGCGCGTGGCATTGACGATCACGTGAAAACGCACGCTGGCCACGGCATGCGGGGCCAAGCCCCAGCTTTCGCACAGGGCCGCGCCGAGCGCGTCGTGGCTCACGCCGAACTCGGCGTGTTCGAGCATCAGCAATTCTTCGTCGTCGGCGGCCTGGGCCAGCATCGGGCGATAACGTTCGGTGGCGTGGCGGAACAGCACCGCCTTGCCACATTCCTCGAACAGCCCTGCCGAATGCGCGGCCCAGGGGTCGACGTTCAACGCCTGGCCGATGCGGCCCATCAGCAAAGCGCGCACGCTGGCGCGCTCCCACAAAGGCTCGAGCTCGGGCGATTGCGGGAACACGGCGCGCAAGCCCATCTCGAACGTGACCGAAGCGACTTCGCGCGTGCCCAGGTAGGTGATGGCCTGCTGCACGCTCGCCACCCGACCGCGCAGCCCGTACAGCGAAGAGTTCACCGCCTTCAGCACGGCCGAAGCCAGTGCCATGTCGGAAGCGATCAGCGCGCTGACGGCGTTCAGGTTGACCTGGTCGTCGGCCAGCAACAAGGACAGTTTCACCAACGACTCGGGCTGTGCCGGAATGTCGATGTTGAGCGAACGGAGTTGAGGATCTACGGGCATGGTGAGGCCGATCCTAGACGCACGGCCCCGATCCGAAGCGCCGAACAGGCTGGCGCTCACCGTGCATTTCCACCCGGGGGTCAGCCCGTCAAAGACCAAATGACAAAGGGCGCCAAACTCAGCTTGGCGCCCTTTGATTCTTTTCTTCGGCCTTGTGCAGTGTGCGCTGCGACCTGTGTGTTTCGTCTTCGCTCGGCCACTCGGGCGGCCGCCGGTACTGCTTTTGTCCCCTCAGCCCCGTCCTGCGAGGCACCATGCCGGTGCCTGCTGCGAGAAGCGAGACTTTATGCGCGTGCCGCCAGGGGCGTACTAGGGATATCCCGGCCGGTCGTGGTGCTGGCAACGCCCCATCAAGGCGCGACGCACGGCACGGAAAGCACCACTTCGGTCCCTTGCCCGAGCCGGCTCGTCACCGCCACAGCGCCACCATGCAGCTCGGCAATGCGCTTGACGATCGCCAGGCCCAGGCCCTTGCCGCCCTCGCCGGTGGCGGGCGCCACGCTCTGGCGGCTCTGGTAATAACGGTCGAACAGGTGCGGCAGGTCGTGTGCCGCGATGCCCGGGCCGGTGTCGGCGACCCGCACCCAGACCCAACCCGCATCGACCTCGGCCGCCAGCGTGATGCGGGCGCCGCCCGGGCAGAACTTGAGCGCGTTGTCGACCAGGTTGGCGATGGCGCGCTCGAACAGTTCCACGTCGACCCGCGCAAATGGCGGCTGGCTGCCGTGCTCGGCGCGCAGCACCACGCCCTGCTTGCCGGCGCGCTCGGCAAAGCGGAGGCAGATGTCGTCGAGCAGCTCGCCGGCGTCCGTCGCTTCGAGCCGCAACTTGAATTCCGGCTCGTCGAGTTTGGACAGGTCACCCAGGGACTGCACCAGCCGTGCCGCGTTGCGGGTGTTGCGCAGCGCGATCTCGACCAGGCGGCGGTCTTCGCTGCGCTCGCCGGTCGGCTCGGCGGCCCAGCGGCCGTCGAGTGTTTCCAGGCAGGCCACGGTGGCGGTCAGCGGCGAGCGCAGGTCGTGCGAGAGGTTGCTCACGCCTTCGCGGCGGAAGTGGTCGAGCCGGCGCAGCTCGCTCCATTGACGCAGGCACAGGTCGAGCATCATCTCGAACGCGGCCGTGAGCTGGCCGAACTCGTCTCGCGTGCGCTTGGGCAACAAGGCCTTGGCGCCGCTGAAGCCGTCGTCGAGCCCGCGCTGCGAGATCAGTGCCAGCGCGCCGGTGAGGCGCCGCAGCGGCCGTGTGACCGACACGATGATCAGCACCGCCAGCAGCGTGGTGACCGCGATCACGGTGGCAACGAGCCACATCACCGGCCGCGCAAAGCTGCTGCGCAGCGCGGCCCAGCGGCCTTCAGGCAGCTGCTGCGTGTGCAGCACGAGGTAGAGATAGCCGACCACCGGGTCGGCCTGGCGGATCACTGCACGGCGCACCGGCTGCACCGCGATCACGGCGTTGGCGTCCATGCGCTCGGGGTCGTCGCCCATCACGTAGGCAGCGTCTTTCTGGCCGATCGCCTGCAGCACCGGTTGCAGCGCCACCTTGAAGCCCGGCGGCAGCGGCGTGCCGCTGCACGCCAGCACGGTGCCCTGGGTGTCGAGCAGGTAGAGCTGGGTGTCGGGCTCGAACAGCACCATGTTGCGCAGCCAGCCCTGGAACTCGTCGGGGCGCCGGTCGTACAGCTCGAACAGGTTGTCGTAGTTGGCGACCACGCGTTGCAGGAATGCGCTGCCGCGGCGGTACGCGGTTTCGTGCTCGAAGCGCTGGAAGGCGTAGACCACGGTCACGATCACCAGCAGCGCCGTGACGATGCCGGTGGCGAAGATCGTCAGCGCGAGCTTCAGGCGGACGGTCATGGCGTCAACAGGCCTTAGACCAGGTCGCGCATCTTGTAGCCGGCGCCTCGCGCGGTGAGGATCAGCTCGGGCCGCATCGGGTCGGCTTCGAGCTTGGCGCGCAGCCGGTTGATGTGGGTCGTGACCGTGTGCTCGTAGCCATCGTGCGTGTAGCCCCACACCGCGTTGAGCAGTTGCGCGCGCGAGAACACGTGGCCGGGGTGCGACGCGAAGTGCAGCAGCAGGTCGAATTCGAGCGCGGTGAAGTCGAGCGCTTCGCCGCGGTAGCGCACCTGGCGCTTGGCCGGAAGAATCTCGAGTTCGCCGTTGCGGATCACACCCGCGCCTTTCTGCCCGAGCGCCTGCGCGTTGGCCTGCGCCGCCGCCAGCAAGTCAGCCCGGCGCAGCAGCGCCTTCACGCGCGCCAGCAGCTCGGCCAGCGAAAACGGCTTGGTGAGGTAGTCGTCGGCGCCCAGCTCCAGGCCGAGCACCCGGTCGAGTTCGGTGGTCTTGGCCGTCAGCATCAGGATCGGCGTGGCGCTGCCCTGCGCACGCAGCGCCTTGCAGACTTCCAGCCCGTCCATGCGCGGCATCATCAGGTCGAGGATCAGCAGGTCGCTCGGCCGGGCGTTGAATTGCGCCAGCGCTTCGCGCCCGTCGCCCACCGCCGAGACCTCGTAGCCGGCGCTGCGCAGGTTCATCACCAGCAGGTCGCGGATGTCGGTCTGGTCTTCGGCAACCAGGATGTGGGCGGCGGTGTTCGGCGGCATGCCCGATTGTCGTGCGCTGCACGCCGCTCTTACACAAATGTGATCTTCCTGTGATCTTCGGTGAGGTGGGCGCGAGGTGCGCCGATCAAAGTTCACTCACCGACACACCCCCCGGGAAGCACCATGAACACCGCCACCGCCAATGCCTCCAGCCCGGCACTCCAGACCGGATTCATGCCGACCGTGGGCTGGGCCGAGATGGTGGCGCACCGCAGCTACCTGGTGCGCTTCGCCCAGCGCAAGCTGCGCGACCCGCTGATGGCCGAAGACGTGGTGCACGACGTGTTCGAGGCCGTGCTCTCGGGCCGCGCGGTCTTCGCCGGCCGCGCCGCGCTGCGCTCGTGGCTGACGGCGGTGTTGAAGAACAAGATCGTCGACATGGTGCGGCGCAGCGTCGGCTTCGAGTCGTTCGAGGAAGATGGCGAAGAAAGCGGCGCCCTCGCGGTCGAATGCCCGCAACCCCGTCCCGACGAGATCGCCGAGCAACACCAGCTGTTGATGCTCGCCCTGCAGCGCATCGAAGCCTTGCCGCCAGGCCTGCGCGACGCGATGCGGCTGCGCGTGCTGGAAGAGCAGTCAACCGAAGACGTGTGCCGCGAACTCGGCATCAGCGAAGAAAACTTGTTCGTGCGGATTCACCGGGCGCGCAAGCAGCTGCTGTCCTGAGCAAACGGCCCGCCCGCATCGCGCCGCTGCAGAAAGCCTGCCGCCAGCCATGTGTCGTTCCTCACGGCACACTGTGCCCCATGGAAGATGTCTTGCAAGTGGTTTGCCTGTGCGCGGCGTGGTGCGGCGTGTGCCGAGACTACGCCACGCCGTTCGATGAAGCCGGTGCCACGTTCGGCGCAGAGGCGGAGTTCACGCGACTCGACATCGAAGACGAGGCCGAGCTGCTGGGCAGCGTCGACGTGGAAAATTTTCCGACGCTGCTGATCGCGCGCGGTGACCGTGTGCTGTTCTTCGGCACGATCACGCCGCACGTGCAGACCCTCACGCGCTTGGTGCAGGGCGGGCTGGCGGGTGAGCTGAGGCCGTTGGAGGGCAAGCGCGACATCGATGCGCTGGTGCAGCGCCTGAACAGGCGTTTTTCGGACCGCAGTGTCCCCCGAGTTCGTCAGCCCATTTGAGGACGCTCTCGCTTGCGGGCGAACGAACGCGTGCCTAAGGTTGCCTTCGAGGCGCGCGCGTCGCGCGCCGACCCCTCGGAGGAACCACCATGCCCCCTGCAACCCGACTCTGGCGCCTCGCGGTCGGCATCTTCGCCGGCGCGCTCGCCTCGTTTTTCCCTCGCCTCGTGACCGTGCTTTCGGGCAACCCCACTGACAACATCGCCGTGTTCAGCCCCACCTATCTCGCGGTCGGTGCCACGGTCGCGCTTGTCGTGGGCATCACGATCACGATCGTTGACGACGACCCGCACCGGCCGATGCGCGACTTCTTCATGACTGCGCTGGGGGTACCCGCGCTGCTGATGGGCGCGCTGTCGACCAACGCCACGGCCCACAACACGGCGCTCGACCAGCTCAGGATCAAGACCATGAGTGATCAGCTCGCGAACGCCAGCAAGATCGAAGTGCGCACCGAACCTCAGGCGCCCGGCGCGCGCATGAACGTCGGCGCGATCAGCCTGCTCGACCTCGTGATTCCCGCCGCGCACGCACAAGGCGCGAGCCTTTCACCGCCGCGCCCCAGCCCGTTCGGCATCACCTCGATCGAGCGCCAGTACACCACGGTTCTCAAGGAGGCCGGCTCGGCCGACGACCTGCACGCGCTGCAAAAGACACTGGGGCAGCAAGGCTTTCAAACCCAGGTAGTGAGCAGCACACCAGGCCGTGTTCTGCTGGTGCCCGCGGGGCCGGCGAAGCCCTACTCAGAGGCCCTTTTGTCCGCGGTTCGGGCAAAGGAACTGGGCGCGAGCCCCTACCTCGTGCCCGCGCGGTGATCACATGCCGAGCATGCGAGGCGCTGCGCCGTTGCAGCGCCGACTGCAAGCGTGGCTAACCGAAAGCCGTGTCGCTTTGGGCGTGGCCACTGCCGATGTACAGGCGCAGCACCGGAGCCGTGCCGTCGTGTTCCCAGACCCGCGCCTGGATCACGAACTGCCGCCCGCCGATGCGCAGCACGTCGCCGAGCGCCGGGGCGACCGTGTGCCCTTGCCAGAACTGGGGCACCGGCACGCTTTCGCGGCGGATCCACGCCTGGTCGTCGGTCGTGAACACCGGGACGATTCTGATGGCTTGCTCGGGCATGGCGTGGGCTTCTCGTTGACGGTTGGTGGACGCTTCGTGTGCGGCCGCAAGCGTAACGCAGCAGCGCGTTACAAGGGGTTCACAACGCCAAGCCCTACACCGCGGCGCCGTCGAACACGGGTACCAGTTCGGGGCTGCGCAGCAGGCTCGCCGGCGTGACCGTTTCGCGCTGCCACGGAATCTGCCCGAAGTACCAGAGGCGCCAGAAGCCCAGGTCGGTCTGCGGGCGGCGCGTGAGCAACGCTGCGAAGGTTTCGACCTCGCCGACGTGCACGCCGGTGGCTTCTTCGATCACCTCGCGCACATAGCGCGAGCAGAACTGGCGGCGCGAGTGCAGGTCGAAGCCGGTGTCGTAGAAGATGCCGGAGCGGCGCTTTGCGGCGCCCACGATCTGCTGCCGTTGCTCGGCTGTGAGTGGCGTCTTGAGCCTCGCGACTGCCACGCGCCCGCCGTCGGACCGGGCCACGAACTTCGACAACCGCGTCGTGCGCGACAGCGGGAAGGTGCTCTCGGCGATCAGCGGTTCGTGGCCCGAGGTGTCGGTCACGATGCCGACGTGGTTGGTCCACGAATCGGTGGCCGCGGCAACTTCGCGAAACGGCCGGGCCGCGACACGAATGAACACCACGTCGCCGACATTCAAGGTCGGCGCGAGCGCACCGACGCTGCTGGCCACAACAGGTTCGATGGCGGGCTCGGTGCGCGCCACGATCGGGCTCGCGCCCAGCAGCGCGGCGATGGAAAACGCGGTGCTGAAGCGGGCGGCAGCGCGGCAAAAGTGATTTGACATATGGCTCTTCCAGGCAGTGAACGAGCCCGAAGAATGCGCGCGCCAGCACCCGCCGTGGGGTGTGGCGGCGAACGTCGCCGGGGCCGCGCCGCGCGGTATCACGCGTTGATACCGCGTGCTGCCACCACACGCGGTTCACGCCTACGGTTCGAGCGTGATGACCGTGTCTTGCGCGCCCGCCACGCAGCCTTCGGCGATCGGCTCCCAACCGCGCCGGATCACCACCTGCCGCTCGGTGTGGCACAGCTCCAGGCGCGTGGCCCCCGGCGCCTGCGCCTGCACGAAAGCCTCGATCGAGGCCGGCATGCTGACGCGGTAGAGCGACTGCTCGGTGTCTTCATCGGGGTGGTCGTCGCTGTGCACCCAGGGCACAAAGACGCCTAGCCACATCATCGGCCGCGAACCCACGGCCATCACGCTGGGCGTGTAGCCCTTGTCCTTCAACCAGCTTTGAGCCTGCGCGCGGGGTTGCTCAGCGCCTTCGAGCCGGCCCCAGGTGGTGGCCAGCAATTCCATCAGCCACTGGTTGCAGTTCTGGTACTTCAGGCTGAACGGGTAGGCGTTGGCGCTGTAGGCCGGGCTGAGCAGTTGCAGCGCCTGGCGGTTGTCGAGCGCCGCGCGTTCGAGTTCGGCGGCTTCGGGTTCGGGCAGGAACACGATGGAAACATAACCGAGCGCGGCATCGTTCAGGCCCAGCACAAAGCCGGACATGCCCTGGTCGAAGATGCGGGGGCGCTGTTCGTCACACGCGAAGTAGAGCTGGCGCACCGACCACGGCGTGTTCTCGCTCGCCTTGAGGCTCACTCCGGCATGCGAATAGCGCACCGAGAAGCGGCTCAGGTCGAGCCCGGAACGTGAGATCAGCGCCACCCGCTGACCCGACTTCTCGAGTTCGTCCTTCACGATCCCGCCGAAGCGCAGCAGCGTGTCGTTCTGCGCCGGGCTCAGCCGCTCGGGCTGGTCGCAGGTGCGGATCACGCTGGCCTGGGCCGCCAGCCAGGGCGCAAACGCGGCCATCCCGATCAGCAGCCACGAATGCAGGCGGCGCGCGCCGCGGCTCACGCTCTCACAGCGCGACGGCGTTGCTCTGCAGCTCGCGGTACCAGTCGTCGGCGAGCACCAGGAAAAACGCCACCTTGGTGTCCGCCACCGAGAACTCGATGCCGTAGCTGCGCTCGCGCGCGGTGACGGTCTGGCCTGGTGCGAGCGGGCTGCGCTCGAGCGCTTCCTGAGGCACGAAGAGCTGGAATTCGCCGTCGGCGCTCGGGTCGGCCAGCGACTGCAGCGTCATGCGCATCGTGCCCAGCCGCTCGGCCATCAGCGTGACCTCGACAACCCGGTAGTCGCCCGCCAGCAAGGGCGTGGGCGGCTTCGACGACGCGGCGCTCGACTTCTGGATCGAGCCCGAGACACTGCCGACCGAGGTGGTGGAACTGTCGGACGCCGACGAGGTGGCCGTGCTGGCCGCCAGGGCCGGCAGCGCTGCCACCAACAACACGGCGGAGGCGAGGCACTTGCTGATGTGATTCATGGTGATTCCTGACAGATTGCTGGGGCGCGGCACGATGTTATCAACCCCACCGCAGCGCGCCGGGTGGGGCCGTGTTTCAACGCGTGTCTGTGTGATTCAAGCGCCCGCCAGAATCCACTCGGCCGCCCGCTCGGCGATCATCAATGTCGGCGAATTGGTGTTGCCGCTGGTGATGCTCGGCATCACGCTCGCATCGACCACACGCAGGCCTTGCACGCCGTGCACGCGCAGGCGCGCGTCGACCACGGCCATCGGGTCGGCGGCCGGGCCCATCTTCGCGGTGCCGACCGGGTGGAAGATCGTGGTGCCGATGTCGCCGGCGAGCTTGGCGAGGTCTTCGTCGCTCTGGTACTGCACGCCGGGTTTGACTTCGCGCGGTTTGTATCTGGCGAGCGCCGACTGGCCGACGATGTTGCGCGTGAGGCGCAGGCTGTTGGCCGCGATCAGGCGGTCTTCATCGGTGCTGAGGTAACGCGGGGCGATCGAAGGTGCATCGGCCGCGCGCGCCGAGCGGATCTTCACCGCGCCGCGACTCGTCGGGTTCAGGTTGCACACGCTCGCCGTGAACGCGTTGAAGGTGTGCAGCGGCTGCCCGAAAGCGTCGAGCGACAAAGGCTGCACGTGGTACTCGAGGTTCGCGTGAGCACGGCCGGGCTCGCTGCGCGTGAAGGCGCCGAGCTGCGACGGTGCCATGCTCATCGGGCCGCTGCGCTTGAATGCGTACTCGAGGCCGATCTTCGCCTTGCCCCACAGCGAGTTGGCCATGGTGTTGAGCGTCTTCACGCCTTCGACTTCGTAGACCGCGCGGATCTGCAGGTGGTCTTGCAGGTTGGCGCCGACGCCTTCGAGCGCGTGTTCGATCTGGATGCCGTGCGACTGCAGCAACGCGGCCGGGCCGATGCCCGAGAGCTGCAGCAGCTGCGGTGTGCCGATGGCCCCGGCACAGAGAATCACTTCACCGCCGTTCGCTTCGACCTGTGCTTGCACCGGCGCGCCGCCATTGACCGGCTGCGCTTCGATGCCAACGGCGCGGCCGCCTTCGAGCAGCACGCGGCTGATATGCGCGCCGGTCCAGACCTGCAGGTTCTGGCGTTTGTGTTGTGCCGGGCGCAGAAAGGCCTTGGTCGCGTTCCAGCGCACGCCGGCTTTCTGGTTCACGTCGAAGTAGCCCACGCCTTCGTTGTCGCCGCGGTTGAAGTCGCTGCTGGCCGGGATGCCGGCCTGCTGCGCGGCTTGCGAAAACGCATCGAGCACGTCCCAGCGCAGGCGCTGCTTTTCAACGCGCCATTCGCCGCCGCTGCGCACGCCGGTCGGGTCGAAGCCGGATGCAGCGTGGAACGCGTCGGCGCCTTTGTAGAAGTCTTCGTGCTTGAGGAAGTGCGGCAGGCACTCGGCCCAGCTCCAGCCGGGGTTGGCACCGAAGCCGTCGCCCATGCCCCAGCCGTCGTAGTCGCGCGCCTGGCCGCGCATGTAGATCATGCCGTTGATGCTGCTGCAGCCGCCCAGCACCTTGCCGCGCGGGTAGCGCAGGCTGCGGCCGTTCAGGCCCGGGTCTGCGTCGGTGGAAAAAAGCCAGTCGGTGCGCGGGTTGCCGATGCAATAGAGGTACCCGACCGGGATGTGCACCCACAGGTAGTCGTCGTTGCCACCGGCTTCGATCAGCAGCACGGTCTTGTTCGGGTTGGCGCTCAAGCGGTTGGCGAGCAGGCAGCCTGCGGTGCCGCCGCCGCAGATGATGTAGTCGTAGGTCGTCGGGGTCGTCATGGTCTGGGTTCTATCGAACGTTGCCGGCGAGGACCGGGAACAGCTTGACCAGCCCGTCGGACATCACCTCGACGGCGAGCGCGGCGAGCAGCAAACCCATCAAGCGCGTCATCACGTTGATGCCGGTCTTGCCCAGCACCCTGGCGATGCGCCCCGAGAGGCTGAACGCCGCCCAGACCGCCAGACCGATCACCACGCCGTACAGGGCCAGCACGCCAAGTTCCCACCAGTGGCGTGTTTTTTCGGCGTAGATGACCATCGTGGAGATCGTGGCTGGGCCAGTCAACAGCGGAATGGTCAGTGGCACGATCGCGATGCTGGCGCCGGCGTCGGCCTTGTCGCCGCCTTCGCTCAGGTCTTCCTTGCGGCTCTCGGCCGGTTGAGCGTTGAGCATCTGCATCGCCGACATCAGCAGCAGCAAACCGCCGCCGACCTGGAACGATGCGAGCGAGATGCCGAAGAACTCGATGATCTTCAGCCCGGCCACGGCGCTGACCGCAATAACCACGAAAGCGCTGAACGCGGCGATGCGGATCGTGCGCTGGCGCTGCTGGCGGTTGAAGCCTTGCGTGAAGTGGATGAAGAAGGGGATCACGCCGATCGGGTTGACGATGGCGAGCAGCGCGATCAGGGGTTTGTACAGGTCCATGGGTGATTGTCAGGCGGCGTCAGACCGTGTTCGCAAGCTCGCGCAGGTATCGCAAACCCGGAACGGCGCGTGCGCCGAACCAGCTGAGCATTTCGCCGTCGACCAACTGCACCTGCGCGTTCGGGCAGAGGCGCTGCGCTTCGATGAAATGCTGCGCGCCGAAGGCATAGGGCTCGGAGCTGAGCAACACCCGCTGCACCTGGGCCAGCCAGGGCTCGCTGCCGGAGAGCGCCGGGTAGCGGGCGGCGCCAGTGCGGCCACCGAGCAGCTCGGGCAGCGTCTGCATGTTCACGCGCGCCAGCATGCGCGAGAGGTAGGTGTCACGCGCCACGGTCATCCACGGGTCGCGCCAGATCAGGTACAGCACCCGTTGCTCGGGCCAGGCGGCGGCTCGGGTTTGCACCAACTCGTTTTGCAGCGCGCGCGTGAGCGCGGCAGCGCGCTCGAGCACGCCCGCCACGTGGCCGAAGCACGCTGCCAGTTGCGCAACGAGCGCGACGTTGTCTTCGGGCCCGAGCGGGTGCGTGACCACGATCTGCGGTGCGCTGCCCTCGGGCCACGCCCTGATGCTGTCCACCGTGTCGAGCCGGTTTTCGTCGACGTTGACGATCACGTGCGTGGGCCGCAGACCTTGCAGCTTGGCGAGATTCACGTCTTTGGTGCCGCCCACTTTCGGCACACCGCGCACCACCTCGGCCGGGTGAATGCAGAAGCCGGTGCGCGCCACGAGCCAGGGGCCGAGGCCGAGTGCAATCACGAGTTCGGTCAGGCTCGGCACGAGGCTGGCGATGCGCGGCTCGGGCTGCGCCAGCGGCTGCCCGAAAACAACACTTTCTGCAAGTGCGATGTGCTCAGTTCTCTTCAATTCACTTATATTCGCAAATCTGTGTATGGAAGCAGCGCCTTCGCTTGAATGGTTCACGATGGGTAGAAGCTCCACATGGTCTTCAGGAAATGGAAAGGGGCTCTCCCATGGGCAATAAACTTTACGTCGGTAATCTCTCATACAACGTTCGCGACGAGGACTTGCAGCAGGCATTTGCTCAGTACGGCGGCGTCTCTTCCGCCAAGGTCATGATGGACCGTGACACCGGCCGTTCCAAGGGCTTCGGCTTCGTGGAAATGGGCTCGGACGCAGAAGCGCAGGCGGCCATCAACGGCATGAACGGCCAGTCGCTCGACGGCCGTGCCATCGTCGTCAACGAAGCCCGCCCGCGCGAAGAGCGCCCAGGTGGCTTCGGCGGCGGTCGCCCGGGTGGCGGCGGTGGTGGCTTCGGCGGCGGTGGCCGTTCGGGCGGTGGTGGTGGCGGCGGCTTCGGCGGCGGTGGTGGTGGCGGCTACGGTGGTGGTGGCGGTGGCCGCTCCGGCGGTGGCGGCGGCTACGGCGGCGGCGGTGGTGGCCGTTCGGGTGGTGGCGGTGGCGGAAGCCGCGGCGGCTACTGAGCCCTCAAATCGTTGAACCGGTCTCGGCCGGTTCAACAACAAAAAAGCGGTGGAGCAACAGCCCACCGCTTTTTTCATGCTTTCTTCGTTTCCTGCCGCGGCTTTCTGCCACGGCCGGCGAGCAGCTTGTCGAACCACGCGTTCGGCAAGACGCGCAACAGCTTGGCCACCACGCCCATCTGCCACGGAATGACACGGTAGCTCGTTCCAGCCACGATGGCCGAGAACGCTCGATCGGCAAAGGCCCCGACCGGCATCAGGAACGGCATGCCATAAGGGTTGTTGCGCGTCAGCGGTGTGTCGATGTAGCCGGGGAGCAGGGTCACGACCTTGACGCCGCTGGCGCGCAGCTCGACCCGCAGGCTTTCGCAGTACGCGACCACGCCGGCCTTGCTGGCGCAATAAGCACCATGCCCAGGCATGCCGCGGATCGCCGCGACGCTGGCGATGCCGACAAGCCTGCCGGAGCCGCGCTCGCTCATCGCGCCGACGAAGGGCTGGAAGGTCGCCGCAGTGCCGAGGTTGTTGGTGTCGAAGACGGCGCGCATGACCTCGAGGTCGTCGAACACCGCCGTGTCCATGCCAACGCTGATGCCGGCGCTGGCGATCACCACGTCGGGCAGCCCGTGTGCGGCGATGCAGGCGCGGCCTGCACCGGTGATGGCGGCGATGTCACGCACGTCGGCCTCATACACCACGACACGGGCCGGCTCGAAGCCCTGGCTCGTGGCCCAGGTTTGCACTTCGGCCGCGCGACGCGCGACCAGCGCCAGCCGGTACCCTGCAGCGTGGAAGCGCAGCGCCAGGGCCTGCCCGATGCCACTCGAGGCACCGGTGATGAACAACAGAGGCGCGCTCATGGCGCCCTGGCCCCGGGCGAAGCAAACACCGCACGCACGCGCCCTTTGAAGTCGAGCACACCGGCGAGGTTGTCGTAGGCCATGCCGTCGGCGCGGATCTCGGTGGCCCCTTGTGTCACGACCACCGGCAGGTGCGAGCGAACCCGCTCGGTCCGCAGAAACGCATGCAGAAACTCGCCACGGAATTCGATCGCCACGGCTTTCGCGGTGGCCAGGCGCGTCACGTGCGCACCGCCCGTCAGCTGCACTTCGCTGCCGTCGGCGTTGGACAGCGCGCTCTTCGCGGTGGCGATCGAAACACGCCCGTCGGGGCCGATGGCGCGGATGCGCGGGTTGTCGATCTCGAGTGTGTCGGTGTCGGGGTAGTGGCGCATCTGGTCGCCTTCGATCTGCACACGCATCGCTCCGTCGGGCCCGAAGCGCTGCACCATGAATTGCGACATGGTGTAGTCGGGCTCGTGGGTCAGTGGCGCGGTGGCGCGTGAAGTCTCGAACAGCGGCGTGTTCTTCACGAGCCACCAGGTGCCGAGCGCGAGCACCGCCATGAGCAGCAGCGGCAGGTAGGCCGATGCGGTGTCGAGCACACGTTGCGGCCAGCTCGACACTGCCGCCCGGCGCGCCGGTGCGGGGGCAGCAAGGGCCAGCACGAGCGGCGGGCGCGAGTCGGGCGCGTTGCTCACGGCGCGGCTTTCAGGCACGCCCCGCCGGGCCGCCGTCCAGCGTCTGCAGGTGGCCGTTGAGCAGCGCGGCGTAACGGCCGGCGGCCATCAGCAGCAGATCGCAGCATTCGCGCGCGGCACCAAAGCCACCACGCGCTTCGGTGACATGCTGCGCCACGGCTTTCACCTCGGCGTGCGCGTTGGCCGGTGCGCAAGCGAAAGCAGCGCGTGCCATCAGGGGCAGGTCGGGCCAGTCGTCGCCCATCACGGCGAGCGTGTCCCAGCCCAGGCTGCCGAGTTGCGCCATCAGCACCTGGGCGGCGGCGAGCTTGTCGTGGGCGCCGTAGACCGCGTGCCCGATGCCGAGGTCGGCCACACGCCGGCGCACGGCGGGCGAATCGCGCCCGGTGATCACGACCGGCGTGATGCCGGCCTGCGCGAGCAGCTTCAGACCGTGGCCGTCGAGCGTGGAAAAGGCCTTGAACTCTTCGCCCCGTTCGCTGATGTAGATGCGGCCATCGGTCAGCACGCCGTCGACATCAAAAATCGCCCAGCGAATGCCTTGTGCCTTGAGCAGCAGCTCGGGCGGGTATCGCAGTGCGGGCGCATGGAAGGCGTCGCCCATCAGATCACCTTGGCGCGCATCAGATCATTCGAATTCAGTGCGCCGACCAGCAGGCCGGCCGCGTCGATCACGAGCACGCTGGTGATGCGGTGCTGCTCCATCACGTCGGCCGCCTCGACCGCGAGCGCATCGGCGTTCACCAGGCGCGGGCCGGGGTGCATCACGTCGGCAGCGCGCAACGCGCGCAGGTCGGCGCCCCGCTCGATCAGGCGGCGCAGGTCACCGTCGGTGAAGATGCCGTGCACGTGGCCTGCGGGGTCGGCCACCGCGGTGAAGCCCAGGCCCTTGCCGGTCATTTCGCGCAGCATCTCGGTGAACGGGGTGTCGGGCGCCACGCGCGGCACATCGTCGCCACTGCGCATCAGGTCGCGCACGTGCATCAGCAGCTTGCGGCCCAGGCTGCCGCCGGGGTGCGAGCGCGCGAAGTCGTCTTCACGGAAACCACGGGCGTCGAGCAGCGCCACCGCGAGCGCGTCACCGAGCGCCATCTGCGCGGTGGTGCTGGCGGTGGGCGCCAGATTGAGCGGGCAGGCTTCCTGGTCGACCGCGCTCGACAGCGTGAGGTCGGCGTGCATCGCCAGGCTGCTGTCGGGCCGGCCGGTGATGGCCACCAGCGTGACACCGAGCCGCTTGATCGCCGGCACGATCGCCGCGAGTTCGTCGCTTTCGCCCGAGTTGGAGATGGCCAGCACCACGTCGCCCGGCGTCACCATGCCGAGGTCGCCATGGCTCGCTTCGGCCGGGTGCACGAAGAGCGCCGGTGTGCCGGTGGATGCGAGCGTCGCGGCGATCTTGCGGCCCACATGGCCGCTCTTGCCCATGCCCATCACGACCACGCGGCCGTGGCATTCGAGAATGGCGCGGCAGACCTGGCCGAAGCTCTCACCCTGGCGCGCTTTCAAGCCGAGCAGGGCCTGCGCTTCGATGTCGAAGGTGGTGCGCGCAAGCCGCAGCGCACGCTCGGCGTCGAAGGCGGGAAATTCGGGTTTTGCAGGCACGGGGTGGCTGGCGGCGTCCAGTAGGATCGGCCGATTCTAGGAGGCTAACGGGCTTCGGCCCGCGGCACGGCCTTTGCAACCCGACACTCATGGCGACGACTCTCGAACTGGTGCTGCTCTACCTCGTGGCCGCGGTCGGCGGCGTGGTCGCGTGCCGCCTTGCGAAGTTGCCACCCATGCTGGGCTACCTCGCGGTCGGCGTGGTGATCGGCCCGAACGCGATGGCGCTGGCCAAGGACTCGGGCGGCGTGAGCTACCTGGCCGAGTTCGGCGTCGTGTTCCTGATGTTCGTGATCGGCCTCGAGTTCAACCTGCCCAAGC
>JBDTTU010000067.1:0-24087 GCA_039930465.1 Burkholderiales bacterium
TGCGCGACATGATCCAGAACCACGCGCTGCAGTTGCTGACGATGGTGGCGATGGAGCCCCCCTCACGCAACGACGCCGACGCGATCCGCGACGAGAAGCTGAAGGTATTGCGCTCGCTCAAGCCCTTCACCGAAGAGAGCGTGGCACGCGACGTGGTGCGTGGCCAGTACCGCGCCGGCAACGCCGAAGGCCAGCCCGCCGTGGCCTACCTCGAAGAGGCCAAGGTGCCGGCCGCGAGCACCACCGAGACCTTCGTCGCGATCCGCACCGAAGTGCAGAACTGGCGCTGGGCCGGCGTGCCCTTCTACCTGCGTACCGGCAAGCGGCTGGCCTCGCGCGAAGCGCAGATCGTGGTGAACTTCAGGCCCACACCGCACACCATCTTCCCGGGCCAGAACCAGCCGAACAAGCTGGTGATCAACCTGCAGCCCGAAGACGGCCTCGAGCTGCACCTGCTCGCCGCCAAGGGCACGGGGCAGCACGAGAAGCTGACGCCGGTGTCGTTAGACCTCGACTTCGACAAGGCCTTCGCCGAAAACAGGGTGGGCGCCTACGAACGCCTGCTGCTCGAAGCGATTGCCGGGCGATTGAACCTGTTCGTGCGCAGCGACGAACAGGAACAGGCCTGGCGTTGGGTCGAACCCGTGCTCGACGCCTGGCGCCGCGACACATCGGTGCCGCGGCCGTACTCGGCCGGCACCTGGGGCCCGGCCGCCGCCAGCGCATTGGTCGCACGCGATGGCTTCAGCTGGCCCGAAGAACAGTGACAAAGAGCTGAACATGCTCGACCGCATCCGCGCTTCGATTCCAGCGCTGCCACCCGCCGAGCAACGCGTGGCCAAGCTCGTGTTGCTCGACCCGCGCAGCTTCGCCACGCTGCCCGTCACCGAGCTGGCCGAACGCTCGCATGTGAGCAAACCCACCGTCGTGCGCTTCTGCCGCAGCGTGGGCTACGACGGCCTCACCGACTTCAAGCGCAAGCTCGCCGGCAGCGTCAACGAGGGTGTGCCCTTCGTGCACCGCTCGGTCGACGAAGACGACAAATCCAGCGACATCATCGTGAAGGTGATCGACAACGCCGTGAGCGCGCTGCTGAAGTACCGCAACGCCGCCGCCGGCCACGCCTTCGAGCGCGCCATCACGGCGCTGGCAGCGGCCGGTGCGTCGGGCCAGCGCATCGAGTTCTACGGCGTCGGCAATTCCGGCATCGTGGCGCAAGACGCGCAGCACAAGTTCTTCCGCCTCGGCGTGAACAGCGCAGCGGTGAGCGACGGCCACGTGCAGGTGATGAGCGCCACCATGCTCAAGCCCGGCGACTGCGCCGTGATCATCAGCAATTCCGGCCACACGCGCGACCTGCTCGACGTGGCCGAGATCGCGCGCAAGCGCGGCGCCACGCTGATCATCATCACCGCGAGCGGCTCGCCACTGGCCCAGCTCGGCCAGGGCACGAACCAGGTGCTGCTCGCGGTCGACCACCCGGAAGACTACGACCGCTACAGCCCGATGGTGTCGTGCCTCTTGCACCTGATGGTGATGGACATTCTTTCCACCGCCGTCGCCTTGCGACTGCCGGGCGAACTGCGGCCGATGCTGCAGGAGATCAAGAAGAACCTGCGCGCCAAGCGCTACGCGCGCGCCGACTGAACCGAGCCCTGTCGCCCACGTGACCCGGGCGGCCGGAAGCGCGGGCATAGACTGGTTCTCCCACAAGAACAAGGAGACAGTCATGAACCGATATTTCTCGCGTGCCTGCGCGCTGGCCGCGGCATGTGCTGTTGCCGCCGGGCTCACGGCGTGCGCCACTTCCAGTGCGACCCGCCCTGCCGCCTGGGGCGCACCCGAAGCGCTGGTTGCGCCTTCTTCGTTCGCCGGCGTGCACGGCCTCGCGGTCGATGCCAAGGGCCGCCTGCTCGCCGGCTCGGTGGTCGGATATTCGATGTGGGAAGTCGACCGCCAGACCGGCGTGGCCAAGGTGCTGATCCCGGCGCCCGAAGGCCAGGCCGACGACATTGCCGTCGGCCCTAAAGGCGAACTCGCCTGGACCAACTACCTGATGGGCATGGTGCGCTACCGCGAAAGCGACACGGCGCCGATGAAGGTGCTGGCGAAAGACTTGCCCGGCCTGAACTCGCTCGACTTCGACCGCAAGAACGGCAAGCTGTACGCGTCGCAGGTGTTCCTTGGCGACGCGCTCTGGGAACTCGACGTGGCCGGCGTGAAAGCGCCGCGCCTGATCGCCAAGGGCATGGGCGGCTTCAACGGCTTCGAGGTCGGGCCTGACGGTATGTTGTACGGCCCGCTGTGGTTCAAGGGCCAGGTCGTGAAGATCGACCCGGCCAATGGGGCCATCGCCGTGATCAACAGCGAGTTCAAGATCCCGGCGGCCGCCAACCTCGACGGCAAGGGCAATCTGTGGGTCGTGGACACACGCACCGGCGAGCTCAGCAAGGTCGAGCTGGCGAGTGGCCGCAAGACTGTCGTCAAGCAGCTCAAGCCCTCGCTCGACAACCTCGCGATCGCCCCCGACGGCACCATCTACGTGTCGAACATGGCCGACAACTCGATCGAGGCCTTCAACCCCGCCACCGGCGCGCTGCGCACGCTCACCAGCGGCAAGCTGGCGGTGCCGGCCGGGATGAAGCTCGACGGCGATTCGCTGTGGGTCGCCGACGTGTTCGGTTTCCGGCAGGTGAACGTGAAGAGCGGCGACGTGAAAGACATCTTCCGGATGCAGGCCTCCGACATGGAGTACCCGTTCGCGGTGGGGGTGTCGGCCAAGCTTTTCGCGCTCACCTCTTGGTTCACCGGCACGGTGCAGCTCGTCGACCGCACCACGCTGAAGACGGTGCACATGATCCACGGCCTGAAAGCGCCGTTTGATGCCGTGCCGATGGAAGACGGCAGCGTCGTCTACGCCGAGATCGCCACCGGCAGCATCACCCAGGCCAGCGGCGCCGACTACAAGACGACCAGGGTCATCGCCACCGGTCTCGCCGGACCGGTGCAGATGACACTCGGCCGCGATGGCGCGCTCTACGTGACCGAAGCCGCGGGCAAACTCACCCGCATCGACCTGGCGAGCGGCACCAAGACCGAAGTGGCGAGTGGCCTGGCGCTGCCCGAAGGCGTGGCACAAACGCCGTGGGGCACCTTCATCGTCGCTGAAACCGCAGCCGGTCGGCTGACCGAGATCGACCCGGCCAGCGGCACCAAACGTACCGTCGCCGACAAGCTGCCGATCGGCCTGCTCGCCGGCCCCGGCATGCCACCACCCTACGTGGTGACGGGCGTGGCCGTGGCCGCGGATGGCACGGTGTACTTCAGCGCCGACAAGAACAACGCGGTCTACCGCGTGCGGCCGCAGCGCTGAAGCGCGCTGCGGTCGAATGCCGCAGGCGCTCGCCTATCGGCGCGTGGCCGCACAAACTGGACGCACAAAGAAGGCACACGCTTCTTTACCCTGCCCGTGAAAGCAGCAACGAAGCCGACACCCGGCCCCGATTCAATCGCGCGTTCACGGCGGCCCGGCATGGGCCGCCGATCAACAGAACGAGGAATCGGGAATGAAGGACTCAAGGCGCTCGGCGTGGCTCGTGGCGGCACTCGCCGCGGTGGTGCTGCAGGCCTGCGGGGGCGGTGGCAGCGACTCGACCGGCAGCGCTGACCTGCGCGTGATCAACGCCACCCAGAGCCACACCTCGATCGACCTGCTCGCGGGTTCGACCACGATCATCGCGGCCACCCCGCTCGACACCGCCAGCGCGGTGGTGGCGCAAACCGCCGGCAGCATCACCTTCCAGGCCAACGATGCGGGCGACGGCACCGCGCTCGTCACGGCCACTTCGGCCATCGGCAAGGACCTGCACTACAGCCTGCTTGCATATGAAGCCAGCGGTGCGGTGAAGCTGGCGGTGATCGGCGAAGACTCCCCCACGCCGACCACCGGCACCGCGCAGTTGCGGGTCTTCGACGCCGCCAGCAGCGCCGGCACGCTCGATGTGTACGTGACCGCACCCGGCACCAACCTGGCTGGCGTCGCGGCACCCACCTTCACGATCAGCGCGCCGAACTACGCACAGCCGAGTGCGCTGGCCTCGTTCGCACCCGGCACCTACCGCGTGCGCGTAACGGCCGCCGACAACAAGACCGATCTGCGCCTGGACATTCCCGCCATCACACTGGCAGACCAGGCCATTGCCACCGTGGTGCTGACACCGAGCGCCGGCGCCAACCTGGTCAACGGCGGCCTGCTTCTGCAGCAGGGCAGCTTCACGCCTTACCGCAACACGAACGCGCGCGTGCGGCTGGCGGCGGCGGTGTCGGGCGGCGCCACGGTGGCGGCCAGCGCCGGCAGCACAGCGATCGAAACCGCGCTGGTCGCGCCGTCGGTCGGTGCCTACACGCTCGTGCCCACCACCACCGACGCAGCACTGGCCGTCACGATCAACGGCAACCCGCTGACCCTGCCCACGCTCGCGCCGGCCGCCGGCAGCGACGCCACGCTGCTCGTGCACGGCAGCCCCGGCGCGGCCACCGCTTCGCTGATCACCGACGACAACCTGCTGCCCAGCGCCGCCACCAAGCTGAAGATGCGGCTCGTCAACGGTGTGACGGGCGCTGCAACGGCGCTCACGCTCAACGCCGACTTCAGCGTGATCGCCAGCAACGTGCAGCCCGGCCAGGCCTCGGCCGCGGCGCTCGTCACCGGCAACAGCGCCATGCGTCTGGAAGTGACTTCGCCGCTGACGCAGCAGTCGCTCTACCTGCAGTCGGATCTGAGCATTCCGGGCGCTGGCGTGTACACGCTGTTCATGCTGGGCGACTCGGCCGCGCCGGTCGGCCTGCTGCGACGCGACCGCTGAAGCGCTTGCCGAACAAGGCCTTGCGAAGGGATGGTAAAGCGTTGCCCTAACGTTTTTCCGGTGCGGGCTCGCTGATGACGATCTCCACCCCCTCGCCCGGCGCACCGCTCGCCAGCAACACGCGGCTCGCCAGAACACCCCGCCCGACCATGTAGTCGCGCGCGCTGGCGGCGCGGTCGCGGGCCAGGTTCGAGCCGCTGGCGGCGGTGTCGCCCGCCGCCGACACGCGCAGCGTCGTGGTGTCGCCGCGCTGGCTGCGCGCCAGCCGATCCAGCACCGCGCCCAGCGGAGGTTTCACGGCTGAGGCCCCGCGGTCGAAGCAGAAGCTGAGCGGCACTTCGACCTTCAGGCTGTCGTCGGCCTGCATCGAGAACACGACCGGCGTGCCCTCGAACAACTCCGACAGACGTTTCTGCTCCTCAGCCAGGGCCGGGCGCGGCGGCACCGGCAGCGGCGCCGTTGTCGTTGCCGACGAAGCCCCCCGCGGGCCGGGTCTAGGCGCAGGCGCAGGCGCAGGTGCGACGGCCGGTGACGCAGGCGCGGCAACCGACGGCGTACCCGGCGCGGGCGCCAATGACTTGCTGGCGCAGCCGGCAAGCTCCAGAACGAGGATCAACAGAACGAGTCTCATAAGCGCACATTACAACCCAGATGAGGCCTTGCGCCCGGCTCCAGGCTCATTCCTCGTTGGACAAGACTCTAACTGGACTTTGCAGGCTTCTGCGCCGACACTGCGCCAACCGAGCATGACCATGACGCCCGCCTCCGATCGCGTACCACTCCCCCAGGTTCGCGACCTGCTGCAGATTGGGCAAGCCCTGCCGTTCCGCGTGCTCGACTCGCAAGAGCGGCTGTTGCTGGGCGAAGGCCACGTGCTGCTCGACGAAGCGCAGTTCGATGCCTTGCTCGAACGTGGCGCCTGGGCCGAGCGTTCCCGGGTCGAGGCTGAGCGCATTGCCCGTGCGGGCGCGGCCCGGGCCTTGGCGAGCGTGCCGGAACCCTCGCTGTTCGATCGCTGGGACCGGCTCTTGTGGCAGTTCGACAAGCTCTCGCGGGCGCTGCTCAGGCGCGAGGAGCCCGGCAGCGCGGTGCTGCCTTTCTGCGCCACGCTGCAATCTCTGGTCAGTCGCGACCCCGATGTGGCCCTCTTCCTGTGTGTGCGGCAAGAAGACCGCCGCTTCGCGCTCTACCCGCTGAAACATTCAATCTGCTGTGCGGTGCTGGTCACGCTGACGGGCCGCCAGCTCGGCTGGGACGATGCCAAGTGTGCTTCGCTGGGCCACGCCGCATTGACGATGAACCTGCCCGTTTTCGAGCTGCAGGCGGCGATGGCCGAACAAGACACCCCGCCGACCCGCAAACAGCTCGAACAGATCCGTGCCCACCCCGATGCCAGCGTGGCGCTGTTGCGCGCAGCTGGCATCGACGACGAAGACTGGCTGGCAGCGGTGGCGGAGCACCACGAACGTGCCGGTGGCGGTGGGTACCCGCGGGGGCATGCTGGCGCCGGTGCAGCGGCACAGGTGCTGCGCGCAGCCGACGTCTACATGGCCAAGATCAGCCCTCGTGCAGGGCGCCCACCGATGGCGCCACAAGCGGCGACGCGCCAGTGGTTTCAGCAGCACCCCGGCGACCCGCTGGCCATGGCGATGATCAAGTCGTTGGGGATCTATCCGCCGGGCAGCCTGGTTCAGCTGAAGTCCGGCGAGATCGGCGTGTCGATCCGCCGGCCAGCCACGGGCACGCACCCGCTGGTCGCCACGCTCAGCGACAAGCAGGGGCGGCCGTGCGGCGAGACCCACCGGCGCGACACGGCCCAGCCTGAGTTTGCCGTGGCGGGCCCGCCGCAAGACGGGGCGGCGTTTTCCAGGGTCGTGCCCGAGCGCGTGTATGGCTTGATCGCGGGTTGAGCGGTCGGTATCGTTGCGCGGCCTGGTACGGCTGGTTGCGCGGCGAGCTCGACGCCCTGGTGGCAACGGCCCGAGCCGGGCCGCACCGCAACGAAGATTGCCGCCCGCGCGTATGAAATAAGATGCAAAGAGCTTACGTATGAACATCGACCTGCCACGCGACTTTTTCGGGCTGACGATCGTGGTCCTGATGCTCGGCATCAAGCACGGCCTGGACGCCGATCACCTTGCCGCGATTGACGGGCTGACGCGCTTCAACGCGCAGGCCCGGCCGCGCCTGGCGCGCCTGGTGGGCGTGCTGTTCTCGCTCGGCCACGGGCTCGTGGTCGTGGCCGTGGCGCTCGGGGTGTCCACGCTCGCGCAGGCCTGGCGGGCACCACACTGGCTCGAATCGTTCGGTGCCTGGGTCTCTATCGGCGTCCTGACGCTGCTGGCCCTGGTCAACGTCAGCGCGGTACTGAAGACCCCTTGCCATGAAACCGCACCGATGCTCGGCTGGCGTTGTGGCGTGTTCGCACGCCTGCTGCGTGCCCGCAGCCCGGCCACGGTGATGGCGGTCGGCACGCTCTTCGCGCTGTCGTTCGACACCGTCAGCCAGGCCACGCTGTTCGCAGTCACGGCCACGCGGTTCGGCGGCTGGCAGAGCGCCCTGTTCCTGGCACTGCTGTTCATCTGCGGCATGCTGTTGACCGACGGCCTGAACGGATGGTGGATCGCGCGCCTCGTGCGGCGCTCCGATCAGACGGCCCGCATCGCTTCGCGCGTGATGGCGCTCGCGGTTTCCGGCGTGAGCCTTCTGACCGCCGGCCTGGGTGTGGCCACACAGACGGTGACGAGCATCGACACCTGGGCCGAAGACAAGGCCTTGTGGTTCGGTGCAGCCATCGTGGCGGTGAGTTTCGTGAGCTACCTGATCGGCCAGAGGCTCGCGCGTGGCGAAGTGCGAGCTGCGGTGGCTTTGGCCGCCGCGGCCCCGACGTCACGGCGCTGACACGCGCGCGGGTCAGTCTCTGCGCGCGGCCTTTGCCAGCACCTGGCTCGCGAGCATCTCGGAACCCACCGAACGCTCCAGCGAAGATCGCGACAAGCCCGACCGTTCGTAGTGCAGGTTCTCGTACAGCTCGGCCGCGGCGGGGTGCGCGCCGAGCACGGCGTGCAACGCGTCTTCGGGCAGGTCTTGCGAGAGCGCCAGGGCCAGCTGTCGCACCAGGGCGCGGTACTGGTCGGCCCCCACCGCCACGCCGCTGGTTTCGACGCGCTCGAGCAGGCGCGCCAGCGCGATCACGGTCTCGAGGCGGGACTTGAGGGATTCGACGTGCGGTGCGGACATGAACAGACTCCTGCGGCGGGCGCGCTGCTGGCGCGCCCATGCCCCTCAACTGTGGGCGTCGCGCGCAAGTTCAAGGCTGCAGCACCACCCTGCCCACCACACGCCCTTGCGCCAGATCGCCGAGCGCCTGGTTGACCTGCGCCATGGGCCGCAGGTCAAGCGGAATCTCGGGCAGCTTCACGCGCTGCGCCAGCGCCACCAGTTCGCGCAGGTCGTTCAGCGAGCCGACGTACGAGCCACTGATCTGCAACACCTTCAGCGCAAACGTGGGCAGCGGCATGCGGAACTCGCCACCGAACAGCCCGACCATCACGACCCGCCCGCCGCGGCGCACCAGGTTCACCGCCAGCGACGAGCTTGACTCGGCGCCGACGAAGTCGATCACCGCCGCCACGTTGAAGCCGCAGGCCTTGCCGATCGTCTTCAAGGCTTCGGGCATGCCCGGGTCGAAGGCCAGCTCGGCGCCGTGGGCGAGCGCCGCTTCGCGCCGCGCCGGGTCGGGGTCGATCACGACGATGCGTGCCGGCGACAGCGCCGAATGCAGCGCCACCGCCGTCATGCCCACGCCACCGGCGCCGATGATGGCCACCACGTCGTCGGCCGCCAGCGCGCCGAGCCGGCGCACCGCGCTGAACGCGGTGATGCCGGCACACGCGAAAGTGGCGGCACGCGCCGGGTCGAGCGTGCCGGTGGGCACCAGATAGCGCTCGTGCGGCACGCGCACCAGGTCGGCATAACCGCCGGGCTTCTGGATGCCCAGCGTGTTCGACGCGCGCGGGCACAGGTGGTCGTCGCCCCGCTCGCACACCGGGCAGGTGCCGCAGCCGATCCAGGGGTAGACGACGACCTTGTCGCCCACCGAAACGCCTTGCACCTCGGGCCCGACTTCGGCCACCACGCCGCCGATCTCGTGGCCCATGGTCACCGGCAGATTCGTGCCAGCGCGCTCGAACGACGAGCGCTTGCCGCCGCCCATGTCGAAACCACCGGCCTGCACGTGCAGGTCGGAGTGGCAGATGCCACAGTGCGTGACACGCACGCTGACCTCGTGGCCGGCCGGCGCTGCAAGATCGTTCACCTGTTCTTCGAGTACACCGCCCCAGGAAGAGAATGCCCAGCGGTGCGCGCAGCGGTCGTTCATGGTCGTCTCCGGTCGGTGGCGGCTGATCAGGCTGCCACGGTAGCACCGCCGCCCGCGCTTGCACGTTGCCTCTTGCCGGAACGGCGAACCGAATTCCGCATCCAATGGCCAGGGTGCAGCGTACTTGCACTGCTGCGCGCATCTGACCGCGAAGGCACCACGATGCTGAATTCATGAAAAAGACCCTCAAAAAGTTCCTGACCGGCAACACGCCCAAGCCCGCCGTCACGCGGCCCGGAAAACTCGCGCCGGCAAAGCGCGCGGTCTGGCGCATCAGCGAGCGTGCGCCGATGGGCGAGTGGGTCGATCCCGACGCCTTGCCCGAACCGCCAGCGCCACCGGAACCCGAGCAGGCGCCCGATTCATCATCGAGCAGCTGGATGGTGTCGTCGATGGACCTGCTGAACGGCACCGACGTCTCCGAAGACCACGAGACCTCGCCCGGCGAGTTGTTCGACGACGTGAACGCGCGGCGGCGTGCCCCGAAGCGCGATTGATCGTCACACCCGCTGTGCTAATGTTTCCCGGGAAGCAGCTTCGTGCTGCGGAAAGGGCAGCATGTCAGAACACGTCGTTCAAGCCAGTTCCCTCGCCAGCCAGATCGACGCAGCGGCGGCGTCCATCGAGCCGAAGCTCGTGCGGTGGCGGCGTGACTTCCACCAACACCCCGAACTCGGCAACCGCGAATTCCGCACTGCCGCCGCCGTCGCCGAGCACCTGCGCGCGCTCGGCCTCGACGAGGTGCGCACCGGCGTAGCCCACACCGGCGTGATCGGCCTGCTCAAAGGCGCGCTGCCCGGCCCGGTGGTTGCACTGCGCGCCGACATGGACGCCTTGCCCGTCACCGAAGAAGTCGACCTGCCGTTCGCTTCGAAAGCAAGCACCACCTGGAACGGCGAAACCGTGGGCGTGATGCACGCTTGCGGCCACGACCTGCACACCGCCATCCTCATGGGTGTGGCCGAGGTGCTGGCCGGCTTGCGCGGCACGCTGCGCGGTTCGGTGAAGTTCATCTTCCAACCGGCCGAAGAATTGCCGCCCGAAGGTGAAGACGGCGGCGCGAAGATGATGATTGCCGAAGGCGCTCTCGAGCACCCCACGCCGCAGGCGATCTTCGGCCTGCACGTTACTTCGCGCCTGCCACTCGGCGTGATCGGCTACCGCCCCGGGCCCACGATGGCGAGCGCCGACAACCTGTTGATCACCGTGCACGGCCGCCAGACCCACGGCGCGATGCCCTGGTACGGCGTCGACCCGATCGTCACCGCAGCGCAAGTGGTGCTGGGCCTTCAGACCGTGGTGAGCCGACAGGTCGACCTGACGCGCGAACCCGCGGTCGTGACCATCGGCACCATCAAGGGCGGCGTGCGCGAGAACATCATTCCAGATTCGGTCGAAATGCGCGGCACGATCCGCAGTTTCGACGAAGCCATGCGCGACGACATCCACGAGCGCGTGACCACGCTCGCCGAAGCCATCGCCCGCGGCTCGCGCGCTGGCTGCACGGTGTGCATCCGCAAGAACTACCCGGTGACGGTGAACGACCCGAAGCTCACCGAAGCGATGCTTCCCACACTGCAGCGCACAGCTGGCGACGGCCACCTGATGCTGGTGCCGAAGGTGATGGGCTCGGAAGACTTCTCGTTCTTCCAGCAGCTCGTGCCCGGTCTGTTCATCTTCATCGGCGTGGTGCCCCCGGGCACCGACCCGAGCACGGCCGCACCGAACCATTCGCCGCGTTTCTTCGCGGACGAACGTTGCCTGGTGCAAGGCGTGCGCGCGCTGGCTCACCTGGCCTGCGACCACCTGGGGTCATGACTTCGGCGCGGGCTCTCGCAGGTAGATCTCTACGCGGCGATTGAGCGCGCGCCCGTAAGCCTTGTCGTTGCTGACCATCGGGTCGCGTTCGCCGCGGCCGGCGACCTCGATGCGGTTCGCAGCGATGCCCCTGCCTTCGAGGTACTTGCCGACACTCACGGCGCGCGCCAGCGACAGCGCATCGTTCAGCGCATCGTCGCCCACGCTGTCGGTGAAGCCGACGATGCGGATCCGCAAGTGCGACAGGGGCTTGTCTCCCAGTTCGGCAGCGAACTGGTCGAGCACCGGCCGCATGCCGGGTTTGACATCGGCGCTTTCGGGGTCGAAGGAAAACTCGCTCGGCACGTTCACCTGCAGCTGGTTGTCGTCGGTGCGAAGCACCGAGATGCCGCTGTCACCCGCGCCGCGTTCGAGCACGATGCGCTTGTTTTCCATCGAGCGCGACCAGGTGTTCGCGGCCCCGCCGGGGCTCACGTTGGCACAAGCTGCCAGACACAGCAATGTGGCGAGCGGCACGCCCAGGCGCATCACGCTAGCCGATCGAGCGGCCGGTGACCAGCTGGTACACGACCGCGACCACGGCGACGACCAGAAGAATGTGGAGCAGCCCACCGGCGGTGAACGAAGTCACCATGCCGAGCAGCCACAGGACGAGAAGAATCACGGCAATGGTGTAGAGCACGATCAGTCTCCAGTTGGTGTGGCGAACGCGGGTTGCGTTCACGCATGGAACGGAGCTTGGGGCGCAACGCAGCGCGCCGGAATCGGCGAAGCTGCCGCGTTGGTGTAGGCGCGGTCCCACCCGGGAAAGGCGGCGCCCGGCCCACACGACGCAGCGCAGATGCCTTACACCGCCGCGGCCCGCTGCTCTTTTCCAAAGCCGGGCACGCAGACCTCCCGGCCGAATCGATCAGCTGCTTTGCGCCAGCCCCAGCGGATGGCCTGGCGTGACGCCAGCGACCCGCAACGCCTGCCACGGCAGGCGCGCCTGCGCCGCCAGCACCAACGCCGCCGCTGCCGGCACCGCGTAGTACAGCCACTCGGCCTGCGGCCACCAGCGCCGCAGGTACATCAACAGCAGCAGCGGCGCCAGCACCAGGCCGAGCCGGCCGAGCGCGCTGGCGCTGGCGCCGAGCACGGCCGCGCCGGTGGCCAGGAACACGGCCGAGGCCACGAAAATCAGCGTGAACAAGGTTTCGAAGATTGGCGCTGCCGCGCCAGAATTCCACACCCCACCGCGGTAGGGCAGCCAGGCCAGGCAGGCGAGCGCGAGCACACCGGCCAGCACGCGCGCGCGACGCGCGCCGCCACCGTCGCCGGCCCTGTTCGCGGCGGGCTTGATGAAGGGCAGCAAGGCCAGGCACAGCACGCCGGTGATCGCGTCGATCAGCAGCGTTTTCGGGTAGCCCAGTGCTTCGATCGCAATGCCCTGCCAGGTGGCGGAATAGGCAATCGCCAGGTTCATCATCGCCATGTAGGCGGTGAATTGCGTGGCCGCCACGGCCGGGTTGGTCACGTCCATCAGCAGTGCCGAGCGGGTGCCGTACATCAGGCCCTGCGCCACCGCGTAGAGCAGTGTCGCCACCCACACCGCAGTCACGAGCGCTGGCGTGGCCACGCGCTTCACGGCGTCGGCCGCGCTGGTCGGCATGATCCAGTTCTGCTCGGTCAGCACCCCCATCATGTAGAGCACCGGCAAGCTCATCAGCGCCAGGTAGACAAAGAGCGTGCGGCGCCGGCCCCAGCGATCGGAAAGATAACCGCCGATCACCATGCACGCAGCCGCGATCACCTGCGACCAGACGCTGAGCCAGGCCAGGCTGTCGTCGCTCATGCCGACTTCGACCGCCAGGTTCGACTGCAACGCCAGCCCCATGCTCATGGCCCCGGCCGGCAGCAACGAGAAGAACACGCCAGCGAAAGCACCACGCGTGCCGAGGAAGCTGCGGAACGCTTCCACCGAAAAGTGTTTCATCTCGCGCGCTGCCGCGGCCAGACCGGCCGAACGCCGCTCGGCGACCGGCGTGGCCGGCTCGCGCAGCGGCAACACGATGCAGACCGTGACCGCCGCGATGCACGCGGCCACGAACACGAACCCGCCCTGCAGCCCGATGGCCGGAATCAGGAACAACACACCCGCGCCGCCCACCGCGGTACCGATGGCGGCGCCGCCGAACATCACACCGTTGGCAAGACCCCGTTCATCTTCGTGCAAGGTGTTGACGGCGAGCGCGTCGATCGCCACGTCTTGCATCGCGCCGAAGCTGTTGTGCACGAGCAGCACGGCCGTGAAGACTCCGAGCTGGGCCGGCAGGTCCAGGCCCATGCAGGCCAGCAGCGTGACGATCATCATGATCTGCGTGCCGAGGATCCAGCCACGCCGCCGGCCCAGGCGCTCGGAGACGAACACGTCGATGAACGGCCCGAAAGCCCACTTGAAGGCCCAGGGCAGGTAGAACGACCCGACAAAAGCGCCAATCTCGGCCGGCCCCACGTCTTGCCGGCGCAACTGCGCGGCAACCGCGGTGGCCGCGAAGCCGAGCGGTATGCCTTCGGTGACGTAGAGAAAAAAGAAGGCCGTCAATCGGCCGAAGCGGGTGGCAAGAAGATTCGGCAAGCGCATGAATGGAGTTTCGCAGATGGCGCGACCGGTGCTGCGCATGCACGCGCTCAGACCGATCGGCGCTGGAACGCCCAAGGGCTACCATCCACGCTGCGGTCAATGGCCCAATGGACACACTCACCACTGCCCAAGCGCTGGGCCTCTCCCTTCCGAGCCCAGCCTACCTCTTCGGCGCCGTGCTCTTCGGACTGATCGGCATATGGGCCTACCGTTTCGGCAAGCGCACGGAGCGGCAGAAGACCCGATGGATCGGCTTGGCGCTCATGCTGTTCCCCTACGCGGTATCCGAGACCTGGCTTCTGTACCTCGTCGGAGCGGCGCTTTGTGCTTGGGTCTGGTTTGATTGCAGGTAGGAATGTTTCACCGGCTTCTGTCCGACTGCTTCTCGAGCATTGTTGTGCTGACCGGCTTTGTGTGCGGTTGCCTGTCGCTCCGACATTTGCCGGCGTCGGCACAGTCGGTGCCAGAAGCCAAGCCGGAGCGAAGGCCGCATCAGCGAGAACCTGCTCGAGTCCTTCAAGCACCGAATACCTCCACGCTGCGAATGCCGCTGAGAATGCCGCTGAGCAAGCCGCCTTGCGTGACGATGGTCTGCACAACGCGCTTCGGATCGACCTGGATCAACGGGTCGCCGACCTTGTTCACTACGAGGATCTTGCTGTTTGGCCCCTGCGCGATGTCGATCGGTCCCTGCAGGTGGCCTTCCGCAACTCTGCCAACGCCAGAGCTTGACCTTGGCCGCTTGGGCAAGAGCTATCGAGTGTCAGTGACGTGGCGCAAGGCCGCCGCCGTGGAAGTCTGGGGGTGGGGCTGAGGTCGACCCTCACTGACGTCGGCGTCGCGCAGCCACGGCCAGCAATGCAGCGGGTGCGATCGCTTGATCGGCGGAGCCGGCTGGCCGCAGTCGGCCATCAAGCGACGTTCGTCCAGACGCCGCCACGGGCGGCTCGTGGCAGGAAGGCGACTTACAGCTCTGAACTGCGAATTCCTAGAGGGTTTGCCGAGCCAACTCGATACGACCGCGTCCGGGAAACGCGGAGTCGCTTTGCGCAAGGGTGTGCGGTTGAGGGCGCAGCAGCACGCCCCCAACCACTATTTTGGGTCCGCTGTCTATTTAGCCTTGGCCATGTCTTCGCGCGCCTGTTTGATCAGGTCTGCACCGATGACTTCGGAATACTTTGCCACCACCGGCTTGACCATTTCGCGAAGTTTTGCTTGCTCGGCCGGCGCCAACGTCGTCACGTCCATGCCTTGGTCCTTGAGCACCTTGTGTGCGATGTTGTCGGCGGCGTCTCGCGACAATTTGCGCTGGTAAGGCGCCGATTCATGCGCGGCATCGAGCACAAGCTTCTGGTCTGCTGGGGAGAGGCGGTCAAACCATTTCTTGCTGGCCAGCACCACGAACGCGGTGTAAGCATGGCCGGTCAGCGTCAGGTATTTCTGTACTTCGTAGAACTTGCTGGCTTCGATCAGACCGACCGGCGTTTCCTGCGCGTCTACGGCTTTGCTCTCCAGGGCGTTGTAGAGCTCGGTGTAGGGCATGGGCACTGGATTGGCGTTGAGCGCCTTGAAGGTGGCAATGAACACAGGGTTCGGTATGACACGGATTTTCAGGCCATCGATGTCCTCCGTTTTGGTGATCTTTCGTTTGGAATTGGTCATGTGGCGGAAGCCGTTGTCCCAGTACGCCAGGCCAACCATGTTGATGGCTTCAAGCTTCTTGAACAGTTGGGCGCCGACAGGCCCGTCCATCACTGCATCGACTTTCTTGAAGTCGTCAAAGAAGAACGGAAGATCGAAGATGCCGAATTCCTTGATCGAGCCCACCAGGTTGGACGTCGGGCCGACCATGACTTCCAGAATACCGCCCTGGATCGACGATTGCATTTGAGGCTCGCTGCCAAGCTTTGCACTGGAGTAGGTGGCGACCGTGATGCGCCCACCCGTTTTGGCCTTGACGAGTTCGGCAAAACGTTTGACACCCTGCCCGACGGGGTGTTCTTCGGTAGGTACATAGCCCATCTTTATCTCTTCGGCGTGAGCGCCGCTGAGGACAAGGAACGCGAACGACGCAGCGATTATTTTGGTGATTTTCATTTTTGTCTCCTTCGTTTGAAAAGCGGTTGATGAATCAATAAAACCAGGCAGCGGGAACGGTTACCAGTGCTGGGAAAAGGATCAAAAGCAGCAGCACAAACAACTCTGCAATCAGGAACGGAAGTACGCCCCTGACGGCATCCTCCATCGAGATCTTGCTCACGCCACACACGGTGTTGAGTACCGCACCAACAGGTGGCGTGATCAGGCCGATGGCGGCGGTCATGATGAACATGACCCCAAAATAGACCGGATCAATTCCGGCCGTTTTCACGACAGGCATCAAGACCGGGGTGAGGATCAAGATGGACGGGGCAAAGTCCATCGACGTGCCTATCGCCGTCACGAACAGGGCGATGACCAGCATCAGCAGGATCGGGCTGTCCATGAAGGGTTGCAACAGCGAAGCAACTTGCTGAGGAACGTTGGCGGCAGTGATCAGCCAGGCCGGCACACTGGAGGCCGCTACCAGCAACATGATGACTGCGGAAGTCTTTGTCGCGCTGAGAACTGCCTCGTACAACGCGCTCAGCGACAGTTCGCGGTAGACGACCGCGCTGACCAGCAATGCATAGGCGGCTGAGATCACGCCTGCTTCTGTAGGCGTGAAGATGCCGAACTTGAGGCCGCCGACCATGAAGACCGGTAGCCCGATCGCCCAGAGCGCGTTGATCAAGGCGCGTCGCGTCTCGGCCCTCGACTGCTTCGACGGCAGCGTGAACGAATCCTTGCTTGCCAGCCACCACCAGGCAGCGACCAATGAAGCCGCCATCAGAAGCCCCGGAACGATGCCCGCCAGGAACAGTTTGGCAATCGAAACGTTGGCAGTAACGCCGAACAAGACAAAGCCGACCGATGGCGGAATGATGGGCGCGATGATGCCGGTGGCTGCTATCAGGCCAGACGAGCGGTTGACGCTGTAGCCCGCTTCCCGCATGAGCGGCAGCAACATGACGGCCAGTGTGGCGGTATCGGCGATCGCGGAACCTGACATGCTCGCCAGCAGCACGCCTGTACCGATGACCACGTAGCCGAGCCCGCCTCGCAGGTGGCCGAAGAGAGCCATTGCGGCGGCCACGATGCGGCGCGACAGGCCGCCTGCATTCATCAACTCGCCGGCGAGAAGGAAGAATGGGATCGTCATGAGCGGGTAGCTGTCGGCGCCATCGATCAGCTTCTGAGCCAGGATCAGCGAGTCGAAGTTGCCCGCCTGAAGCATCAATGCGATACCGCAGACCAACAAGGCAAAGGCGATCGGCATCCCCAGGCCCATGGCGCCAAGCAGCGAACCGAGGAATACGAAGACGCTCACTTCGAGATCCCCGGCGTTTTCTGTTCATGGGACACGCCGTATTCAACGTCGGTCGAGACAGGCTTGTCGCGCATATCGCCCCTCAGGCAGCGCCACAGATTTCCGACAAGAATCAGCGCCATGAGGGCGGCCGCCACCAAACCCGCACCGTACATCGCGGCAACGGGTATTCCTGACACTGCCGCCACGTTGTTCATATTGATTTTTGTCAACGTCCAACTGCCTGTCCAGATCAGCCAGCAACACCAGAGCATCAGCGCGTGGCTGAGCCAGTAGCAAGCCATCCGCCACGGCTTGGGAAGGCGTCGAACCACGCTGTCGGCCCCCAGATGCAACCCGTCCTTGAGGGCGACGATGCTGCCAACGAAAGTCAACCAGACGAAGATGAATCGAGACACTTCCTCGGAGATGTCCAAACCCGAATTGAATACATAGCGCAAGATCACGTTGCCGAGGACCATCAGCCCCATGATCGACATGCCGAATACCAGGAGATGCTCTAGGAGCTTCTGGAGTGCGCTCTTTTCCCTTGTCATTCTTGTCCCTTGTTTTCCGCGGTGCGCTTTGTAGTTTTTTTTTCAGCTGCTGTTTTGTTTATTCATCTTTGATATTGACGGTTGCCGCATCCGATGAATCGGAGCACTAAATGTGATTCCTAAATGGATTGCTCCAGCATCCACAGATAGTCTTTGTCGCTCGCCACACGCGGATTGCTCGCATGACTGTGATCCGCCTTGGCGCCGGTGACTATGCGCGGGAACAAGTCGGGTGATACGCCAAGGGCGCCCAGACCCACTGGCAAGCCGAGGCGGATGGTCATCGCCCGCAGCGCACCACTTATCTCGTCTGCATGCGACAGTCCCATCGCATGGGCTATGCGCTGCAGCTTGGCCTCTCCCTTGACCGATTCGGCTTCTGAATTGAATTCCACCACCGCAGGCAGAAAGATGGCATTGAGGGTTCCGTGATGCAGTCTTGAATCTATGCCACCCAGTGCGTGGCTCAAGCTGTGCACGCAACCGAGCCCCTTCTGAAATGCCATCGCACCCTGCATTGACGCGCTCATCATGTTCAGGCGTGCCTCCCGGTCATTCGGATTGGCGACGGCGCGCTCGATGTGACGCCATCCTCGTGCCAGGCCGTCGAGTGCAATGCCGTCGGCAGGCGGGTTGAATGCAGGCGACAGGAAAGTCTCGATGCAATGCGCGACGGCATCCATGCCGGTTGCTGCAGTTAACAGGGCCGGCAGGCCGAGCGTCAGCTCCGGGTCGCAGATGGCAGTCTTGGGAACAAGGTGGGGGGAAATGATGCCGACTTTTCTGCCGTCATTCAGAATGAGGATGGCACCGCGGCCAACCTCGCTGCCGGTGCCAGCGGTTGTCGGAATTGCAATCACCGGCGCGCAAGCAGAAGTGATGCGTGCCACCCCACCCTCGATGGCAGCGTAGCTTGCAAGAGTGCCGGTATGCGTGGCGCACAATGCCGCACCCTTGGCAAGATCGATTGAGGATCCCCCACCGACGGCGATAATTCCGTCGAAGCGCCCGTCGCGATACATGGTGGCGGCCGCTCGCACGGCGCCCTCGCCGGGATTGGGTGGTGTTTCGTCAAACACCGTTACAGGAGACGCGGACTGAAGTTTTTCTATAACTCGTTCAACAATTCCTGCGGCGCGCACGCCGCGATCCGTAATTATCAAGGGATTTATTATCCCCAGGCGCGCGCACTCTTGAGGCAGCAGGTCGAGTGCGCCATAACCGAACTGCACCTGTGTTATGTAATTTATAAGCGCCATAAAATATAATTACTTTTCGGGTGAAGTTGGCCTATATATACCCGAACAATAGTGCACCCCACGCAGCTCTCATAGTGATTTGTTTCGATACTGATATAGCAATCTGTTATACAAATGATCCCTTCGCTGGCATCCATCGTTTCGCGATTGCGCCTCAAGCACTTGCGCCTGCTGGTAGCGCTTGACGACCAGGGCTCGCTGCTGAAAGCCGCCGAACAGGTCGCGATCAGCCAACCCGGGGCCACCAAAGCCTTGCAGGAAATCGAAGGGGCGCTCGGAGCCATCCTGTTTGTTCGGACGAATCGAGGGCTCGAACCCAATGACTTGGGGCGTTGTGCGATTCGCTATGCGCGCCTGATCACCACCGACGTGGCGCAACTGCGTGAAGAAATGGGAGGGATCCTTCAAGGACATGGCGGTCGGCTGTCCATCGGCGCAATCATGGGCGCGGTGCCGCTGTTGACTGATGTGCTTGTCCGTTTCCTGGGGAAACGTCCGAACACCTCCATACAGATCGTCGAGGACACCAGCGCCCGGCTGCTGCGCCTTCTCGACGATGGGCGACTCGATCTGGCCATATGCCGCACCAGCATCAGTCAGAGGCCAGAACTCTATGCCAGCGTCAATATAAGAAACGAACAATTGTCCGTCGTCGCGAGTGCTGAGCATCCGCTGGCCAAGGCAAGGCGCCTTGACCTGTCTGATCTGGCGAATACACCGTGGATTGTTTATTCCGCCAACATGCCGATGCGCCGATTGTTGGAACGAGAATTCCACGAAGCAGGGCTTCAGTTTCCACTGAACCTGCTTGAAACAACTTCCTTGTTTGCGACGTTGTCCATGCTGCAGCGTAAACCAACGATGGTGGCGGTGCTTTCTGTCGACGTAGCACAGTTTTGCACGGCATCAGGTATTACAACTATATTGCCTTTGAGATTTCAATCGCGCAGTGAACCTTATTTTCTCGTGAAGCGGCACGACCGGATTTTGTCCCCGATTGGTCAGTTGCTCTTTCAAGAATTTCTTAACGAAGCAACGATAGCTGGTGTGGAATATTCCGGTCAAATTAGACCGTCTTAGAGTTCCGATAGAAGTCTGGCAGACGACCGATTGCAGGATTGCTTTCGGCGTAGGCTGCGACCGCTTTTGCAGTACGCCGGTCGAGCATCGCCGGCAAGCCGCGGGCAGCTCTGGGTCGGCATGGTGAGCTCGTTGCCCTACACACCGCGGCGCGCGTCAAGGTAGTTGTCGCCTCGTTCATGCAGCCAGCGGCTGTATATCTGATGCTGCCGAATGCGTCTTGACGATCGAGTCGCGTTCGGGGTTGAGCGTCACGGCGCCGACGGGCGACCAATTGCGAGTTCGACCAGACCAGCGTGCCGGGTTGAGCTCACGAGCGCGTGAGTACAGCGCATGGCGCGCGCCCAGCCTCGCACGATGCCCGCCCTCATGGCCTGTTCAGCGTATCGCCGAAGCCCTCTCCGAAACAAAGGAACACCGAGGCCATCGCTTGCCGGGCATGCGCCAGTTGATGTTCGACAGTCGTTGCGAAAAGGACTGTCAGCGAAGCCGTTGTTTCCACGAAGGCCTGCTGTGAACTTGCAAGCACTACCATCGGCCCGCGCCACCCACAAATCATCGGCCCCGGAGACAAGCGCGATGCGACACCTTCACCAACCCTTGCTCACCGCCTCACGCCATCTGTTCGCGCTCGCCACCACCGTGCTGCTCGCCCTCGCCCTGGCCGGTTGCGCAGCCCCGGCCGCGGCGCCCGCCAAACCGGCCGGGCCACCGAAGACGGCGCTGTGGGTCGGCAACAGCTTCTTCTATTACAACAACAGCATGCACGGCCACGTGGGGAGGCTGCTCGCGGCCGCTCACCCGGGCGAAAGAGGCTACCGCGCCACCTCGGCCACGATCAGTGGCTCGGGCATCAACTGGCACGACGTGGAAACGCACTTCAAGCCGGGCGGCGTGGGTTCGTACTCTTTCGATGCCGAGAACAACGTCGTCTTCAACACCTTCGACAAACCGTTCGACGTGGTGATCATCATGGACTGCAGCCAGTGCCCGATCCACCCGCAGCTCTCGAAGATCTTCTTCGAGTACGCCGAGAAAGACAGCGCGATCGTTCGCAAGCACGGCGCCGAGCCGGTGTTCTTCATGTCGTGGGCCTACGCCGACAAGCCCGAGATGACCGGCATGCTCGCCGCCGCGTACACCAAGGCCGGCGCCGACAACCACGCCAAGGTCGTTCCGGCCGGGCTGGCGTTCGCACGCTCGATCGCGATGCGCCCCGACCTGAGCCTGTACCAACCCGACAAGCGGCACCCCACCCTGATGGGCACCTACCTCGCTGCCTGCACGGTGCTCGCTTCGGTCTACGGCCCGTCGCCGGTGGGCAACCGCTACACCGCCGGGCTGCCGGCCGACGTGGCCGCGCACCTGCAGGCGGTGGCCTGGGAAACGGTGCAGGCCTACCGCCAGCCTTGACGAAATGATGGGCCGCGCGATGGGTGCGCTTCACATTTGCCGGAACAGGTGCACGTAGCTGCGGCTCACGCCGAGCCGCTCGCTGCGGCCTTTCAGGTGCACCTCGCCGGAATCTCCCGGGCCGTGCGAGAAGCGGTCCACGTGCGCCATGTTGACGATGGCCGAGCGGTGCACTTGCACGAACCGTTCGGGGTCGAGCGCGTCGGCCAGCTCGCGGATCGTGGTGCGGATCAACGCTTCGCCACCTTCCCAGGCCACCACCGTGTACTTCGCATCGGAGCGCAGGTACAGCACCTGCTCCACCGGGATCAGCCGCACCGCGTTGCCCACCGAAGCCTTGATCCACTGCAGGTGTGAGCGCGCGCCGCCGTTCTGGCGCCGCTCTTCTTTCAAGTGCTCGGCCAGGCGCTGCAACAAGGCGCTGTACTCGGGTGGCGCCTCGCCCTCGCCCGCGCCTTTGTGCGGTGGGCGCAGCCGGGTCTGCAGGCGCTGCACCGTGTCGCGCAAGCGCTCTTCTTCGATCGGCTTCACGATGTAGTCGATGGCGCCGTGGCGAAAGGCCTCGACCGCGTACTGGTCGAAAGCCGTCACGAACACCAGCTCGGCTCGCCGCTCGATGCAGCACGCCACTTCCACGCCGTTCAGGCCCGGCATGTGCACGTCGAGGAACACCACCTGCGGCAGGTGCTCGTCGAACAGCTCGACCGCCTCGCGGCCGTTGCGCGCCTGCGCCACCACCTGCAGCTCGGGCCACAAGCGTGCGAGGTGCGCAACGAGCTGATCACGCAGCAAAGGCTCGTCGTCAGCGACGAGTGCGGTCGGCGCTCTCATGCAGCAGGCGGCATCACGTGAACGTCGGCGCGCACGCCGTGCGGTGTCTGTTCCGACAACTCGACCCGCGCTTCGGGCCCGAAGAATGCCTGCAGCCGTTCACGCAGATTGCGCAGCCCGGTGCCGCTGCCCGCGCCCTGCTCCGCCAGGCCGACGCCCGTGTCGGCCACCCACAGGTGCACACCTGCACCGCCTGCGTCGCGCCGGGCGCCGACGTCAATGCGACCTTCGTCGCAGCTTGGGTCGATGCCGTGGCGAACCGCGTTCTCCACCAGTGTCAACAAGGCCATCTGCGGGAACGGCAGCGCGCGCAAGGCCGGCTCGACCTCGACCGTGAAGGTAAGCCGGTCGGGCATGCGCATCAGCATCAGCTCAAGGTAGGCGCGCACCAGCCGCTCTTCGTCACCCAGCGTGGCGGGTGCGGCCTGGTGCAGTTGTGGCATGGCGGCACGCAGGTAGGCGATCAGGCTGCGAAACACCGGCGCGGCGCGAGGCGAACCGCTCTCTACGAGCTGCTGCACGTTGGCCAGCGTGTTCAGCAGGAAGTGCGGCTCGACCTGCGCCGTCATCAGCTGCAGCCGCGCATCGGCGGCCTGGCGCTGCAGCGTTTCGCGTTCGAGCGCGAACTGCAGTGCCTGCGCCCGCACCGCGGCGTCACGCTCGCGGTACAGCGCGCCCAGGCCGAACAGCGTGCCAACCAGCGCACCGCTCAGCGTGACCAGCACGTAGCCGCGCACATGCGGGCGCGAGCCGATGAACGCAGAGAAGTCGCCGCCAGCCGCGAACAGCTGCACCACCAGCGGCGACAGCACCGCGCCCACCGTGATCGCCAGCACCTGCGCCACCCAGCGGGGCAGAAGCGACTGCCGACAGGCGCCCGCCAGCGTGAAAGCGAACAGCAGCACCATGCCGACAAACAGCGTTTCTCCCAACAGCTCGATGTACGGGTTCTGGGTGATCGGCAGCATCGCCAGCGCGGCAACGATGGCGAGCACCACCACCAGTGCGAGCTGCCGGCGCGTCGGGATCAGGCGGGTGCGGTCCCAGCGCGGGGCGGGCACGGTTGCAGGGCTGGGTGTCATGGCGCGAAGGTACGCGCGCAGAGACCGGGCGGTCAAGGCCGCGCCGGGGGGCTTGTGGACGAAGCGCGGGAAGTGGGGCACGGGCGACCCGCTGGCGAGCTTTGCAAGCGCCTTGCTGCGGCGCCTGCGGCATGAAGACCTCGCCGCTCCGGCTGAATCACTGCAGCCGAATAGCAGAGTCGAAGGCCCAGGTTCGGCGGATTTCAATCACGTCGAACTGGCGCGCCAGTGCGGGCTGGAACGCGGGGTAGGGTGCATGGCTTTCGACGATGCGCCTGATCGCTTCATCGACTTCCGCCACACCGCTGGTGACCACGATGGTCACCGACTCCACCGAGCCGTCGCTTCGAACAGCCACCGACACCAAGGGCTGCGCGTGCGGCCGCTTCGCCAGTTCGCGGACCGTGTCGACCGGGGTGTTGAACTGGATCTTGCGAGCCCACGCTTCCGCGTACAGGACAAGTTCCACGTTGGGGTCGCTGCGGCCCCACAGCCTGACGCGACGTGCGGTGCTCAACGAATAGGGCAGCGTATTGGGCGGGCGGGCGGCGGCCTTGGCCGCGTCGCGCTGGGCAGCTTCTTCATCGAGCTGGCGCCCGATGGCCCGGAGCACCGCTTCGCGTTTCGCCGTCTCGCTTTTTTCGGCGTCAACACGAGCCGCTTCCTGCCGCGCGATCTCGCGCCGCTGCTCTTCCAGCCGGGCCGCTGCTTGCCGGGCGGACTCCTGTCGGGCGGACTCCTGTCGCGCCAGCTCGTGGCGTTCGGCCTCCAGCCGTGCGGCCTCGGCACG
>JBDTTU010000068.1:0-23716 GCA_039930465.1 Burkholderiales bacterium
CCGCCGTGGCGAAGGTGCTGCGCATCGATCATCTGCTCAAGAAGCGGCCCTCGGCCCTGGCCGGTGGCGACATGCAGCGTGTCACGATCGGGCGCGCCCTGGTGCGCCGTCCGGCGGCGATGCTGATGGACGAACCGATTGGCGCGCTCGACGCCAAGCTGCGCGAGGAAATGCGCGCCGAGTTGCGCCGCCTGCACATCGAGAACGACTCGACCACCGTGTATGTGACGCACGACCAGGTCGAGGCGATGTCGATGGCCGACAAGATCGGCGTCATGAACGACGGTTTGCTGCAGCAATACGACAGCCCCACCAAGGTCTACGACGAACCGGCCAATCTCTTCGTCGCGCAATTCGTCGGCAGCCCGATCATGAACGTGGTCGACTGCGAAATCACGGCGACTGGCAGTGGCACCTGCCTGCGCCTGCCCGGCACGAGCGATGCCGTCATGCTCGGCCCGCGTGCTGCGGCGAAGTTGCACGCCGAAGGGGTGGCGGCGCATGAACTGATGATGGGCATCCGGCCCGAGGCCATTGCGGTGTCGCGCGCGCCGGTGGCGGGCGCCATCGCCGCGCGGGTGCACCTGATCGAACCGATGGGTGCCTACGACATCGTCGACATCGCGACCACGACCACCGGCGAGAGGGGCGCGACGCTGCGTGCCCGCACCCCGAGCCAGTTCGTCCGCGCGCAAGGGGACCCGGTGTGGCTGTCGCTCGACGACGCCCGCACGCACTTCTTCAACAAGCGCAGCGGCCTGCTTCTGCGCGCCGCCGCGTAGAACTCATGGCCCAGGTTTCCCTCACAGGCATCAGCAAACGCTACGGCGCAGCGCAGGCCATCAATTCGCTCACGCTGGAGATTCACGACCGCGAGTTCTTCGTGCTGCTCGGCCCCACGGGTGCGGGCAAGAGCACGACCCTGCGCTGCATTGCAGGGCTGGATCAACCCGACGCCGGCGAGATCGCCATCGCAGGCGAGCGGGTGAACGAATGGAGCGCCGCGCAGCGCGACGTGGCGTTGGTGTTCCAGCAATATTCCCTGTACCCGAACTACACGGTGCGTGAGAACCTGGCGTTCCCGCTCAAGTCGAAGCTCCGCAATCTCGACCCGCAGCAGATCGAGGAGCGCGTTGCCAAGGCCGCGGCCACAGTGCGTATCACCCACCTGCTGGATCGGCGCACCGATCGCCTGTCGGGTGGTGAGATGCAGCGTGTCTCGATCGGGCGCGCCATCGTTCGCGAGCCACGCGTGTTCCTGATGGACGAGCCGCTTTCGAACCTCGACGCCAAGTTGCGCGAGCTGCTGCGCGCGGAACTGAAGGGCTTGCAGCAGCGCCTCGGTACGACCTTGATCTTCGTCACGCACGACCATGTCGAGGCCATGACCATGGGCGACCGCGTCGGCATCGTCAACAAGGGCGAACTGATTCAGGTTGGCACTCCCTACGAGATCTACAACACGCCCACCAACACCTTTGTGGCGTCGTTTGTCGGCGCACCTGCGATCAATATGTTCGACGTGGTGATCGACCCGTTGGCCGGAACGGCGCGCGATGGTGCGCTGGGCTTCGCGCTCGAACCTGCCACGCGCGCGCGGCTCGACGCATTGCCGGTTCCCGACGACCGACGTGTGCGCGTCGGGGTCCGGCCCGAAGACGTGAAGATGGTCGCCGAGGGCGGCATCAGCGGCACGATCTACGGCGCCGAGCATCACGGGGTCGAGATCATCGCGATCATCCGTGCCGGCGAGCACATGCTGCGTGCGACGATTCCGGCGGACTCGAACGTCACTGTCAACCAGGCGGTTCAATTTTCATTCGCGCAGGACAAACTGCATTTCTTCGACCCGCGGACCGGTGATCGGCTCGGTCCGCGTTGATCCACAGGAGACAAGCCATGTCGCAATTGATCGCCACCCACAACTGGATGCGGCCCGAATCGATCAAACGCACGATCGAACGCATGAAGCAGACCGGCGTCGACGCACTCGAGATCTCGGGTGAGCCGGAGCAATTCAATACCAAGGAAGTGCGCGCACTGTTGAAGGAGAACGGCCGCACGTGCTGGGGCTCCGTCACCTTGACGCTGGGTGAGCGCAACCTCGCAGCCAAGGACATGGCGCAGCGCGAGAAAACGGTCGACTACATGAAGCGCGTCGTCACCTTTGCGAAGGAACTCGATGGCCAGATCATCACTTTGGTGCCGGCCACGGTCGGCAAAGTGGTGGCCGACGGCACGCCGGACGAAGAATGGAAGTGGCTGGTCGAAGGCGTGAAAGAGGTCTATGCGCACGCCGAGAAGGCCGGTATCCGCATTGCGATCGAACCGCTGAACCGCTTCGAAACCTATTTGATCAACCGTGGCGACCAGGCGCTGGCGTTGGCCGATGCGGTCGGCCCGAACTGCGGTGTGTGTCTCGACCTGTTCCACGTGAACATCGAGGAGAGCGACATCCACGAAGCCTTCCGCAAGTGCAAGGGCCGCATCTACGATGTTCACATCGCCGACAACAACCGCTTCGCACCCGGCATGGGCATGCTCGACTTTCCGGCGATCGTGGAGACGATCAAGTCGGTGGGCTACACCGGCGCGCTGACACTGGAGTTCGTGGCCACGATCGACCGCACCCCGGCCAACCCCTACGGCAACCAGGTGGAGACGAATCCGGTCGACGTGTCACCCGAGCAGTTGAAGTTCATCATCGACCACGGCTCCAACCTGTTGGCCGACAAGTTCTACACCGGGCTGTTCGAGCAGTCGGTGAAGGTCTTGCGCCCGCTGATGTAAGGGCTTCGCGGGTTCGCGAGACAGGGGTAGGACATGCTGTTCGGCAAACTTTTCCACACCGCCATCAAGACCGCCGACCTCGAGGCGACCGTGCTTTTCTACACCGAAGTGTTGGGCATGGTCGTGGCCGATCGGCCACCCATCGGGTTCCCCGGTGCGTGGCTCAAGCCGGCCCAGGCAGGGGCCGACGCGATCTTCCACCTGTACGCGGGCGATGCGGCAAAGGAAGCTGATGGTTCGGTCCAGATGGGCACGGCCGCCATCGACCACGTGTCGGTGGTTTGCCAGGGCTACAGCAACTTCAAGGCGCAGTTCGAGAAGTACGGCCTGGCCTATCGCGAAAACATCGTGCCGGCCACGCCGCTGTGGCAGCTGTTCGTGTTCGACCCGAACGGAGTTCAACTCGAACTCACGTTTCACTCGGCCGCTGAGCGCGAGCCGCCGCCGACGATCGCGGCCGAGCGTCGCTACTCGGCGCGCGAACGCTGGTTTCAGCCTGAGTTGTATCGACAGTTCTCGAAGCGTTGACCGCGGCCCTTCCCATGAAGATCACGCGTGTCGAAGCGATCTGGCTGCGGGTTCCAATCGCTGAGGAGCGGCAGCACGTCAGCGATTTCGGCCGTGCCGCAACCTTCGACACCGCGCTGGTGCGCATCGAGACCGATGCCGGTGTCAGCGGCGTCGGCGAGGCCAAGGTCTCGGCCGGCAGCCCGGGTGACTACCATGGTGTGGTCGCTGTCATCAACGATGAATTCGGTCCCGGACTCATCGGCCAAGACCCGCGCAACATCACGCGCATCTGGGAGGGCCTGTACAGCGGCACGCGTGCCCACTACGCCGTGGCGCGCGGCCACGTGTTCCCGGCGATGAGTCGGCGCGGGGTGTCGATTTCGGCGATCTCGGGCATTGACATCGCGCTGTGGGACATCCTCGGCAAGTCATTGAACACCCCGGTGTGGCAACTGCTCGGCGGGCGCAAGGCCGAACGCATGCCGGCGTACGCGTCGGGCGGCTGGGCCGACGCCAAGGGGATCGGCGCACAACTGCAGGGCTATGTCGACCAAGGCGGCTTCAAGGCCGTGAAAATGCGCATCGGCGTGTTCGACGGCTCGCCGGCGGCATCGGCCGAACGCGTGATCGCGGCGCGCCAAGCGCTCGGAGCGGGCATCGATCTGATGGTCGATGCACACGGCACCTACACCGTTTCGGAGGCGAAGCAGTTCTGCCGCCTCGTGCGCGACTGCGACCTGGCGTGGTTTGAAGAACCGGTGACAGCCGACGACAAGCGCGGCCTGGCCGAGGTGCGCGCCAGCACGCACATCCCGATCGCCACCGGTGAGAGCGAATGCACGCGCTTCGACTTCCGCGAGCTGATCGATCTGCGGGCCGCCGACATCCTGCAACCCGACCTTGGCATCTGCGGCGGCATCACCGAGACAATGCGGATCTCGGCGCTCGCGAGCGCGGCCAATCTGCGCCTGGCGCCGCACTTGTGGGCCGGCGCACCGGCGTTCGCCGCCGGCCTGCACGTGGCGGCGGCCTCGCCGGCGACGCACATTCTCGAGTTCTCACTGGGCGCGAACCCGATGATCCACGAGTTGATCGAAGAGAGCTTCACGGTCGAGGCCGGCATGCTCGCGATCCCCGACCGACCGGGCCTGGGCATCACAATCCGTGATGACTTCGTTGCACGTTACCGCAAGAGCGCCTGATTCGATGGAAGGCCTTGAGCAAACCGCCAAGCTGCTCGAGCTGATCCGCGAGCGTGGTTTCAAGCCCGGTGACAAACTGCCTTCGGAGCGTGACCTCGCGGCGCTGTTCGGCATGAGCCGCAGCGCGGTGCGCGAGGCGCTGATCCGGCTCGACACACTGCGCATTGTCGAGAGTCGGCCCAAGTCGGGCGTCTACCTTCAGCTCTATGGGGCCGAGCGAAGTATCGAGGCGATGGTGCTGTTCGCCGAAACCAACACGCCGCTGTTGTCGACCGAGGTTGCGCAATCGGTCGAGTTGCGCAGCGTGCTCGAGAGCGAAGCCATGCGTCTGGCCTGCTTGCGCCGCACCCAGGCCGACCTCGACGATCTGCAACAGATTCTGCGCGACAGCGCGGCCGCGATTGCCCGCGGCGAGACATTGGCCGAACTCGACCCGCAGTTCCACAAGGCCATCGTCGCGGCCACCAAGAACGATGTGCTGCTGCGCTTCATCAATGTGTTCTACCTCATGTCGCGCAAGCGGCGCGAGATCTACTTCCACGAGCCGCAGCAGAGCAAACGCTCGCACGCACAGCATCTGCAGTTGTATGGCGCGATTGAGGCGCAGGATGCCGAACTGGGTCAGCAAATTCTGCGCCGTCACCTGAAGGGCGTGGACGCGTACTTCCGGATGTTCTTCTCCGAGGGCTCGTCGCCGGCTCCGAAGGGCAGGGCGGCCTCCAAGCGAACCCCGTCGAAGACGCCCGTACGCAGCATCCGTCGCTGACGCCTGGAGCTTGCATGCCGCGCATCCTGCTCACCCAAGCCATTCATCCGCAGGCCCAGGCACGCTTGGCGGAGCAGGGCGAGCTCATCATCGCGCCGAACACTGCAACCGACACCCTGCGGGCGTGTGCCATCGGCTGCGAGGTGGTGGTGGTGCGGGCGCAGTTGCCCGACAACATCTTCGATGCGGCCACGAGCCTGATGGGCGCGGTGCGGCACGGTGCCGGCGTCGACATGATCCCGATTGCTGCAGCCACTGAAAATGGCGTGCTCGTAGCGAATGTGCCGGGTGTCAACGCGAACACGGTCGCAGAGCACGTGCTGCACAGCATGTTGCAGTTGGCGCGCCAGGTGGCGCCGATGAGGCTGCGGCTGCGCGAACGCAGTGCCGGCTGGGCCAAGGCGCGTGCCTTCGCAGATGCGGGTTTCGAACTCGCAGGGCGCACTCTCGGGCTGGTGGGGTTCGGCCACGTCGGGCAAGCGATCGCGCGCTTGTGTGGCGCGGGCCTGTCGATGACGGTGCTGGCGCACACGCGATCCCCGTTGCCACCGGGCGAGCTGACTGCGCGGCACGTGCCTTTGCCCGAGTTGCTCGCGCAAAGTGATTTCGTGGTGCTGGCGTGCCCGCTGACCGATGCGACCCGGGGACTGATCGGGGTCTCGGAGCTGGCGTTGATGAAGCGCGGCGCGTGTCTCATCAACGTAGCGCGAGGCCCCGTCGTTCAAGAGGAGCCACTGATCGAGGCGCTGAGGTCGGGACGCCTCGCCGGTGCAGCGCTGGATGTGTTCGACACGGTACCGCTGCGTGACGATCACCCCTGTTGGGCGATGGAACAGGTGCTGATCACCCCGCATGTCGCGGGCATCACCCAAGACAGCATGCTGCGCATGGGGCATGCTGTCGTGCTCGCGGTGGCGCGTCTGTTGCGCGGCGAGATGCCGCCGAACTGCGTCAACCCACAGGCCTGGCCTGTCTTCCGCGGGCGGTTCGAGTCGCGCCCCAACTCTTCACCGTGAAGGACCACCCATGAATCAGACCACCCCCACGACCCATGCGCAGCACGCGGCGCTCGCACGCATGCAGCAGTTCATGTCGGCTTCGCCGGTTCCGTCGATCTCGACCGAACTGCTTGCCATGGCCGATGGCGAGTTGAATCGCGAACTCAATCATTTTCTCTTCGATGCGCCGTCCGATCCGCGTCTGCTGAACGGAAAGCGCGTTGCCATCTGCTGCACCAATGGCGTTGAGGAGGTCGAGATCCTCGGCTCGATGCGCTGGTTGCGCGAGCACGGCGCCACGGTCCACATCGTTGCGCCGAAGATCGGGCCGTTCCCGGAGAGCCTGGGCCTGCGCTTCCCGGCCATCGCCGAGACCCACGTGCTGGCCGTCCGCCTGATGGAGAACGCCGGGTGGCTGAAGATCGACAACTATCTCGTCGATGCCAAGGTCGCCGACTACGACGCGGTGATCCTGCCCGGAGGCTGCTGGAATCCCGACTTCCTGCGTGCCGACAAGCACGCCCAAGACTTCACGCGCGACATGCACGCGGCGGGCAAGCCGACCTGCGGTATCTGCCACGGGCCCTGGGTCATGGTCAGCGCCCGGATGCTGCGCGGCAAGCGGGCAACGGCCGTCTGGAACATTCAGATCGATCTGGAGAACGCGGGTGCCATCGTTGTCGACGAACCCTGCGTGGTCGACGGCAACCTCATCACGGCGCGCTTTCCGTACGACCTGCCCCGCATGATCGAGGCGCTGGTGGCACAACTGGTGAACGTGGCCTGAGTGCGATAGAAGTCTGGCTGTCAATCGAGCGGATCGATGTCGTGGATGACAACGCGCTCCCATAAAGACCCACAGGTTGAAACGAACCTCGCGTGATGCTCGCACTTGCTTTGGTAGAACTCGTGGTCTTCCAGAGATTTGAAGTGAAGTGACGTCGCATAGTCAAAGGAATGATCCGCGACAGCGCGGCGTTCGGTCTGCGCGGGAGTGCCGACGAAGCCTCGCTCGAGGTAGGGGATCTTCGCGAGGCGGCGAACCTCGGATGCGAAGGTCTCGCGCTCTGCCGGAGTGAGTTCCTTGCGTAGCCAGAAAAGTGCGCTGTGGATGAACATGTGAATGTGACCAGCAGTGGATGGCAACGCAAGTGTAGTGAGGCGCCGGTCGTTTGAAGACGGCGAATACGATCGCCGCTACGTCATTTACCGCTGGGAATGCCGGGTGCTGCCGCATCGACGCGAAGTCGCGCTGCACCTGCGGGGCGAGTGACTGCGACGGCGTCCGCTTCTGCGTCTCGGCCCGCTGCGATGGCCGGTTCGGACGCTTCATACGTCGTAGTTCTGGCGGTTTCAGGACAATTGTCGGCAACTGTCTGCGCATTGAAACTCAGCGCCATTGTCGGGCTGAAGCCTTCCATGTTGCGGTGGCGCCGCTGCCGCTGGCGGCCGCTTGGGTCGCCGGCCACAGGAACACGTGAAGCAGGCTGACGGTCTCCGTCAGGGAACCGGCGGTGATACGGCCCTTGTTAAGGAAAGCCTGCCACTGGCGCTGCTTTGCAGCGTCGTTGCCAAAACCCTCGGTGAGTGCCACCGGCGGCTCGGTGGGCAATGCGGTACCGCGGCGCGTGAAAGTCGCGGCGATCGCGCGCGCCAACGTTGCGCCGTTTAGGTCGGTCCGCTGCGCGATGACCGCGATGTCGAAGAAGTCCTTCATGCGGGTGTTGGCCAAGCCGAGCACCGTCATCGCGTGGAACTTCTCGGCGATGACGGTGTAGACGGGATAGACCTTGAGCGTTGGCGCGGCCATGTCGTCCAGCAACACGGGGAACACCACGGTCTGGGGTTCGGGCGTGACCGCGTCGCCGAAGCCCACGTCGATCTGCAGTGCGCAGCGCGCGTTGCCGATGCGGCCCGTGAGGCGCACGCGCAGCCCGCCGTAGCGGTTGTCCTCGCGAATCACGTCAGCGCGAACGGACGCGGAATCGAAGACGGTGCCGTCGTCCAGTTCGATGGCCGCGATTTCGCGGAATGTGGTGATCAGAGTCTCGGCGTCGTCCGGGCCGGAGCCCAGCAGGTCCGCGTCACGGGTAGGACGGTGAGGCTGGTCGTACCAGATCGAGAAGAGAAGGGCGCCCTTGAGCAGGAAGCGATCCGCGTGGGCAGAGGCGGCGATGCGACACAGCAGGCGTTCCAATGCGAAGCGGTTCAGCAGCAGGTTGTAGTCGTCTCCGCGCTGCTTCGCCAGATTCAACAGGCGAGCCAGCACCGAGGCCCCGAGCTTGGCCGTCATGCGACGACGGCTTCCAGGTAGGGCTGCATGACCTGGGCCACGCGATTGATCTTGGCGTAGCGGGTCACTTCATCGATGTTCAGCTTGCGCTGTCGCCAGGCTTCCTTGAGCGCTTCGAGAGCGACGTCGAGCCCGACCTTGTGGCGGAACTTGAAGCAGTCGGTGATGGTCTTGGCCAGGCTGTAGACGCGGATCGTCGAACCGTGCTCCACGATGGTCTCGATGCCTTCGCTGTAGGCCTCACCGCGCAGGCGCGCGATGCGCAGCGATGGATAGTCGATGGCGGGCGTCTGCGTTGCTTCTGGCAGCGCGATCCAGATCTCATGGGGGAGCTGAGTACCGATGTCGTGAAACTGCAGCGCTGACAGCAGACAGACCACTGCTTTCGGCACGCGCCGGCAAACCTCGACGAGCGATTGGTGCTCGGTCATCTCGCTGTCTGGCAGGCTGTAGAGGCCGCGGGTGACTCGCTGGAGCTGACCGGTCTGGTGGAGCTTGAGGAGGAGTTGCGGCGACCAGCCGCGAGAGCGAAGGTCAGCCGCGCTCAGCAGCCGCTGGCGGTGGGCGAGTTCGAGGATGCGGGTGGTCTGGGTGAGCGGCATTCGGCTAGTTTAATATTCGCATCACTTATTAGCAAATCATGCGTCATTGTGCCAGCCAGAGGGCTTGTTCAAGGGAAGCGGTGGCCCGATCAAGAATCGCTTCTGATATACCTCGGTCAGCATCCGATTTCATGGGCCGCAGTGAACCGCTGTACCTCATACGGGAATTTGGTCGACACGCGGATCAAGCGACGCTGTTGATCGAGCAGTCCGGCAATCTCGAAGTCTGCATTGCCGCTACGCCACTTGCCCAGCTTGCCGCGGATCATCTGGCGCCCTCACCCTATGCGGAGCGATTGAGTGTGCTGCGTGCCGGGGAGTTGGCCGTTCATGGCACAAATCCGTCACAGGCCCGCGAGGGGAAAGAAAAAAGCACCTGAGTCTTGCGACCCAAGTGCTTGATTCATTTCGAGTTTTATGGCTCCCCGACCTGGGCTCGAACCAGGGACCTACGGATTTGCAGAACGACACCGCCCCGACTGCTCGCCGCACCGATCGGATGTGCCTTTGTGAATGCGGTACGCTTTGCATAGCAACTGGGAGAAGAGCATGAATCGGATCTGCATCATTGTGTTCGCTGCGCTTCTGGCCGTCGGGCCGGCTGGCGCTCAAACCGATAATCCCTTTAACGGCAGTTGGACAGTTTCATTTGATGGAAAGAAGACGGTCGCGCTGGATGGAACTGTAGCCATCAACGGTTCTGTCGGAATCTGGGATGTCAGAGCTGCGTCTCGTAAGAACCCTTGTGTCGGTCGCGAATACCCCATCACGATTCAGAAGGCGACGGCCGAGGAGCTGACCTTCACAGTCAATCGCGCGGTCACCCTTGCTGGCTGTAACGACTCGACCTATACGTTCAAAAGGATTGACGACAAGACCTTGAGGGGCGAGCTTGCGGATGGTCGCACTGCCTCGTTGACGCGCAAGTAAGTCTCTGACCACGAGAGAGGCTGTCTCTTCCAGGCACGTGCGGCCCAATCCATCCTTTGAGCTGACCTCCACGAGTCGGCAGCTCAAGTCAAGCGTTAGGGTCCGCAAACCCTTCCTCCCTAGTCCGGAGCGCAGATGCAAGTGTTTCTCTCGTATGCGCGCGCAGATGAAGCAGTGGCGGCTGAAGTCGACATGGCGCTCCGAATGGATGGCCACGACGTCTTCTTCGATCGAACATCACTGCCCGCCGGCGAGGGGTTCCATCGGCCCATCCGCGAGCGCTTAAGGGCCGCAGACAAGCTGGTCTTCTTGGTATCGCCTTCCTCGATGACCTCCGGCAGCTACACCCTCACCGAACTGACGCTGGCTCAGAAGAAGTGGCCGAACCCCGACGGGCGGGTTCTTGCAGTCATGGTGGAGCCCACGCCATTTGCCGCAATGCCTGCCTATTTGCGTGCCAATACGGTACTGCAGCCAGTTGGAAACATTGCCGCCGAAGTTGCCGCCGAACTGGCTCGCTTGACCGAAGTCGCCACAACGCAGCTCTCCGTTCCAATTGCTTGCGTGCGCACGCACATTGCCTACTTCGAGAACAAGCCAGATCGGCCCGCGCTGTTCATCAACGTAATCAATCGGTCGCTCGAGTTCGACGTCGAGGTCACCCACATTTGGATCGAGTCTGACCCGAAGGTACATGCCTTGGCGAGGCTGCTTCCTCAGCGACTGCGTCCATCTGAAAGCTGGGAAACGTGGGTTTACCTCTCTGACACGGCGGCACCGCACGATCTCTACCGGATGGCTCGCGTACGGCTCTCAACGGGTGAAGTCTTCGGATCAACGCAAAATACAGAAGTGCCTTATGTCGGCTACGTGCCAGGCGGCAGGAGGACCTAGGGGTGCGCGCGGAGGCCTGAAATGAAAAAAGCACCCAGGCTTGTGACCTGAGTGCTTGATTCATCTTCTGTCTTGGCTCCCCGACCTGGGCTCGAACCAGGGACCTACGGATTAACAGTCCGGCGCTCTACCAACTGAGCTATCGAGGAACAGCCTCAAATTATAGCCAGCTTTTGAAGGTGCCCTAGATGTCGACCTGCACCGACACACGCAGCGTGCGCGGCGCGAGCGGGTACAGGTAGGCGTGGCCGAACTGATAGGGCGATTCGCGCCACGCGCGTTTGTCGAACAGGTTGTCGACACCGGCACGCCATGTCCAGAGCTGCGTCGCCCACTTTTGCTCGAATCGCACTGCCGCGTCGACGCGGGTGTAGCCCGGAATGCTCACGCTGTTGTCGGGCAGCACCATGCGCTGGCTCTCGTGCGTGGCGTTGGCCTGCAACGCCAGCCCGGGCAGTTGCGGCAGGCTGTAAGCGGCCTGCAGCCTGAGCGTGCGGGCTGGCACGTTGGTGGGCTCCAGGCCGCCTTCGAGCCGGGCGCGCAACCACTGTGCGCCGGCGCGCAGTGTCAGGCCGCCTGCGTGGAACGCACCGGTGGCCTCTGCGCCGCGGTGCCGCGCGTTGCCCACCACCTTGCGCGTGCAGGTGTTGTCCAGATCGCAACTGCCCACGTCAGTGAAATTCGGGCGTTCAATGTCGAACCAGGCCAGGCCCCACTCGAAACGTTCGGTTGACCCCTTGAGGCCGACTTCGATCTGCCGGCTTTTCAGTGTGGGCAGGGCAACCCCCGGGTTGTTGTAGCGCGGCCGGTTCGGTGTGACTTCCGATTCCACGCCCTGGCCCCAACTGGCATAGGCCAGTTGATCGGGAACGAACGCGTAGCTCAGCGCCAGCCAGGGCGTGCTGAACGACTGGCTGTAGCCGGTGGCGCGCGAACCATCGGTGCGCACGCTTTCGCGGGTGAGGCGGGTGTGGCGCAAGCCGAGCCATGCTGTCAACTCGCGGGTGAGCGTGATGGCATCGCGAGCGTAGAGTTCGGTCGAGCGTTCATCACGATTGGTGTTCTCGTCGGTCAGCGACGGGTCGGCCGGCGTCACCAGCGTGCCGCCGACGTTGCCGGTGCCCACGTAGTTGTAGGCCTGCTGCTGGAACCGGTTGCGCACCGTGCTGTGCAGTGCGCCCACGGTCAAGGCGTGGCTCAGCGGGCCGGTTTGCAGCTTGCCTTGCAACGACAGGTCGAGCGCGTCGCTGCGGCGGCGTTCGTTTTCGCTGCGAAAGTCGTACAAGTCATAGGTGCCGTTCGGGCAATAGCGGTCGGCATAGTAGGTGCCGTCGGTGTCGGTGCAGCCGAACGGGAAGGCCAGGCGGTCGTCGGTGCGCAGTTGTTGGGTGGCCGCGTGGGCAATGAAGCGCCAGTCGTTGCCGAGCTTTTGTTGCCAACGCAGCGATGCGGTCGTGGCCTTGAACACCACCGGCAATGACCACGGCTGATTGTTCAGGTTCAGGCGCGGATCGCCGGGTTCGGGCACTGTGCTGCCGAGCAGGCTGAAGCCGGGCTGGCTGGGTTGCGAGCGGCGGCTGGTCTCTAGCTCGGCTTCGATCAGCGTGTCGGGGCTCACGCGCCAGTCGGCGGCCACCGCAAACAGCGAACGTTCGCCCTTGGCGGATTTCAGCTGTGGGTCGAGGTGTGCTGCCGCGGCGTTCACACGCACGCCGAAGGCCTGGCCTTCACCGAAGCGCTGGCTCAAGTCGAGCGCACCGGTCACGCTGCCGGCCTGGCGCCATTCGAGCGAGACCGAACGCAGCGGGGCGTCGGTGGGCCGCTTGACGACGAAGTTCACTAGCCCGCCGGGCGCGCTGGTGCCGGACTGCATGCCGCTCGTGCCCTTGAGAATCTCGACGCGCGCCTTGTTGTCGAGCGGGATCGGCGTTTCGGCGTTGATAGGCAGCCCGTCGCGCCGGTAGTTGAAACGGTTGTCGATGACGAAGCCGCGTACGGTCAGGTAGTCGACATAACCTTCGCTGTTGTAGGCGTCGCTGATGCCGGGGTCGAAGTTGACCAGGTCCGACAAGCGCAGCGCACCGCTGTCTTTGAGCTGTTCCGAGGTGAAGACGCTCGCCTGCAGCGGCGTTTTCGCCAGTGGAATGTCGCCCCAGCCGCCCACGCTGGCCGGCGGCGCCGTTCGGCCGGTGACGGTGATAGGTTCGAGCTGGGTTGTTGCGGTTTGTGCGCAGGCTTGCGCTGCCGCCAGCAGTGCCGCAGCGGCGATCGGAGAGAGCGTGAAGTTCGAGAGCTGTGCCATCGTGGTTCCGTTTGCGATGGCAGGTCGGCTGGCCGAAGCCGCCACAGAACGTGACAGGCTTGTTGACCATGCTTCCCTGCGCGAGGATTACCTCAATCAGGTTCAAAGGGACTTTCTCAGTCGAACCGAACGAAGCCAACGACTTCGAGCGATTCAACACCCCTAGCTAGTGCCACGCACCGAAGTGCGCAGCGGGCAAATTATGACTCAGCGATCGGCGCGACGCCGAGCGCCCTGTGCAGGCGCGGGCTGGTGGTCGTGTATTCCAGGTGCACCGGCTTGCCCGGGAACACGTAAGGCGCGGCACCGAAGGCCGCGAGCGCTGCTTCGTGAAAGCCGCACAGGATCAGCTTCTTCTTGCCCGGGTAGGTGTTCACGTCGCCCACGGCGAAGATGCCGGGTGTGCTGGTCTCGAACGTGGCCGTGCCGACGACGAGCTGTTTGCGTTCGAGCGCCAGGCCCCAGTCGGCGATGGGGCCGAGCTTGGGGCTCAGGCCGGTGAGCACGATCAGGGCATCGAGTGGCAGCGCCTGGGTGCTGCCATCGGCGGTGGCGGCTTGCAGCGCCGTGAGGCGGCCATCGGCGTGTTCGATGCCGATCGTTTGTGCGGCGATGAACCGAAGCCGCCCTTGCGAGCGAAGCGCGCGCACCGCGTCGATGGTCGAAGCCGCGGCCTTGAATTCGTCGCGGCGATGCATCAGCGTGACGTTCGCTTTCTGTTTCACGAGCGCGAGCGCACATTCCAGCGCCGCATCACCGTCGCCGATCACCACGACACGCTGGCCTGCCAGCGATGCCGAAAGTGCGCTGTAGAAAACTTGCGTGCCTTCGAAGGCCGCGAGCCCGTCGATCTTCAGGCGCCGCGGCTGGAACGAACCCACGCCACCGGCGATGAACACCGTCTTCGCGAGCAGCGTGGTGCCCGCCGAGGTTTCGATCAGGAAGCGGCCATCGGCCTGCCGCTGCACCCCGTTGACTTGCTGGCCCAGATGAAACGTGGCCTTGAACGGCTCGATCTGCGCGAGCAGCCGATCGACCAGCTCGCGCCCGCTGCACACCTTTGTGCCGGGAATGTCGTAGATCGGCTTGTCGGCATAGAGCTCGATGCACTGGCCGCCGGGCGCCGGCAGCGAGTCGATCACGTGGGCTTTGATGTCGAGCAGGCCGAGCTCGAACACCTGGAACAGGCCGACCGGTCCGGCACCGATGACGACGGCATCGGTTTCGATCAGCGCAGGGGTGTCGCCGCTCGCTGTCACGAAGCTTTACTTGATCAGTTCGCCGAGCTTGCCGGTCTTGTCTTTCCAGTCATCGGCGTCGGGCTGCGGGGCCTTTCGCTTGGTGATGCTGGGCCAGTTCTTGGCCAGGTCGGCGTTGAGCTGGATCATGTGCTGCTGGTCGCCCGGCACGTCTTCTTCGGGCACGATCGCATTGACCGGGCACTCGGGAATGCATACCGCGCAGTCGATGCACTCGTCCGGGTCGATCGTGAGGAAGTTCGGGCCCTCGCGGAAACAGTCGACCGGGCATACGTCAACGCAGTCGGTGTATTTGCAGCGGATGCACGATTCGAGAACGACGTGGGTCATGACAAAGGCTCTTGGGTGATGGTGGGCCGCGGTGCACTGCGCTGCACCAACGGCGAACCGGGATTTTAGGGCTTCGCGGTTTCTGCGCCGAGGGCAGGGCTGGCCGACAGTTCGGCCAGCGTGGGCACGGCCAAGGGCACGGCCCCTGCGCCGACGGTCACGACTGTGGGCCGCCCGGCGTGCAACACGGTGGCATCACGCAGCGTGTCGCTGCGGTGATCGCTCTGCAATTGGTCGGGCCAGCCGGCGCGCGAGACCACGCTGGCGGGCGTGTCGGCGGGCCAGCCGGCCTGGAGCAGCCGGCGCGACAGGGCGGCGAGCTGTTTGCCGGCCATGTAGAAGACCTCGGTGTCAGCAGTGCGCGTGGCGTTCAGCGCGCCTTCGCGTGTCATCGCGGTCGTGAGGCTCACACTGCGGCCGTTGCCGCGGCGCGTGAGCGGGCGCAAGGTGAAAGCTGCTGCTGCGATGGCGGCCGTCACGCCGGGCACCACTTCGCACGAGATGCCGGCTGCGGCCAATGCTTCGAGTTCTTCTTCGAGCCGGCCGAACACGCTCGGGTCGCCGCCCTTGAGGCGAACGACCACGTTCGTTTCACGCGCGTGTTTGACGAGCAGCGCGTTGATCGTGCTCTGGCCGGTGCTGTCGGCGAAGCCGCGTTTCCCGACGTTGACCCAGCGCGCTTGCGGAGCGAACGCGCGCAGCGCCGGGTCGGTGAGCGCGTCGAACAGCACCACGTCGGCCTGCCGCAGGCGCTGCGCACCGCGCACGGTGATCAGGTCGGCCGCGCCGGGGCCGGCACCGATGAAGATCACGTGGCCCATGGTCAGCCGCCGCCGGGCCGCCCCAAGGCGGCCGAGCGCCCCCAAGGGGGGCAGGAACGAAGTGACGTGGGGGTCAACATCTTCAGGCTGCGGCCCGCACGAGCAGCGCGCCGCTGGTGCGGTTGCTGGTCGGGTCGACGATGATCAAGGCGCCACCGACGCGGTTGGTCTCGTAGGCTTCGATCGGCAGGGGCTGCTGCGTCTCGATCACCACGTGGCCGATCTCGTTCACGTTCAGCTCGTGTGCATCGGTTTCTTCCAGCGAGTGGATGTCGAGCCGGCTTTCGATCGCGGCGATGCGTGCCTGCACCCAGCGGTTGCCGTGGCGCACCTGGTATTTGCGGCCGATCACGGCCGGCTCGGTGTCGAGCCAGGCCAGCGTGGCCGAGAAGCGGCTGGCTTCATGAACGGTGCCGGGGGTCGAGATCCAGTCGCCGCGCGACACGTCGAGCTGGCGGTCGAGCGTGATGCCGGCCGATTGGCCGGCTTCGGCGTTTGTCACCAAAGAGCCGGCCACCCGAACTTCGGCGACGATGGCCTTCTGCTTGCTCGGGAACAGCTGCACTTCGTCGCCGGCCTTCACACTGCCGTGGGCGATGCGGCCCCACAGCGTGCGCGGCTGCTCGCCGGTGCCGCCGCTCATCGTTTGGCCATCGTCACGGGCCACGTATTGCACGGGGATCAGCAAGTCGCCGACCTTGCGCTCTTGCGCGGTCGGCAGGCGCTCCAGCAATTGAAGCAGCGACGGGCCGTCGTACCAGTCGGCATCGAGAGGCTGGGTCACGTTGTCGCCACGCAGAGCCGACACCGGCACGATGCCGGCGACTTCCATCTTCGCTTCGTCTGCAAAAGCGAGCAGCGCAGCGCGCACCGCTTCATAGGCTTGCGCCGGGTCGTCGACCGCGTCGAGCTTGTTGATCGCGAACACGATGCTTGGCACGCGCAGCAACTGCGCCAGCAGCGAGTGGCGGCGGGTCTGGGCGAGCAGCTTCACCGGTTTTGCTGCAGTTGCGGATGACGTGTCGAGCTTGGTGATGTCGACCAGCACCACGGCCGCATCACTGCCGGCTGCGGCCGTCACCATGTTGCGGGTGTACTGCTCGTGGCCGGGCGCGTCGGCGATGATGAATTTGCGCTGCTTGGTCGCGAAGTAGCGGTAGGCCACGTCGATCGTGATGCCCTGTTCGCGCTCGGCTTCCAGGCCGTCGGTCAGCAGCGACAGGTCGATCGGCGCACCGGCCGCACGCTTCTCGAGCGTGTCGAGCTGGTCGGCCAGGATCGCGCGGCTGTCGTAGAGCAGCCGGCCGATCAGCGTGCTCTTGCCGTCATCGACCGAACCGGCCGTGAGGAAGCGCAGCGCATGGTGATCCGCCACGGGTGAAGCCACGTGCGTGTTCATTAAAAGTAGCCTTCTTTCTTGCGCCGCTCCATCGAAGCGTCGGAGGTGCGGTCGTCCATGCGGGTGGCGCCACGTTCGCTCACTGTGACCTGCAGCGTTTCGGCGACGATGTCGGCGGCGGTTTCAGCCGGGCTTTCGACCGGGCAGGTGCAGGTCATGTCGCCCACGGTGCGAAAGCGCACCTGCTCGGTCACCACGGTTTCACCGGGCAAGACCGGCGTCACGTCGGTCAGCGGCACGAGCAGGCCCTTGCGGTGAATGACCTGGCGCTCGTGCGCGAAGTACAGGTTCGGCAGCGGGATGTTCTCGCGCGCGATGTAGAGCCACACGTCGAGCTCGGTCCAGTTGCTGATCGGGAAGGCGCGCATGTGCTCGCCGGGCTTGATGCGCGTGTTGAACAGCGTCCAGAGTTCGGGGCGCTGCTCTTTAGGCAGCCACTGGCCGAAGCTGTCGCGGTGCGAAAAGATGCGCTCTTTCGCGCGGGCCTTTTCTTCGTCGCGCCGCGCGCCGCCCATCAGCACGTCGAAGCGGTGTTCTTCGATCGCTTCGAGCAAGGCCACGGTCTGGTGGCCGTTGCGCGATTCGAGCGGGTGGCTCAGGCGCACCGTTCCGCGTTTGATCGAATCTTCGAGGTGGCCGACGACGAGGCGCTCGCCCATCTGTGCAATGCGGCGGTCGCGGAACTCGATCACTTCGGGGAAGTTGTGACCCGTGTCCACATGCAGCAGCGGGAACGGCAGGCGGCCCTTGAACTCGCCATCAGCCCCGCGTGTCTTGAAGGCCTTTTCGGCCAGGCGCAGCACCACGCAAGAGTCTTTTCCGCCCGAGAACAGCAGCGCGGGGCGCTCGAACGCCGCCACCGTTTCGCGCAGGATGAAGATGGCTTCCTCTTCGAGCCAGTCGAGGTGGGTCTGGTCGAGCTGCGGCAGCAGTTGTTCGACCTTCAGGGCGGCGTTCATGGGTGGGCTCCGATCATCGAGACCTGTTGTTCGTCGTGCACGTGCAGGCCGCATTCCTTCGCGGCTTCGTCTTGGCTGCGGCCGGGCTCTTGCGAGCCCTTGACTTCGGCGTTGCCGAAGTCAGCCTGCGCCGGAACGAGATCGCGATCAATCTCGCTGCGCGAGATGGCCGACGCGGGCGCGTCGGAGGAATGCGGGCTCGAATGCAGCCCACATTCCTTCGCGCCCTCGTTCTCCCACCACCAGCGGCCGGAGCGGAAGGGTTCGCCCACGGCGATGGCGCGGGTGCAGGGCGCGCAGCCGATGCTCGGGTAGAACTGGTCGTGCAGCGCGTTGTAGGGCACGTCGTGGAGCTGGATGTATTGCCACACGTCGGCCCAACTCCAGTCGGCGAGCGGGTTCACTTTCGTGCGGCCCTTGTCGTCTTGTTCGCTAAAGGGCACCGTGCCGCGGTTGTCGGACTGTTCGCGGCGCATGCCGGTCACCCAAGCGGTGCGCTTGTCGAGCATGCGCGACAGCGGCTCGAGCTTGCGGATCGCGCAGCAGCCCTTGCGCAGTTCCAGGCTTTCGTACATGGCCTTCGCGCCGTGCGTGCCGACGAACTGGATCACCGATTCCTTGCGCGGTTCGTAGACCTCGACCTGCAAGCCGTAGCGCGACTCGATGCTGAGCACCAGCGACACCGTCTCGGCGTGCAGCATGCCGGTTTCGAGCGTGCCGATGGCGACCGGCAATTTGTGCCGCGCGATCAGGTCGGTGATGACCATGTCTTCGGCGCCCAGGCTTGTGGCCTGCACGATGCTGCCGGGGTGGGCTGCGGCAGCTTCCGTTAGCAGTGCGAGGGTGTGGGCCACGCGCTCATCGAAACCTTCAGTGGCCTTCGCATAAAGAGAGATGGCGCTCATATCGAAGCTCCGTCGCTCACGAACTCGTGCACCGGCTTGCGCGCCAGCGCTTCGGCCGTGCCGGGGGGTTTGGCGAACAGCGGCAGCGGGTCTTGCACGTCGCCCTGGTAGTGCGCGGGGAAATAGGTCAGCGCGCGTTCCGCCGTTTCAATCGACTGGTCGGCGCGCATCTGCACCGCCGTGAAGCCGCTGCGCTGCAACAGCGGCAGCATGTCGACCAGCACTTCGCCGGTGGCGCGCACTTCGCCCGTGAAACGGTAGCGCGAGCGCAGCACGTGCGCCTGGCTGTAGGCGCGGCCATCGACCCACTTCGGGAAGTGCAGCGTGACCAGCGCCAGGCGCGGCAGGTCGGCGGCGATCTCGCTCACCTCGACATCGTTGGCGAGCATCACGCCGACCGGCATCGCCTTGGGCCAGTGGCTGCGCACGCCGTGCCATTGCAAGAGCGTCAACAGGCTTTGTGGCGCCGGCGTGAGCGTGACCATCGGGCCGTCGTCGCCTTCGATCGTGTGCCAGGGGTCGCGGGGCTTGCTGCGCGAATCGATGAACTTCATGGTCATTCCTTCAGGCTGCTTGTTCAGGCCACTTGCGCGGTGCTGCGGCGCGTGGCGTTGGCGGCGGTCTTGAACGGGTCGAGCCCGACACGTTTGACGGTGTCGATGAAGCGTTCGTTGTCGGTGCGTTGCTCGCGGTAGGTCTCGATCACCGCTTCCATCACGTCGGCCACTTCATCGGCGGCGAACGACGGGCCGATCACCTTGCCGGCCACCGCTGTGGTGGCGAGCGCCGAGCCGTCGGAACCGCCCAGCGAAACCTGGTACCACTCCTTGCCGTCCTTGTCGACGCCGAGAATGCCGATGTGGCCGCTGTGGTGGTGGCCGCAGGAATTGATGCAGCCGCTGATGTGCAGGTCGATGTCACCGATGTCGTAGAGCGTGTCGATGTCATCGAAGCGCTGCGTGATCTCTTCGGCGATCGGGATCGAGCGGGCGTTGGCCAGGGCGCAGAAGTCGCCGCCGGGGCAGGCGATCATGTCGGTCAGCAGGCCGATGTTGGGCGTGGCGAAGCTCGCGTCGCGGGCGGCGTTCCACAGGCCGAACAGGTCGCTTTCCTGAACCCACGGCAGCACCAGGTTCTGGTCGTGCGAGACCCGCGCTTCACCGAAGCTGTAGCGGTCGGCCAGATCGGCTGCGGCTTCGAGCTGCACGTCGGTCGCGTCGCCCGGCGCCTGGCCGGCGCGCTTGAGCGACAAAGTCACTGCACGGTAGCCGGGCACCTTGTGCGCATGCGTGTTGCGCTCGAGCCAGCGCTTGAAGCCGGCTGGCGCATCGGCCGCGGCTTGCCATGCCGGCGCGCCGGCGGCGCGCGCGGTCACGCCAGAAGGCGTGACGAAGCTCGCGTTGACGCGGTCGAACTCGGCCTGCGGAATGAGGTGAGCCGTGCCCTGCACGTCGTCTTTCAGGATGTGCTCGAACTCTTCGTTCACGTCGTCGACGAAACGCTGGCCTTCGGCCTTCACGAGAATCTTGATGCGAGCCTTGTACATGTTGTCGCGCCGGCCGTGTTTGTTGTAGACCCGCACGATCGCCTCGATGAACACGAGGATTTCCTGCCACGGCAGGAACTCGCGGATCACGCTGCCAATCACCGGCGTGCGGCCCATGCCGCCGCCCACGCGCACTTCGAAGCCCACGTCGCCGGCAGCGTTGCGCAGCACGCGCAAGCCGATGTCGTGCCACGCAGTCGCGGCGCGGTCTTCCACCGCGCCGGTCACGGCGATCTTGAACTTGCGCGGCAGGAACGCGAACTCCGGGTGCAGCGTGCTCCATTGGCGCAGCACTTCGCAGTAAGGGCGCGGGTCGATGGCCTCATCCGCCGCCACGCCGGCGAAGCAGTCGCTGGTGGTGTTGCGAATGCAGTTGCCGCTGGTCTGGATGCCGTGCATGTCAGCGTCGGCCAGCAGGTCCATCACGTCGGCGCTGCGTTCGAGCGGGATCCAGTTGAACTGCATGTTCTGCCGCGTCGTGAAGTGGCCGTAACCACGGTCGTATTCGCGGGCGATGCGGCCGAAGGCACGCAGCTGCGTCGAGTTGAGTTCACCGTACGGCACGGCGATGCGCAGCATCGGCGCGTGGCGCTGCACGTACCAGCCGTTCTGCAGACGCAGCGCCTTGAAGTCGTCTTCGGGCAGATGCCCGGCGAGGTGGCGCTCGAGCTGGTCGCGAAACTGCGCGGCGCGCTGGTGCACGAAGAGTTTGTCGAAAGCGGTGTAGTGGTACATGGTCAGGGCTCCCGCCGGGCCGCCCCAAGGGAGGCCTGCGCCCCCTCGGGGGGCCGCGAACGCAGTGAGATTGGGGGCTTCATTCAGGAGATCACTTTGAGCCCGGCGCTCACCAGCGAAAGGCAGAGCAGGGTACGCACGAGCTTCTCGGGCATCTTGCGGGTGAGTTGAGCGCCGAGCCAGATGCCCGGGATCGAGCCGATCAGCAAGGCGCCGAGCAGGGCCCAGTCGATGTGGCCGAGGGTGGCGTGGCCAATGCCGGCCACGAGCGTGAGCGGCACGGCGTGAGCGATGTCGGTGCCGACGACGCGGTGCGATTCCAGCCGCGGGTAGAGCAACATGATCAGCGTGGCGCCGATCGCCCCGGCGCCGATCGAACTCAGTGAGACCAGCACGCCCAGGATCAGGCCGCACAGCAGCGTGAGCAGCGGTTTGCGGTTTTCGGGAATCCAGCGCTCCAGGCGAAGGCCGAAACCGTGCCACACCGACTTGAACGCGACGGTCACGGCGGTCAGCAACAAGGCGATGCCGAGCGAGAAGGTGAGGGTGTCGGCCCAGCCCTTGGTGATGCCGGTGAAGTGCATCAGCGTGATCGTGGCAAGCGAGGCCGGAATGCTGCCCGCAAGCAACCAGCGCGTGATGCGCCAGTCGACATGGCCGGCCTGGTGGTGCGAGAGCGAGCCGGCCGTTTTCGTGACCGCCGCGAACCACAGGTCGGTGCCGATGGCCACGGCCGGGTTGAGCTTGAAGACCGTCAGCAACAACGGCGTCATCAGCGAGCCGCCACCCACGCCGGTCATGCCGACGATGGCGCCGACGCCGAAACCGCTCAAGATTGCAATGAAGTCCATGGATTGCGCTGTACTCGGCCCGAAGGCGGGTTCGCTCGAAGCTGCAAGGTCAGGGAATGTACTTAGCTTTCATATACTCTGGAATGACAATTTTGTAGGATGTTTATTCCTACAGAGCATGAAGAAGCGGCGAGGCGGCGAATTCTAGAATCCCCTGATGAACAAGGAAGTGCACCTGGGGCCCGGGCAGACGATGCGGCGCCGCTGGGTGCTGGCGGCGCTTGCGGGCGCGCTGTCGGCCTGCACAACGGCGCCTAAGCCGGGCGCGGTGGTCGAAGCACCACCGCCTCCAGCCGCACCGCCGGCCGCGCCCAAACCGCCGCCGCGCTTGCCGCGCATCGGGCTGGCACTCGGTGGTGGCGCCGCGCGCGGCTTCGCCCACATCGGCGTTATCCAGGTGCTGGAAGAAAACGGCATCAAGCCCGACCTGGTGGTGGGCACCTCGGCCGGCAGCCTCGTTGCGGCGCTGTATGCGTCGGGCAAGAGCGGTGCAGAACTCGCCACGCTGGCCGATTCAATGGACGAGTCGGCGTTCACCGACTGGTCGTTCCCCGGCCGCGGCCTGATTCGCGGCGAGGCGCTGGCCAAGTACGTTCGTGACCACACCGGCGCGCGTTCGATCGAGCAGATGCGGGTGCCGCTGGGCATCGTCGCCACCGACCTCGACAGCGGCCAGCCGATCCTGTTTCAGGTCGGCGACCCGGGCGTGGCGGTGCGTGCGTCGAGCGCTGTGCCGGCGGTGTTTCAGCCGGTGAAGATCGGCACGCACGAGTACGTCGACGGTGGCCTCGTCTCACCTGTGCCGGTGCGCTTCGCGCGGCAGATGGGGGCCGAGCTGGTGATCGCGGTCGACATCTCGGCCGCGCCTGATGGCAACGCCACCGGTGACCCGATGCGCATGCTGTTGCAGACCTTCGCGATCATGGGCCGCAGCATCAACACTTTCGAGCTGCGCGATGCCGACGTGGTGCTGCGCCCGAAGCTGCCGGGGGTGTCGGGGGCCGACTTCACCGCACGCAAGAAGTCGATTCAGGCGGGGCGCGAGGTCACGCTCGCACACTTGGCCGCGCTGCGCGAGAAGATCGCGCTGAAGATGTTCTGAGCGAAGCCGCGCGTTCGACGCTGCCTGAGGCACGAATCGCCGGTTGCGTTGTGTGCGCTGTCAGACAGACAGCGCCCGCGGTCGCGCGAACACTGCTTCATGCAGGCCACTTTGCTCCCGGCGCGCGCCGCCGCAGTCGAACTTTGCGGGGCTGCTTGCGCAACGAAAGAGCCGGTCTGGCACACCCGGCCGCACGTTCTGTTCGAGGTGAATGAGAACTCGCTGTGGCAGGCGACCCGAATCCTGGGTGACGAGTTCAGTGCGATGGGGGTGGCGGTGGCGCTGGGCATGCCCAAACCGATGGTGGCGCAAGGTCTGGCCTCGATGGCCGCGGGGAACTGGATTGCCCTCATTCCATCGGGTGTCGGTCGCGCAGAGAAGCACGGCCCCTGGTACGAACCCCGCGCCAAGTGGGAACAATTGCGCGCAGCCAAAAGTGGCGGGACGGGTTCGCACCCCTGAAAAACAAAACGGCCCGGTGCGAACACCGGGCCGAAAGGTACCTTGAAGGGAGGAATCAGG
>JBDTTU010000069.1:0-23483 GCA_039930465.1 Burkholderiales bacterium
GAGAGCGATTCTGGCATGGTTTTCAAATCCCTGTCAAATACTCGGCTATCTCGCTGTTCGCTGCTTGGGTTGGCGCCGTCGCTTTCTGCTTGGGCGCCGCTGCACTCAGCGAAGACATCGACTGTAGCATGCTTTTCGCAAGGCGGTCAAACGCGGAGCGGCGATTCTGCCTATTCCGTGTTGGGCACAGCTACGGTACGTGTCGACGCAAGCAACAAGGCCACAGCCGCGCACCGGGCCTCCGGGTCGTCGGCATCGAGGATTTGTCCGACTTGGCTGGCCCAACGCTTTGCATCGGTTCTCAGCACTCGCTGCTTGATCGATGCGATTTGCGAAGGGTGCATCGAAAAGCTCCGCAAGCCCATCGCCAGGAGCAGTTCCGTGAAGGCCGGGTCTCCCGCCATTTCTCCACACACGCTCACCTCTTTGCCTGCCGCATGCGCCTGTCGGATGGTTTGCGAAAGCAGGCCCAGCACAGCCGGATGCCAAGGGTCGTACAGATGCGCCACTGCCTCGTCGGCGCGGTCGATGGCCAGCGTGTACTGGATCAGGTCGTTCGTCCCGACCGAGACGAAGTCGAAGTAGCGCAGGAAGGTGGGCAGCATCAGCGCAGCGGCAGGGACTTCGATCATTGCGCCCACCTGAACTGACGTGAACGCGCGCCCGGCTTCCGTCAACTGCTGGCGCGCACGGGCCAGGGCTTCCATCGTGTGCTGCACCTCGCTGAGGTGCGCCACCATGGGAATCAGCAGCTTGACTTTGCCGTAAGCACTGGCGCGGAGAATTGCCCGCAGTTGTTGCCGGAACATGCCAGGTTCGGACAGGCTCCATCGAATCGCGCGCAAGCCGAGCGCCGGGTTCAACGCGTGCTCATGGCGGAGTTCGTTGGCCGACATTCGCTCCATCGGTTTGTCGGCTCCAATGTCAACCGTCCGGATCGTCACCGGCAGGCCCTTCATTGACTCGACAGCCGCCCGGTAGGCTTCGAACTGCTCGTCTTCGCCCGGCAGTTCGCCGCCACGGTTCATGAACAGGAACTCGCTCCGGAAGAGGCCGACGCCGACCGCCCCAGCCTCCAGGGCCGCTGCGGCATCACTCGGCATCTCGATGTTGGCCAGCAGTTCCACGCGTTCACCGTCGAGCGTGACGGCCGGCGTGTGCCGCAGTCTTGCCAGGCGTTCGCGTTCGAGTTCGCTTTGCCGCTGCCGGAACCGGTACTCCTCGAGCATGATCGGCGACGGGTCGACGATCACGATACCGGCGTCGCCATCGATCACGACCCAGTCGTCCTGCCGAATGATCCGGCTCGCTTCGCGGGCACCCACGACGGCCGGGATGTCCATGCTGCGTGCGACGATCGCGGTGTGCGAGGTCTTGCCACCAACGTCGGTGATGAACCCCGTGAACACGCTGCGCTTGAACTGCAGCATGTCGGCCGGCGCGATGTCGTTCGCCACCAGCACCAGAGGGTCTTCGCCGGCGAAGTCGCGCGCGCGCACGCCGGGCGCTGGCGCATAGGAAGACGCTGGCCCGCGCGCCATGGCGCGCAGCATGCGCTCGACCACCTGCTCGAGGTCTGCCTTGCGTTCGCGCAGGTATTCGTCTTCCATTTCGTCGAACTGGCGCGCTAGAACCTCGAGCTGCGCCGAAAGCGCCCATTCGGCGTTGTAGTGGCGCTCGCGAATCCAGTGTTTGGTGGCACCCGTGAGCGCGTCGTCGTGCAGAAGCATCAGGTGCACGTCGAGCAGCGCCGACAGTTCGGCCGGTGCCTCGGCGGGCATGTCACGTTGCAGGGCACCCAACTCCATCGCAACGGCGTCGCGGGCCACCCGCAAGCGGGCGATTTCCGCGTCGACACGTTCGTCGTCGATGAAGTAGTGGGCAACGTCGACGCGGCTCGATGCAACCAGCACCGCGCGCCCGATCGCTACCCCACGAGACACCGGGAGACCGAAGACCTGAAAGCTCATGCGCCAGATGCTAGCAGTGGCCTCTGCAAGTTCACATCGGTAAATCTGACAGGTGCCTGTGCGCCGCGCTGACGAGCCGCCGACCCCTTTCACGGCCCGGTCACAGCCGCTTCACAGGCCCGTCACCGCCTCCCGTGAAGATGCGTGGCAGCAACCAACACGCGAGTATTCCCATGCGAGAACTGCCACTCCCCACGCTCCCGATCTCCAGCCTCGGCGCCTTTGAAGTTCCTCGGAGGTCGCTTCATCGACAAGCTCCACCCAACGGCACATCGGCAGACCAGAAAGCCCGCTTCGACGTGGTTTGGGCTCGCGATGAAAATGACGTTCTTGAGGCCCAACAGTTGAGGCATTTGGTCTTCGCAGAAGAGATGGGCGCGCGCCTCACGGTGCCGATCGGCTCCCCGCCAGGGCACGACATCGACGTGTTCGACCCATACTGCGAACATCTGCTGGTCAGGGCACAGGGAGCCAATGGCGAATCGGGCCCCGTGATCGGCACGTACCGGGTCCTGACGCCCGCATCGGCGCGGCGCGTTGGCAGCTTCTACAGCGACACCGAATTCGACCTCACCCGGCTGCGCCCGCTGCGCGCGAAGATGGTGGAGCTCGGCCGCTCCTGCGTGCACCCGTCGTGGCGCTCGGGCGGCGTCATCATGGCCTTGTGGGGCGCCCTCGCCGAGTTCATGCAGCGCAACCAACTCGACACGATGGTGGGCTGCGCCAGCGTGGGCATGCGTGACGGTGGCCACTTCGCGGCGAGCCTGTGGCACCAGCTGAGCAAGACCCACCTGGCGCCGATCGAATGGCGGGTCGAAGCCCGCCTGCCGTTGCCGGTGGCCGACCTGCGGCACGATCTCGACGTGGACCCGCCAGCCTTGATCAAGGGTTACCTGCGCTGCGGTGCCAAGGTGCTGGGCGCACCGGCATGGGACCCGCATTTCAACACCGCCGATCTGCCGATGCTGCTTCGCATCGACGACCTGCCCGCGCGCTACCGAAGGCACTTCCTGGGCGCGTGAGCCGGCAATCCAGAGCGGCGGCGCTTACTGGCCTTCGCCGAACTTGTCGTTGATCAGCGCGACGAGCGCAGCCAATGCCACTTCTTCGTCAGGCCCGTCGACCTCGATTTCGACGACGCTGCCAACGCCAGCGGCCAACATCATCACGCCCATGATGCTCTTCGCATTCACGCGGCGGTCGTTGCGGCTCATGAACACTTCGCTGCGGAAGCTGCCGGCCAGTTTGGTGAGCTTGGCCGAAGCCCGCGCGTGCAGGCCGAGCTTATTGCTGATGCTGATGCTGGTCTTGATCATTTCCGCCCGGCTTGAAAGTCTGGTTCTGTGGCCGCGTGGTCGCCACTTGCATCACACCCTGCGCCGCACCGGCCATGGCGCGCGTGACCACCGCCTCCAGTGATTCGCCGGAATAACACAGCGAGCGCCAGAGCATCGGCACGTTCACGCCCGCGATTACCCGCACCTGCACACCATCGCCCAGGCGCTGGGCCACGTTGCATGGGGTGGCACCGAACACGTCGGTGAAGATCAACGCTTCGGGCGACCGCACCCGCGCGAGCATCGCACGGGCGAGGGTTTCGACCTCTTCAACCGGCATATCGCCAGGCACGTCCAGGACTTCGAGCAGGCCCGCGCAATCGGGGAATGCATGTTCGGCAACCGTCTTGAGCGCAGAAGCCATCGGCGCGTGGGCAATGATCATGAGTCCGGGCATGGCGGGAAGTTATCAGCAGTTCAGCGGGAAAACGCCGTTTTGTGCCGCACCGCGCGCTCGTCGCGACGCAAAAACCACACATAAGAGAGCGTGCAGCAGCCCGCCAACAACGCAACAGCGCCGCGGTACGCTGACAGGGTGCCCCAACCATTCGCGCGCAAGAGATCGATGACCAGGCCGATTCCCCACTGCACCACGAACACCCCGAGAAACACCACGAGGTTGTAGGCCGACAGCGCCCGCCCGGCGAGTTCGGCACGAAACGCCTGGCCGATGGCGGGCTGCGAAAGTGCCACGACCGAGCTGCCGGCGCAGAACAAGACCCAGGTCCAGGCGGTCGCACCAGCCCCCAGCAGCACAGCGAGCACCAGTGCCGCCAGGCTCAGCGGCACGCCACGCGCGATCAGGCGCTGCGCCGTCCAGCCGCGAGCGTAGAGCCGCGGCACGATGCCGCCCCACGCCAAGAAGCTCAGCAGCATGGCCACGTTGATGACAAACAGGCCTTGCGCCGCGCGTTCAGGGGCCCAGCCGCACACCTGCACCAGCCACGGCCCGGCCCACAACGACTGCACCGCGATCAGCCCGCCGTAGTGAAAGAACCCCATCGGCGCGAACCGCACGAAGCTGGGGTGCGCCAGAACCTCGGCATACCCAGTGGCGCCGGGCTGGGCCGTGACCTCAGCTTGCGGCGTATCACGCGGCACCCACTGAAAAATGGCCCACATCGCAAGGCCCATACAGACCGCAACAGCCCAGAACAACCCGCGCCAGCCGATGGACGGCAGCAGCCACTGCACCGGCAACGTCGACGCCACCATGCCGCTCGACCCGGCCATCAGCATCCATGAGTTCGAACGCATCTGTGCTGTCGCCGAGAAGCGACGGCGGAAGGTGGTGAGCGGCGCCATCAGGCAGGCGCTCACGCCTACGCCGATCAGGGCTCGCGCCAGCGTGAGGCCGACAAAGTTGCGTGCCATCGCAAAGGCCGCACAACCCAGCACGGCGGCGCTCAGGAACACAAGCAGCACCCGACGCGGGCCGAAGCGGTCGAGTGCACTGCCCAGCGGCAGTTGGGTCGATGCGAAACCGAGGAAGTAGGCGCCGGCGAGCAGCCCGAGATCGGCAGCGTTCAGGCCGAGTTCGGCGCTGAAATGAGGCGCCAGCGTTGCCGTCACCCCACGCACGAGTGCGGAGAAAAAGTACGCGAAGGCAAAGCTGAGAAAGACCCAGGCCGCCACACCTGCCGGAAGCCGTTCCCCCGCGTCTTGCCCACGCGCCTGGCTCACTGGGGTACCTTCGTGCTCGCCACTGCGGTAGTCGCCCTTGGGGCGGCCCGGCCGGCTCATGCGGGGAACCTGAAGCCCGAGAAGAAGATCTCGTCGGTTTCGGCCGCTGCTTTGGCGCCGATCACGCTGCCCTGGTAGACACGAAGTCCCTTCGCGAAGAAGACTGCCCGCACCTGCACCGCCGCACCATCGGGCAGGTGCCCGGCCGCCGCCACGCGCAGCGCTTCGGCGTTGGGTGTCATGCCTGCGATGCGTGCAGGGCTGGCGACGGGCGTTTCGGCCCGCACATTGCCGAGCGCCGCCAGGCGCAGTTCGGCCAGCGCTGCGTTCACGCGGGCCGGCTCGGGCACATCGGCAAAACTGAGCGCGTAGGTGGCGCCGCCGGCCGGGCAGACCAGCATCTCCATCTTCAGCTTCGAACCCGCCAACTCGAGCGTGCGGGCGTGGCGGTCGGGGCGGCAGGGGAACATCGCGACGACACCGCTGCCCTCGGCGGCCGTCTCGCGCCAGTCGAGCGTGGGCGAACACGCGCCGAGGCCGGCCAGAGCGAGCGAAATCGTCAGTGCCAAACGGAATCTCATCGGCGCATTATCCCGAGCATCGGTGGCCGCACGCCGGCAGCACAATAGGTCGCATGAGCCCTGACAAGCACCCTTCGCCGGCCCTGCCACTGTCTGGCGTGCGTGTTCTCGACCTGTCGCGTGTACTCGCCGGGCCCTGGTGCACACAGACGCTGGCCGATCTCGGCGCCGACGTGATCAAGGTCGAGCGTCCACCGGGCCCCGGCAGCAGCGGTGGCGACGACACGCGCGGCTGGGGTCCGCCGTTCCTCAAGGGCAGCGATGGCCTCGACACCCCCGAAGCGGCCTACTACCTTGGCGCCAACCGCAACAAGCGCTCGATCACGGTCGACATTGCGCGGCCCGAAGGCCAGGCGCTGATTCGCCGCATCGCACTGCAAAGCGATGTGTTCGTCGAAAACTACAAAGTCGGCGACATGGCGCGTTACGGCCTCGACGCCACTAGCCTGCACACGCTGAACTCGCGCCTCGTCTACTGCTCGATCACCGGCTTCGGCCAGACCGGCCCCTACCGCGAGCGCGCCGGCTACGACTACGCGGTGCAAGGCATGGGCGGGCTGATGAGCGTGACCGGCCCGTCGCGCGCCGAGATCGCCGACGACGCGAGTGGCGGCGGCCCGCAGAAGGTGGGCGTGGCGGTGGCCGACCTCTTCACCGGCATGTACGCCAGCACCGCGATCCTCGCCGCGCTGCGCCACCGCGATCTCACCGGCGAAGGCCAGGCCATCGACATGGCACTGCTCGACACACAGGTGGCCATGCTCGCCAACCTCGGCGCGAACTACCTCACCTCAGGGGCAGTGCCGCAGCGCATGGGCAACGCGCATCAGAACATCGTGCCCTATCAGGTGTTCGAAGTGGCAGACGGCCACATGATCGTCGCCGTAGGCAACGACAACCAGTTCGCCAAGTTCTGCGAAGTGGCGGGCCGGCCGGAACTGGCCCGCGATGCCCGTTTCACGCGCAACGCCGACCGTGTGCGCCACCGCGCCGTGCTCGTGCCGCTGTTGGCAGCCTTCATGAAAACGCGCACTCGCGCCGAATGGCTGGGCGCGCTGGAAGCTGCGAAGGTGCCATGCGGCCCGATCAACGACCTGGCCGACGTGTTCGCCGACCCACAGGTGCGGGCACGCGACATGACGGTCGAGATGCCACACCCGCTGTCGGGAAGCGTGCGGCTGGTGGCGAGCCCGATGAAGTTTTCGGCCACGCCGGTGCAGTACCGCCGCCCGCCGCCGTTGTTGGGCGAGCACACAGCGCAGATCCTCGCTGAGTTCGGCCTGGGTGATGCGGAGATCGCCGCGCTTCGCTCGGCGCGCGCCATCTGAGCCGGCACGGCGCCCGCCGTCCGTACAAATCTGACAATTGTGTCTAAAAGTGACAAGTCGTGATTTATTCACTCCCCCGGCTCTGGGGAACACCGCGTTAAGACGCTGGCGTGCCAAATGGCATGGCCACAAACTCCCCCGATCGACCCGGCGAGCCGAAGTCACGGCCGCGGTGATCGCCACTTGCACAATGACCCTGGAAGAGAGAATGGACATGTCGGACATCGGACGCACCCCCGCTGCGCTAGGCGCCGCGCCGGTCGACGACAAGTCGCCGACGCGCGAGCGCTGGGCCGAATTGGTGGCGCAGATCGGCGTCGAGATCGCGGGGCCGCTGACGGCCGCGCTGGAGCGCATCAACGCCCTCACCAGCACCGGCAACATCGACCGCAAGGGCCTGCGTGCACTGCGTGAAGAAGTGGAAAGCGCACGCCGCGTCGGCATGATCGGCCAGCAGCTCACGCGTTTTGCGTCGGGCCGGATTCGCCAGTCGCACGAACGCCTGCAGCTTGCCGACGTGTTGGGCGGCGTGCTCGCGCACCGTGGCCGCGAAACCCAGGCGCGCGGCATCGTGCTCAAGCCCGAACTGAAACCGGCCGAGGTGGTGGTCGACGCCTCGTTGCTGTTCAGCCTGCTCAATTCCACGCTCGACTGGGCGCTCGCGGGTGCCCATTCGCAGATCGTGTTCGCGATCGAGATCAAGGCCTGGCCCGCCAACGCCTGCCTGTCGTGCCGCTTCGCGCACCGCCCGCTCGACGAAGTGACCGACGTGGCCAGCGCCGCCGCGCCCAGCGGGCTCGACTCGCTCACCTGGCGCCTGCTCGAGCAGACGGCCTGGACGATGGGGCTTCTCGTCGAGCGCGGCGAAGAAGCCGGCTTCACGACGCTCGTGCTCGAATTCCCGCGCACGGCGACCGATGCGGTCGAAGCGGTGAGCGCGATGGAACTCAACGACGGCTTTTCGGTGTCGTCGCACTCGCAGGGCCTGGCCGGCAGCCACGTGCTGGTGGTCGCATCGCGCCGCGACATGCGGCTGCAGATTCGCGATGCGCTGCGCGACATGAGCCTGATCGTCGACTTCGTCGGCACGGTCGACGAGGCCGCAGCGTTCTGCCGCGAAGGCCTGCCGCATGCCATCGTCGTCGAATCGATTCAAAGCGGCGAGCGACTCGCAGCCCTGCGCGAAGAAATCCTCGCCGAAGTGCCCGACTTCGTGTTCATCGAGATCGTCGAAGAAGGCAACGCGTTTGAGATGTCGGGCTTCTCGGGCACGTCGATGGCGCGTGTCGGGCGCGACGTGCTCGGCACCTCACTGCCGTCGGCGCTGCTGTTCGAGCTGTCGAAAGGGCTGTGACCGGCGTGGCGCCTGGCGCCCGCCGACCCCGCTTCGCCTCACTTCAGCGCGCCGAACACCTTGCCCAGGATGGCGCTGCCCGTGCCCACCGGGTCTGCGCGAATCTTGCGTTCTTCTTCACCGATCATCAGGAACAGGCCATCGAGCGCCTTGCGGGTGACGTACTGCTGCACGTTGGCGTCTTCATCCTTCACCAAACCGAAACCGGCCGCTTTGCCGGCCACGCGGTTGTACTTGTTGGCCAGCGACACCTTTTCGGTCGCACGGGTCACGATCGGCAGAAACTTCACGCCCAGCGGCGCGCGCGTCTTCTCGGCGAAAAAATCGGTCACCGAGTTTTCGCCACCACGGATCAGCCGCGTGGCGTCGCTCACGCTCATCGACTTCACGGCGCTCACGAGCAGTGCCTTGGCTTCGGGCACGGCAGCTTCGGCGGCACGGTTCATCGCGGTGACGAGTTCGTCGACCCGCTTTTGCTGGCCGGTGAACTTGAGCAGTTGGGCCGCGTCTTTCAAAAAACCGGGCAGCGGAATGCGCACTTTCGGGTTGTCGAGGAAGCCGCCGCTCTTGCCCAGCAGGCCAACTGCCGCGACCGCCCCGCGTTCGAGCGCGGCGCGAACACCGAGCGTGGCGTCACCCTCGCTCAGCGAAGCGGCTTCGGCGCCAACGGAGAGCGCCAACAACCCACCCAGCGAAACGGCGCCTGACGTAAACTTTCTGCGTTGCATGAAAGACCTCCTGTGAACAAAACTGCCCGATTCTCTGCCGCCGCCATTGTCGCCCTGGGCCTGGGCGCCGCCGTGTACTTCGGCTCTGGCAGTATGGGCAAGGCCGCGCTGGCACCGAACGCCGCGTACACGCTGCTCGACGGCAGCCGCTCCAACATCGAAAACCTGCGCGGCAAGGTGGTGCTCGTGAACTTCTGGTCGACCGACTGCACGACCTGCGTGCACGAGATGCCGCAGATCGTCGCTACGCACGAGAAGTTCAAGGCGCGCGGCTTCGAAACGCTGGCCGTCGCGATGAGCTTCGACCCACCGGCCTACGTGATCAACTTTGCCGAAACCCGCAAGCTGCCGTTCGGCGTAGCCATCGATAACACCGGCGCGATCGCGAAGAGCTTCGACCAGGTGCAGGTCACGCCCACCACCGTGTTGATCAACAAGCGCGGCGAGATCGTCAAGCGCTTCGTGGGCGAGCCCGACTTCGTGGCGCTGCACCAGCTGGTCGAGAAGCTGCTGGCCGAAACCTGACCGCAGCTCGGTGGCGCGGCAAGCGCGTCACCAGTACCAGAACGCCAGCAGCGCCGCAAGCAGCAGCACCGAAGGCAACCACTCACGCCAATCGCCCCGGTCGCCCAGCCCGAACGGCTGAACCAGGTGGCGGAACAGCGCAGTGCCCCGAAAGCCGCGCTGGCGCCGCAGCGTGGCACCCATCGGCTGAGCGCCAGGCGCGCGAAACTGGCGCAAGCGCGGTTCCAGTTCGGCGAGCAAGGGCATCGCATCATTCAATGAAGGCGCCAGCACGGTGTGGCCACAGCGCCCACACGCCGCCATGGCGGTCGGGTCGAGCGCGTCGCCGCAGCCGCGGCAGGGCCAGCTGATGTGGCTCGCATCGTCGGCGGGCAGCGGCAAACCGTGGCGCACCATCACCGAGGCCATCAGGCGCTGCAGGTCGAACACCACCAACGGGCCGGCGCAGTGGCTGCAGTTCTCGCTGTTCCCGGGCGGCACTGGGGCGCCGCAGGTCAGGCAGGTCAAAGGGCGTTGTTCGGTCTGCAGCGTGCGGCGGTCACGCGCACTGAGCGGGCGCACCAGGCCGCGCTCGGCCAGCAGCAGGCTGAAAGTCTGAAAGTGGCCGTGGCGATTCGGGCACTCGTGCGCGGCGCTGCGGCCGAAGCGGGTGAGCATGTGCACCGGCTTGAGCTCGGCGTTGCAGCGCACACACGCCAGCGGCAGCTTGAGCGCCTGCGGTGTCGAGACGCCCATCACGCCGTGCATCTGGCGCAACAGACCGATCCAGCCCAGGCCCGACAGCCGCACCGACTCGAACGCATCGAACCACACAAGGTGGCAATTGGCGCAGATGTCGACTTCGTGCTGCTGGCCGTAGTGGCCTTCCAGCGTCACGGGCTGCAGCTCGGCCTGGCAATGGGTGCAGCGCGAGGCGCGCGGCCTGAATGCCGCTGGGCACGCGCTGGCCGGCGCCGCCGTGGGCGACAAGCTCACATCACCCCGTCGACACCCGCCGCTTCGGCCTGCTTGTCGGCGTGGTAGCTGGAACGCACCATCGCTCCGACCGCAGCGTGGGTGAAGCCCATCGCCGCCGCTTCGCGTTCGAACATCCTGAAGGTGTCGGGGTGCACGTAGCGCCGCACCGGCAGGTGGTGGCCGCTCGGCGCGAGGTACTGGCCGATCGTCAGCATGTCGATCTGGTGCTCGCGCATGTCGCGCATCACCTGCAGGATTTCTTCGTCGGTTTCGCCCAGGCCGACCATCAGGCCGCTCTTGGTCGGCACGTGCGGCGCGAATTCCTTGAAGCGCTTCAGCAGGTTCAGCGAGTAGGCGTAGTCGGATCCGGGCCGAGCTTCCTTGTACAGGCGCGGGGCGGTCTCGAGGTTGTGGTTCATCACATCGGGCGGGGCGGCCTTCAGGATCTCGAGCGCGCGGTCCATGCGGCCGCGGAAGTCGGGCGTGAGAATCTCGATCTTGGTCTGCGGCGAGTGTTCGCGCGTGAGGCGGATACAGTCGACGAAGTGTGCTGCGCCGCCGTCGCGCAGATCGTCGCGGTCGACGCTCGTGATGACGACGTACTTCAGCTTCAGCGCCGCGATGGTCTTCGCCAGATTGAGCGGCTCGTCAGCATCGAGCGGGTCGGGCCGGCCGTGGCCCACGTCGCAGAACGGGCATCGGCGGGTGCACTTGTCGCCCATGATCATGAAGGTGGCCGTGCCTTTGCCAAAACACTCGCCGATGTTCGGGCACGAAGCCTCTTCGCAAACCGTGTGCAGCTTGTGCTCGCGCAGGATCGACTTGATCTCGTAGAAGCGTGTGCTCGGCGAGCCGGCCTTCACGCGGATCCAGTCGGGCTTCTTCAGCGTTTCGGCCGGCACGATCTTGATGGGAATGCGCGCGGTCTTGGCCTGCGATTTCTGCTTCGCAGTGGCGTCGTAGCCGGCGGCGGGCGCGGCGTCCCGGGTCACGTTGCTGGTGCTCATGTGTGCTTTCCGGGCAGGCCCGTGTCGATCAAAGGCTCAGTTGGTTCGCGAGCCGGGCGCCGAGCGTGGCGGCCACCTCGTCGGGCGAGACCTGAACCCCGATTGTAGAAAGGTCCACGGTCTGCAGGCCTTCGTAACCGCAGGGGTTGATTCCGGCGAAGGGTTGCAGGTCCATCGCCACATTGAGCGCCACGCCGTGGTAGGCGCAATGCCGGCTGACCTTGATGCCGAGCGCGGCGATCTTGCCCAGGCCCTCGAAGCGGTCGAGGCGCGGGCCGGTCAACGCCGCATGGCCGAACGGGTCGGCCGGCTTCACGTAGATGCCGGGCGCGCCCGCCACGCGGTGGCCGGTGACGCCGAAGTGTTCCAGCGTCTTCAGCACCGCCTGCTCGAGCCGGTAGACGTATTCCTTGACGTAGATGTTCAGTCGCTTCAGGTCGACCAGCGGGTAGGCCACCACCTGCCCCGGCCCGTGGTACGTGACCTGCCCGCCGCGGTTGCTCTGCACCACCGGAATGCCGTGGGCTTGAAGCACGTGTTCCGGTTTGCCGGCCAGGCCTTGGGTGTAGACCGGCGGGTGTTCGCAGAGCCAGATTTCATCGGGCGTGTCGGCCGTGCGCGCATCGGTGAAGGCGCGCATCGCGGCGAGCGTGGGCTCGTACGCGACCACGCCCAGGCGATGCAAAACCGGCGGCGCGGCCAGTTCGCTCACAGCACCATCTTCACCATCGGGTGCGTGCTCAGCGTGCGGTACAGCTCGTCGAGCTGCTCACGGCTGGTGGCGGTGACGGTCACCGTCACGCCGAGGTATTTGGCGCCCTTGCTTTGGCGCAGCTCGACGCTCGCGGCGTCGAAGGCCGGGTCGAAGCGTTCGGCGATCAGGGTGATGGCGTGCACGAAGCCGTCGACGTTCAGCCCCATCACCTTGATGGGAAACTTCGACGGGTATTCGATCAGCGACTGTTCTGGCGGAATGTCTTGCATGGCGGTGTTCATGCCGTTTGATGTGGGGGCGGCCCGGCGTGGCGCAACCGGCGGTTTCATCAGATCGACTGGGTGCGCTTGGCCCCTTGGTAAGCCTCGTAGAGGCGCGAGTACACCGGCCCGGGCTTGCCACGCAGCGCGCCGTGGCCGACCAGCTCGCCGTCGAGCGAGGTGACCGGCAGCACCTCTTTGGTGGCCGAGCTGAGCAGCAGTTCGTCGGCCGAGAACACATCGGCCTCGGGCACCGGCCGCAGGTTGAAGGCGATGCCGGTTTCTTCGCACAGTTCACGGATCAGCTCGTAGCGGATGCCTTCGAGCACGTGCTCGCTCTTCGGCGGACCGAGCAGGGCACCTTCGTGCACGACCCAGACGTTGCTGCCCGACGCCTCGGTCAGGTAACCGTCGCGGAACATCACGGTCTCCAGCGCGCCGTGGTCGGCCGAGACCTGCCGCGCCAGCACGTTGCCGAGCAAGGAAACGCTCTTGATGTCACCGCGCTCCCAGCGGAAGTCGCGGGCCGTCACGCAGGCCACACCCTGGTGGCGCTGCTCCGGCGTGGCCGGCTTCATCGGGCTGCACATCATGAACACCGTGGGTTCCACATCGGTGGGCATCACGTGGTCGCGCAAGGCCACGCCACGCGTGACCTGCAGGTAGACGGTCTGGTCGGGTGCGCCGGTTTTTTCGACCAGCGACGCGACCAGCGTGCGGCAGTGCGCCAGCCATTGCGCCGGGCTCAGCGGGTTGGCGATGCGCAGCTTGGCCAGGCTGCGGCCGAGCCGTGCCATGTGCTCGTCGAAACGGAACAGGCGCCCACCGTAGGCCGGCACCACCTCGTAGACACCGTCGCCGAAGATGAAGCCGCGGTCGAGCACCGAGACTTTGGCGTCGCGCAGCGAACCGAACTCGCCGTTCAGGTAACACAGGGTGTCAGGCAGGGTTTGCATGGTGCGGCTCCAGCGTGTGGGCGAAGACTACTTGATCCAGAGCCGCAGGGCGTCCCAGGCGCGGCCGAAGATGCCGGCCTGCTCGACCGCCTCCAGCACCACCAGCGGCACGTCGAGCACCGGCGTGCCGCTGCTGGTCGTGACCTTGATCGTGCCCACGCGCTGGCCCTTGGCCAGCGGCGCCACCAGCGGGTCGGTGCGTTCGATCTTCGTCTGCAGTTTGCCCCCTTCGCCCTTGGGCACGCTGACGAACAGGCCGCCCTCGGCGCCGAGCTTGGCGACGTTCTCCTTGCCCTTCCAGATCGGCGGCGTGACCATCGGCTTGTTGTCGTCGAACAGGCGCAGCGTGTCGAAAGCCTGGAAGCCCCAGTTCAGCAGCTTCTGGCTCTCACCCGCACGTGCTTCCATCGAGGTGGTGTTCAGCACCACGGTCAGAATGCGGCGTTTTCCCGGGCCCTTGCCATCGGCGCCGAGGTTCGGGAACTCGCGCTGCGCGGTGGCGATCAGGCAATAACCGGCCGCATCGGTGAAGCCGGTCTTCAGGCCGTCGACCGACGGGTCGCGGCGCAGCAGCAGGTTGCGGTTCGGCTGGTTGATATTGTTGTACTTGTATTCCTTGATCGCGTAGTAGGCGAAGAACTCCGGGTAGTCGCGGATCACGTGGGTGGCGATCACCGCCAGGTCGCGCGCGGTGCTCTTGTGGCCGGCTTCCGTGAGGCCCGTGACGTTCTTGAACACGGTGTTCTTCAGGCCGAAGGCCAGCGCCTGCCGGTTCATCATCGCGACGAACTGCTCCAGCGTGCCGCCCACGGCTTCGGCCAGCGCCACCGCGGCGTCGTTGCCCGACTGCACGATCTCGCCCTTGAGCAACTCTTCGACGGTTGGCGTCATCGTGGTGTCGATGAACATCAGCGAACCGCCGGCCTTGCGCTCGTCCCAGGCGCGCTTGGAGACCGGCAGCTTCTGCTCCAGCGTGAGCTTCTTGTCGTGAATGGCGGTGAAGACCACATACAGGCTCATCAGCTTCGTCAGCGATGCCGGGTCGGCCGCGGTGTCGGCGTCGCGTTCGGCCAGGGTCTGGTTGCTGGTCATGTCGAGCACCAGGAAACTCTTGGCGGCGACTTCGGGCGGCTGCGGTGCCTGGGCGAAAACAGCGCTGGCGAACAGCGCAGCGAGAGCGAAAGAGAACAGACGTTTCATTGACATACCGGTGAAGAAAGAAGCGGCGCGCAGCGCGTGGGTCGCGGTGCAGCACACAGAAGGGAAAGGCTGCGGGTCAGAGCGCAACGCGGGGCTGCAGTTCCTGCACGATCACGTTTTTCAGCAGCGCGAGCTGGCCGTGGAAGAAGTGGCCGACGCCGGGGAACACGATCACCGGCAGGTTCTGGGGCCGGGCCCAGGCCAGCGTGGCGGCGAGCGGCACCACGTCGTCGCTCTCGCCATGGATGACCAGCGTGTCGGCCGGCACCGGCGCCATCTGCTGGCGTTCGGTGGAAGGGCCGACCAGCACCAGCCGCTGCGGCCTGGCGCCCTCGGGCAAACGCGCCGCGGCCTGCGCCGCAACGTAAGCGCCGAAAGAGAAGCCGGCGAGCATGAAAGGCATCGCCGGGTCGCGGTGCGCAGCGATCACGGCCAGCGCATCGTCGACCTCACCCACGCCTTCGTCCCACGCCCCGACTGACGCGCCCACGCCGCGGAAGTTGAAGCGCACGCTGCGCCAGCCGAGCTGCACGAAAGCGCGCGCCAGTGTCTGCGCCACCTTGTTGTCGAGCGTGCCACCATGCTGGGGGTGCGGGTGGCAGACCACGGCCACGCCGCGCGCTGCACCAGCGGGTGCGTCGATAGCACATTCGATGTCGCCGGCCGGGCCGGGAATACGGGTACGAAGGGTGCTGGAATTCATCGGCGGTTCAGCGGCCCACGTTCGCCGGCAGCAGCAGCCGCTCGACGACCTGGCCGTTCTTCAGGTGCGAGTCGACGATCTCGTCGATGTCGTGTTTGTCGACGTAGGTGTACCAGACCGCCTCCGGGTACACCACCGCCACCGGCCCGCCGGCGCAGCGGTCAAGGCAGCCAGCCTTGTTGACGCGCACGCCGCCCGGGCCGTTGAGGCTCTCGCCCTTGACGCGCGACTTGCAGTGATCGAAGCCCGCCTGTGCGCCGTGGTTGCTGCAGGCGTCTTCGCCGTTGTCGCGCTGGTTCAGGCAGAAGAAGATGTGATGTTTGTAATACACAGGTATTTCACAATATGGAATGTTGCTGGAAGCCGTCCGGCCATTTTCGTCGATTCCGCGCTCATCTATGAGAACGAGATCTTCGTCGTGATTGCTGGCAGTGGAAGCAACGCCATCACGAATCCGGGATGACCGATCAAGTCGGTTACCCACGTGCGGGCGACCGGAGCAGATCTACACGCCGAGGCTGATCTCTTCGCAGACGCGGCGCAGGCGAATCGGGTTGTCGTCCACATACCTGGCTGTCATCGCGACCGTCGAATGGCCCATAAGCGTAGACACTGCCTTGATATCGACGCCCCGTTCGATCAACGACGTGGCGAACGTTCGACGGCCCGAATGGCTCGACGCGTGATCTAGTCCGGCCGCACGATACAGCCGTTTGAAGAGCATCTGCATGGTGTTCGGGCTGAAGCCGCCGCCTTTCCTAGACTTGAACAGTGGGGCGGTTGGCAGAAGCGCGACGGGTTCGTCGTTCCGGCGCCCGTCAACGTATGCAGCAAGTGCCCTGCGGACATCCTTGTTCGTCAGATACACCAGCCTTTGCTTACCGCCCTTGGTCGTGGATCGTGTCAGCAGCACCTCGTCCTTGATCTTCCCATCCACCGTCATGGCGTCGCGGACGAGAAGTTGACTCATCTCCTTCGCCCGAAGTCCAAGCGCTGCCGAAAAATACAGCAGGGCAACGTTTCTGCACCCTTGGTCATGTGTCCGAGCGGTCGCGACAACCTGTCTAAACTGAGATTGGGTTAGGACGGGTGCTTTTTTTTCTTGATTCATATTTTCCCCATATGTTCATAGTATGTTTCATTATAACATTTAACACATTCGAAGTACACCGGAAAACGGTTGTGATCTAAGTGGTTGTCAGGTATAGCGATGTTTTACTTTTGAAATTAGTAAACATCGACTGGGCATGCATAAATATCCGTTTCACCACCTAGGATTACCATGAAGCTTGCCGACTTGTTTTCTGATTTTACGACTCCAGTCCTATTGGTCCCGATACCGAGATTAGAACCAGAGTCAATGGATCCAGACCTTCTTGATTCCAAGGCCGCCGAATCTAGAGAAGCGCGATCGAAAAGGCTTCGATTCGCTGAGTTCATTGAGCGACTTAAACAAGATTAAATCCGCGCAAGGCAGGCTTCGCAGCTTCCCTAAAGGCTTGCTCAGTTCTTGTCTCAGAAGCGGCCGACCCCTTGCAGCGTGGGAGCCACGGCGACGCCGTTACAGACTCGACCGCTCACTTTTCCGTGGAATCGCTGAAATCGAAGGGCCGTTGCGCAGTTGGGGGAAAAGGGCTTTTGTTAGGTAATTATGTGTAGAACATAAATACATCAGCCATTTTTTGATTATAGGATCGACATGCCAGATTTCATTTTCCCGAATCCCGACGAGTTCATGTACCGCGATGAGGGCATAACATACTCACATGAAGACCGACGGAGGAGGCTCGCAGAGCTGGCATCACCCGTGTCCGCGACATTGGTAAAAGCGCAGGAGGTGGAACTAAGAGAGCGACGAGCCGCATCGAGTAAAACAATAGCTCTACGTATTCCGTCTGCGCTGTTGGAAAGACTCGACTCGGCCGCTATTGACGCCGCCACCGGCCGCAGTCATCTCATCAGACAAATGATCGCTGATTATCTAAACAGTATGCAATGTCAAGGGATCCGATTCAGCGGATGTTTGCTCAGCATCGACAAGACAATCAGCGGGATGCTCGAGGAGTAGGCAGGCGAAATGTCGCGCAACGACGCGGTATTCTCGACTCCCACAGCTATGACTCACTTCGTGCCGGCCATCACGCGTGCTTGAGCTGCAAGGGTCTCGGCGTTTATGTTGCGCAACGACGCGGTGTTATCAACACCCACAGCTAGGTCTTCGATGAGCGCAGGCACATTAAAGACCGGTGTTCGGTTCGCGAGCACCAGGATTCGATCTACCGAAGTAGCCTTACCTTTCGTGTCCTTCCAGATGCGAGTGGTCTTAATCTCGTGACCCATACGATCATCGAACGCACCTATGTACGAAAATACCTTGTCGTGTTCGAGCCGCTGAATGAGGTGTCGCGCTAGGTTCAGGTGACTTTTGTTTGCCTTGGCTACATCCCCAATGACAAGGACGACCACCCCGTCGGGAGTTAGGAACTTTTTCAGCTCGTCGATAACAACCTCGACAAAGTCGAGCCACGCGCCAAGTGTTAGGTCATCGTCGAGGTCGACCTCCATCCCGTAGTAGCTGGCCTTCTGAAGCAGCCAGTTCCGTATCCAATTTTGCTTCGCGTAGTTAATGACGCCTAAGTACGGCGGCGAGGTGACGACGAGCTTGACGGTCCCGAGGTACTCGGCCAGCTCAGGGCACTCGCTCAGCTTCTTCGCATCGCATGGTACGACGACGCCCTTCAGTCCCAGCACCGAGGCGTCCTTGAAAATTCGCTCTACCTTGGCTGCGAGGATTTCAAATACGTCCCGACCGGCTCGCGTCAGCTGATTCGTCTCGACAAACCTACGGACGTAGTTCGGCGACATGCTGAACGTATTCGGCATGCTGATCGATGCGTAGGCTGATGTTCCATCGGTTCGCTCCGCACCGTGCATGACGCCGAGGAGTGCTCCCAGCAGGAACGCCCGCACATCGGATGACGACTTCACCAGCTTGCGCCGGAGGTAGCACAGCTGTGCGAGGGTCTCCGGGCTGTAGATCAGCAGAATGTTGTCGGGCTGTACCTGCGCCTCGGGCAGGTGCATCAACCGGTCATAGGTGCTCTTAAGCAGGTCGATCTCAGCAAGCGCCCGCTCAAGCGTGACCTCGGCGTTCTTGGCATGCGATAGCGCAACTGCCATCGGGTTCAAGTCAGAGACAAGTGCATGGCGACCCGACAGGCGAGCCTCAAGCAACGTCGTCCCGCGACCCGAGAATGGGTCCATGACGCGTTCGCCCGGGCGGCTCAGGAGCGAGATCATTGACCGCGACAACGCAGCTGGAAACGTACCAAGGTACGAACACATGGCATGCCATGGGTGACCCCACCGCTGGCCCAAATGGGCCCAAGGTGTTGCTAACTCATCCCCCTCCTCCAATAACTCAGTAGCCGACTTGTGCAGTATCTTAATATTATTTTTCGGGAGGGGCATGGGTTATTACCTCGAATATCCCTTCCATAATACCACAAACTGTCTCGCAGGCATGCCTTAAACTGGCATCTGTTACAAGTTTATCGCTTTCGGTGGACCCTTGCGTTTTCTCGGCAGGGTTTGTTTCTGGTTTTAGCCGGGTTCTTTCTATATCTTCGAGAATGGCGTAAAAGGAAATGTGCTCAAGGTAGAAGTTCTGAATGTTGGAGACAGCCTGCAGATCCCTACGTTGTGCGCGAGCCATTAAGCCTGCCAATTTCTCGTTATCTACTGACACAAAGATAACCACGCCTGAATCATCTCGTGCGACGGCCGCGACTGACGCTTTGTTCCACCCCGCCTCGTTCCAAAAGGCGTCGCCCTGCTTCACCCACTGTGGATTGATATTCGGCGTTTGGGCATCTCCTTGTTGGCCACCCGCGTTCTGCGGAACCTCGGCAACGAATACGTCGACGGAGTCACTGAGTGACGTGTGACGCGGCGGTCGCAGCTCCAACGTGATGCTGCCCTTCGCACCTACCTCCACGTCGGTCTGTGCCTTGAAGTACGCGACACCGTAGCCATCGCGCACGCTTGCGGTGCCCGTGTACTGGCCCAACGACGGCGGGCTGATGACGGCGATGAAGTTGTCCGGGTTGAGGAAGTAGTCGGGACGCGCATCCGTCTCGAACTTCAGCGTGAAGCTGCGGCCCGAGTACACCTTGTGAGGCTTCGGGTTGGAGATGCGCAGGAAGGTCGGCGGGTCCTGCACGGGGATCGGCTCGCGCTTCACCGGGACCTTATCGGAGTCGCTCGGCGTGTTGTTGGTGCGGGGTCCCGCCCCCTCTCCGGCGTTGATCGTCAGCGTCTTCACCCGCTTGGCAAGGCGGCGACGAATCGCATCGTTGGCCGACTGGTCGTCCTGCTTGATGAAGCGCTGCTTGCGTTCATGGTCGAGCCTCTTCAGCTCGACATCGCCAGCGAGCGTGTCGATCACGAGCCGTCGAAGATCGTCGCCGATAGGGGTGTCCCGCAGGGCCTCGCGCGTCGTTGGAAACAACTGACGTCGCGAGTCCGCATCGAGCCTATCGCAGTCGACGTGCACAACGATGTAGCGGTCCAAGTACGGAAGCTTTAGGTCGTCCTTGATGACGGTGTTCGGGAAATGACCTTGCTTCTGTCCGTTGTACGTCACGACGATCGGCTGCGAGACCATCACGTACTGCGTCAGCCGACCCTTGGGGTTCTCGCCGTCAGCAGAGAGAACCCACCACTTGATCGACACCGACCCGTCGCGAAAGGTCAGGTGCGCTTCGCGCTGGTACTCGGTGTTGTCGCCCTGCGACAGCAGCCGGTGGTTGCCGGTAACGGTACGCGACGTAGAGTTCTTGCCCGTGCGCTTGTCTTGAATGCGGAACGGCAGGACCGGATCGAACAGGTAGTTGTGGACGAGGAACCAGAGCGAGCCGGTTGGCGCGGTCATAACGGCCGAGTACTTGCCGACCTCCATGGTGAAGTGACGCACCAACGTGCCGGAAGGAAAGTCCTCGACTGACACATCCGCCGTGAAAGGATGGCCGGTCTTCCCATCCACCATGTACTCGTACACCCCGTGCTTGTCGACGTTCTTGTCGCCCGGGTTGAAGTGAACGATGGTGAAGGCGAACGGCTGCGGCTTCCCGCCGTTCAGGACCGCCTTGCGCGAGCAGATCAACGTGAAGTGCGAGTACGCGAGCGCGCTTGATCCACCCTGCCCGAAGGCACCGGCGAGGAACAACTTCCGCAGCTTCCGCGTCTTGTTCAAGCTGAGGATCGAATCCCCAAAGTCCTCTGGCGCAATGCCGATGCCGAAGTCCCGCACGTCTATGGTTGGCTTGTCGTCGCGTTCCGAGTCGCGCAACGACACCTCAACCTTCGTAGAGATGCTGTCGAGCTTGCGCACGTCGTCGCGCTTGTAGCCCGTCAGTCGCCCGCCCTTGATCCCAAACCACTTTTCAACGGCAGCGCGCGGTGAAAGGATGTTCTGCGGCTGGCCCTTCTGCAGCCATTCCAGCTCGATCACGGAGTCCAACGCGTTCGTGACCCGCTCGATGACACCCGCCGCCGGGTCGCTTCCGATCCCAATCGTGGCGAGGTTGTTGTCGTTGCCTCCGACAGGCCGCCACTTGATCTCTTCCTCGTCCGCGATGTCGCTCATGACGGTGACCAGCTGGTCAACGCTAGTGGCTTCCAGAAGACTGGCCGCGTTGGATTTTCTGCTCACGTCTGTTTCCTCACCTGAGTTTGAAGTGTCGTTCGTCCGAGGCTGTCGCCACGTCGAACCTCTTGCGGGCTGTACGCAGCTCGGCGTCGATGGCCGCGAAAATCTTGGCCACGTCCTCGGCGTCGTACTCGTAGTTGTTGCGGTTGCTGAGGTTCCCAATCAGGCGCACCTCGTTCAGCAGCCGCGTGACCCTGTTCTCCGCGAGCTCGATGAACTTCTGCCTCTTGTCACGCATCCGATTCTCCGCCCAGAAAGCGAACTCTAGCACCGAAAACAGATATCTGCACTACATTTGAATTATGTAGTTCGCTAACGCTCTGTGGTTGCGTTCTACAAGCCGGTAGCGTAAGGTTCAGGGATGTTTGGTGAGGCCGATCCCCTCGACGACCTGCTTGGCTTGCACCGCGAGCTGATGCTGATCGTCACCAGCTTTCCCGGTCAAGCCGAGCAAACGATTCCTGCGCCGGCGCACTTGCACGCAGCCTTGCTTAAGGGAGCGAAACTCCCGTTCATCCGGGTCGTAAGCCAAGACGAACTCATCGCGTACTGTCAGAAGCACGGCCACATAGGACCCGACGGCTACGTCATCACGCACCCGGACTGGGGCACCTGGTAAGGAGCAAATGTGGATCTCAACATGCTGCGGCGCGACACAGTTCGATTCATCAAGGCCGATGGTTCTGTCGTTGGCCCAATACCGGCGACTGTTGCCTCGGCGCACGAGGCCGTACTTGCTGCCGACAACATTGATGTGCGCGACGGCGAAACGTTAGTTCGCGAGCTGCCCGGCGGCAGAGAGGAGAAGTACCTGATCCTGTCAGCGGACTACCACCCGAAACTAGTACGACGACACATAAATAACGGAACATGAATACACTATACGTACCGCCAGCCGGCTTACGGGAGTGGGTTCATGCGCCAGACGGAAATGAGACTGACCGACGTGGATCGATTGGCCGTGGACGAGATTCGCAGCAAAGGTGTTCATCATTCGCGAGAGTTGAATCGGGCGCATGCACTGTCCTGCCTGGATCGGGGCATCCCAGAGGCGCAGATCCTGAATGTGCTGGGGATGGGGCGTACGGCCCTGTGGCGCACCCGATCGGCATATCTGCAAGGCGGCTTGGAGCACGCGATATTCGACGTGGCTCGCGCTGGGCGACCCGCCGTGTACGACACGGATGCCGAGGCACGAGTGACGGCACTGGCGTGTTCAGCTCCACCCAAAGGGCGGCAGCGCTGGACACTGTTGGAGCTCGAGCGGATAGCTCGCCAGGAAGTTGGCCTGGGTTCTGTGAGTCGAGAGACCGTCCGACGGATGTTAAAAAAAACGACCTCAAGCCGTGGCGGCGACTGATGTGGTGCATCGGCGCGTTGACCGAAGAGTATCGCCGTCGCATGTATGGCCTGCTTGCTCTGTATGCCAGACCGCTGCGTGAGGACGAGCCCGTGGTCTGCATTGATGAAAAGAGCTTGCAACTCATTGGTCACAGCCGAAAGCCGCTCGCCATGTCGGCCGGTGCCCCGGCCAAACACGACTATGAATACGTGCGCAAGGGAACGACAAACCTGTTCGTGGCAGTGGAGCCCAAGGCCGGACAACGCTCTGTCCTGGTAACCGAACGCAGGGGCAAAGTTGACTTCGTCAGCTTCGTTCAGGAGCTGCTGACGCAGACGTACGCGAGCGCACGTCGGATTCATCTGGTCCTCGATAACCTCAACACTCACTTCAGAAAATGCTTCGAAGACGTGCTTGGCAAACGTGATGCCACCAAGCTGCTGCGACGAGTCCAGTTCCACTACACGCCCAAACATGCCAGCTGGCTCAACATGGCGGAGATCGAAATTGGCATCCTCAACCGCCAATGCCTGGATCGCCGCATCGCCACGCCCACCTTGCTGCAGAGCGAGGTCGATGCTTGGCAAACTGACCGGAACACCGAATGCAAAACGATCCAATGGAAATTTACCCGACAGGATGCCGACCGGAAATTGAGTCGGCATTATGTTTCGATACTTACGTGTTGATCTACTAGGCCCTGTACCCGCGACCTACATCCTCAAGCTGCAGAAGACGACCGCCATTCAACCGCCGAAGCAGAGCACCATCAACATCCACGGCTCGACAGGCATTCAGGTGGGTGATCACAACACCATCAACATCCAGCAGGCCTTCGCCGACCTGAATCAGCGAATTGAAAGATCGGATGCTTCCCCGCAGCAGAAGGCAGAAGCCCAAGGCCTGCTTCAAAGTCTGCTCAGTCACCCGCTGGTAACCGCGGTGGTCGGCGGAGTTGTAGGTGGCATTCCTGGCGCGCTGGGCTGACGATGGCCCTTACCGACATCTTCGCGCACCGCTACGCGGACTTGGTCGTCTGGGACGAATACACCGAAGAGGTACGTCGGCTCCTGCACCAGTCGATCGGCATCCTGAAGGACATCTTCCCGTACTACGACTCCAAGGGC
>JBDTTU010000070.1:0-23315 GCA_039930465.1 Burkholderiales bacterium
TTCGCGTCGCCGATCTCAGACCGCTCCAGGCTCATACCTGAATTGGAAAAGACTCCGAAGTCGCGGGCCACGCGAACAGGCTTGCATTTTCGCAACGCAGCCGCATGTGTCAGCAGGGTCTTCGGCGCCTCGTATGATCGCGCCGTTTCGAGCGGCTCGTGAACTTCAAAAGGACGTGGAGATGAAATCCCTGATCTTGGCTCTGTCGGTGGCAGTCTTCGCGGCCGGCATGGCACCTTCGCCGAGCGAAGCCAGGCGCCTCGGGGGCGGCGGCTCGTCGGGCATGCAGCGCAGCATGCCACCGCGCAGCACGCCCAATGCGGCGCCGGCCAAACCCGCGCAGGCATCACCCACTGCGCCTGCGGCAGCCGCCGCACCGGGCGCAGCCGCAGCGCCGAAACGCTCTTGGATGGGGCCGCTCGCCGGTCTGGCCGCGGGCCTCGGCATCGCCGCGCTGATGAGCCACCTCGGCCTGGGCGCCGAATTCGGCAACCTCATCATGATGGTGCTGCTGGCGCTCGTGGCTTTCGTTGCGATCCGCTTCGTGATGGCACGCTTCGGCCGAGGCAATGCGCAGAGCGGCATGGCCAGGCCGAACGGCATGCAGTTCGCGGGTGCCGGTGCCCCGGCGCAAATGCCACAAGGCGGGTCGGGTTGGGGTTCGGCCGCTGCCGCCGCCCCGGCAGCGTTGCCGGTCGCCGCCGCCGCGGGCAGCCTGCCCGAAGGTTTCGACGCGCCTGCGTTCGAGCGCGTCGCGAAGATGATCTTCATCCGCCTGCAAGCGGCCAACGACAGTTCCGACCTGAACGACCTGCGCAACTTCACCACGCCCGAGATGTTCGCGTCGGTCCGCCTCGAACTGCAGGAGCGTGGTGCCAGCACGCAGCAGACCGATGTGGTCAAGATCGACGCCGAAGTGATCGACTTCGCGACCGAGAGCGAACGCCAGGTGGTCAGCATGCGTTTCCACGGCCTGATCCGCGAAGACAAGGACGGCGTGGCCAACCCCTTCGACGAGGTTTGGCACATGGTCAAGCCGCTCGATGGCAGCCGCGAGTGGGCCATCGCCGGCATTCAGCAAAGCCATTGATCGGCGCGCCGATCTGCTTCACCATCAAGGGGCTTCGGCCCCTTTTTGTTCGTTCGATTCCACCGGCACGGCTTGCATGACACAGCATCTTTTCATCCTCACCGGCGCGTCGCGTGGCATGGGCGCCGCAATTGCCGAACAACTGCTTCTGCCGGGGAACAGGGTGCTGTGTCTGTCGCGCCAGGTCAACGAACCGTTGTCTGCAAGAGCACGGGCTGCCGGCATCGTCTGTGATCAATGGCCCGTGGATCTGGGGCAGCCGATCGACGCCGCCGCACGGGTGCAGGCCTGGCTCGCAACACTCGACGCGCGCACGTTCGCCAGCGCCACCTTGATCAACAACGCCGCCGCGCTGACACGCATCGGCCCGGTCGACACTTGCACCGATGTGGAGTTGTCGGCGTCGCTGCGCGTCGGCCTCGAAGCACCGATGTTGTTGTGCGCCGCGTTCCTGCGTGGCACGCGCAGTTGGGCCGCGAAGAAGCGCGTGCTCAACATTTCTTCGGGTCTCGGCCGGCGTGCGATGGCCGCACAAGCGCCCTACAGCGCGGCCAAGGCCGGGCTCGACCACTACACACGCGTGCTCGCGCTCGATGAGGCTTTGCAGGCGAACGGTGCTCGTGTGGCTTCACTCGCGCCCGGCGTGATCGACACCGACATGCAGGTGCACTTGCGCGCCGCCGATGCCGCCGTGTTCCCCGACAAGTCGAACTTCGTCGGCCTGAAGGACAACGGCCAGCTCACGTCGACGACCGACGCTGCGGCACGTGTGCTGGCCTACCTGAACCGGCCCGACTTCGGCACGAACCCGGTGGCCGATGTGCGCGACGCCTGAGCGGCGTTCGGCGCCGATTCAAACGGCAGCCGGCCCCTGAAACCCGCCGCTGCGGAACGTCAACACCAGCGTGTCGCGGTGCGCACCTTCGCCGATCGGCTGGATCGGCGTGCTCTCGTGCACCACGCGCGCGTCGTCGAGCACCAGCGTGGTCCAGGGCTCGCTCATCGTGAAGCGCAGGCCAGCCGGGCCGTCGGCTTCGAAGACGCGCGTCTCGCCACCCTTTACCTGCACGCGGTTCACGAGCAACACGGCCACGAAGTCGACACCGTCGCGGTGCGCGCCTTCGGGCGTGGGTCGGCCGATGCCGTCGGTGGTGTCGATGCGGAACTGGTGCGCTTCGACGAACCAGGGTTGCGGCCGGCTCCACGCGGAACACTGCGCGCTGAGCGCACGCATCAGGCGAGACCACGCCGGCTGCGCCACCACGTCGACCCGCATCGGTTCAAACCAGCGCTCCAGGCCACCGTGGAGCGCGTTGTATTCGAGCGGCTGCCAGTGCGCGCGGTGCGGCACGGCCCGGACCGCGTCGCCTTCAACCACAAAACACGAGTGGCGCCGGCGCCGGTAGCGGCCGCCGTCGCGCAAGTACGCGTCGGGCGGAAGATCGTTCCACGATGGGCGCAGTGCATCGAGCTCGGGCAAGGTCGCCGGCAGCAGTTCGCACAGCCCGGCCGGGCTGAGCGCCGCGTGGCCACGCGCGCGCATCGCCTGCACGAGCTCGCGGGGCGAGGTGATGGGTGGGTTCAGAAGCGGTGTTGTCATGTCGCCATCATGCCGCGCTTCGCAGCAGGGTTGTGCACCTGTGCATCAACGCTGAAGGCTCGTATGCTGCGTTCCACTGCGTGCTCACTCCGGAGGAACACCATGGTCGTCTGCCCCATTGCCATCGCTGTCGGATGCAAGAAGTGCCCTGCGTTCTCTTTCTGCCCTGCCAAGAGCACGCTCGGCGACTACAAACCCGAGCCACCGGCGGGCAGCAAGCCGCCGGCCAAAAAGCAGTGACAGCTCAGCGCACGCTGATGCGCGTGCCCTGCAGGCCCACGACCTGGCCGCTGCGGATCTTGCAGGTCTTGCGCAATTCCTCGCGGCCATCGACCTGAACGATGCCCTCGGCCACCATCAGCTTGGCCACGCCACCGCTCGGCGCGAGTCCGGTGGCCTTGAGCAACGCATCGAGCGTGATGTACTCGCCGCGCAATTCGAAGTCGATCAGCTGCATGCCGGCAAGCCGAATTCATGCGCCAGCAACGAATATGACCTGCGCCGCGCCGCCGGGTCGTGGGCCCAGGTGTTGACGACGAGTTCGTCGAGCCGCAACTCGCTCGCGAGCGCGCGCAGTTGCGCGCCCACCTGCGCCGCGGAGCCGACGAACGCCTTGCTGCGCATGGCCTCGATCGTCGGCCATTCGTCGGCGCTGAAGCCGCGCGCCGCAATCACGTCGGGCGACTGCAAAGGCCCGAGCACACCGCGTGCACGGTCAACACGCCAGCGCTCGCGGCCAAGCGCGTGGTGGCAGGCTTCTTCGAATGTGTCGGCCACCAGCGCCCAGACGCAGACCGTTGGCTGCGCTTGCGGGTGGCGCTCGCTCGGCTGGTAGAGCCGCCGGTAGATCGCCAGCGCTTCTTCGGCACCCTGACCGTCGACGAAGAAGTAGGCGAAGGCATAAGGCAGGCCGAAGTGCGCCGCGAGTTGCGCGCCGTAGTTCGAGCTGCCGAGAATCCAGACCTCGGGCGCATGCGGCCCCAACGGGTGCGCGGTGATGCCGTGGTGCGACGGCAGCGTGGTCCAGGCCTGCAGGTCACGCACCTGCTCGGGGAAGTCGTCGGCCGCGGCGTGAGCGTTCGGGTTCAGCGCACGCGCGGTGCGCATGTCGCCGCCCGGTGCGCGACCCACGCCGAGGTCAATGCGCCCGGGTGCCAGCGCCTCGAGCACACGGAACTGCTCGGCCACCTTCAGCGCGCTGTAGTGCGGCAGCATCACGCCGGCACTGCCGATGCGGATGCGCGTGGTGCGCGCGGCAATCGCTGCCATCAGCATTTCGGGCGCGCTGCCGACGATCGTCGGAAGGCCGTGGTGTTCGCTGAGCCAGAAACGCGAATAGCCGAGGCGCTCGCAGTGCTGCGCCAGCTCAAGCGTGTCGCGGATCGCCGCGTCTTCTGTGCTGCCGGCCAGCGAAACGGATTGGTCGAGAACGGAAAGTCGGATGTCGGTCACGTCAGCCTTCGGGATGGGTCGGGTCGATCCAGCGCACCGACTCGGGTTTTTCAATCGGTTCGATGTCGAGGTTCACCGCCACCGCCTCGCCGTCGCTTCGCACCAGCACACATTCGAGCTTTTCGGTCGGGCTGGCGTTGATCTCCTGGTGGGGCACGAAGGGTGGCACGTAGATGAAGTCGCCCGGGCCGGCCTCGGCGGTGAATTCGAGCTTCTCGCCCCAGCGCATGCGGGCCCGGCCCTTCACGACGTAGATCACGCTCTCGAGCGCGCCGTGGTGGTGGGCCCCGGTCTTTGCGCCGGCATGAATGTGCACGGTGCCGGCCCACAGTTTCTGCGCACCGACACGCGCGAAGTTGATCGCGGCCATGCGGTCCATGCCGGGGGTCTGCGCCGTGTTGGCGTCGAGCTGGTCGGCGCCGACGACACGCACGCCCAGCAGTTTCCAGTCGGTCGGGATCGGCGGTGTCGATGGATCGGCTGGCATGTTGATTCCCGGGGCGTTGCGTGGTCGAGGCCGATTCTGGATGATGTGTTGGTTGCCTGCAGACCACAGGCCGCATCGCCCCACGGCGCGCGCGCGCTCTTTCGTGTACATTCCAGCCCACAGTTATACGCAAGACAGTTTGTTCGTGGTTCTTCTTCTACCTGTCGCGGGTCTCGCGGCGGGCATCGTTAGAAATCCCCTGATCGTTTCTTGAGTGTTGCTGCATGCGCCTGCATGTGCGGCGCATTATTTTGATGATTGATAGGATTTTTCCCATGACGACCCAAACCGGTACCGTGAAGTGGTTCAACGAGAGCAAGGGCTTCGGCTTCATCGCTCAAGACGCGGGCGGCGCTGACCTGTTCGCCCACTTCCGTGACATCCAGGGCAACGGCTTCAAGACCCTGCTGGAAAACCAGCGCGTCGAATTCGAAGTCAAGCAAGGCCAGAAGGGCCTGCAAGCCGCGAACATTCGCGTGCTGTAAACCACGAGGCTCCGGCCTTGAACAAGACCGCGGCTTGCCGCGGTTTTTTTATGCCCGGATCGAAAGCGGCCCGCGTCGCCTGCGAGACGGTGACCACTGCATGGCGCGCCTAAGATTCGGCCCTCGAACTCCGGAGACCAGACATGACCACGCTCGCCGCACTCACCAACCACCAGATTCGTCTCGCCGCACGCCCGAATGGCCTGCCCACCCGCGACGGCTGGAGCTTCACGACCGAGCCGGTCGCCGAGCCGTCCGAGGGTGGCGTATTGGTCAAGGTGAACGCGCTCTCGCTCGACCCCGCGATGCGCGGCTGGATGAACGAAGGCAAGAGCTACATCCCGCCGGTCGGCATCGGCGAAGTGATGCGTGCCGGCGGCGTCGGCACCGTCATCGCCTCGAAGAGCCCGGCCTTCGCGGTCGGCGACACGGTGAGCTGCACGCCCGGCGTGCAGGAGTACTGCCTGATCGCCGCTGACCAGTTCAAGCGCCAGGGCCTGTTCAAGATCGACCTGCGCCTGGGCACACCCACGCAGTGGCTCAACGTGCTCGGCATGCCTGGCATGACCGGCTACTTCGGGCTGATGGACGTGGGCCAGCCGAAGGCCGGCGAAACGGTGGTGGTTTCGGGTGCGGCCGGCGCGGTCGGCCAGACCGTGGGCCAGCTCGCGAAGATCAAGGGCTGCCGCGTGGTCGGCATCGCCGGTGGTGCGGCCAAGTGCGACTGGGTCGTGAAGGAGCTGGGTTTCGACGCCTGCATCGACTACAAGGCCGGCGACGTGAAGGCTGGCCTGAAAGAACACTGCCCGAAGGGCGTCGACATCTACTTCGACAACGTTGGCGGCGAGATCCTCGACGCCGTGCTGGCACGTCTGGCCATGAAGGCGCGCATCGTCATCTGTGGCGCGATCAGCCAGTACAACAACACGACGCCGGTGCAAGGCCCGAAGAACTACCTGTCGCTGCTGGTACACCGCGCGCGCATGGAAGGCATCGTCGTCTTCGACAACGTGGCGCGTTTCCCGCAGGCCGTGGCCGAACTGGCGGGTTACCTGAAAGACGGGCGCATGAAGAGCAAGGAAGACGTGGTCGCAGGCATCGACACCTTCCCGGAAACGCTGCTCAAGCTCTTCAACGGCGAGAACTTCGGCAAGCTGGTGCTGGAAGTCGCGAAGGCCTGACCGGCCGCCGGGTTGGCTGCCGGCTAGACTTGCGGCGCCGCACCGCGGCGCTTCGATGAACGCCCCTTCCCACCCCTCCGACGCCTTGCCGCCGGCCCTTCTGAAGGCCTGGCTCGAGCAGAGCCACGACCTGCTCGTGCTGACCGCGGCCGACGGCCTGATCGTCTGGTGCAACCCTTCGTTCCAGCGCGCCACCGGCTGCGCCGTGGCGGCAACGAACCTACTCGCCATGCTTGAGCCGGCGCCGGCGCCCGACGCGCTGCACAGCAAAGTCCAGCAGGCCTTGCTGACCGGTGCCTGGCTGCCCGACACCGAAATTTGCCTGCGTGACGCGGCCGGTGCGGCGCTGTGGGTGCAGGCGCGCGCCGCGCGCGTCGAAGCGCAAACGCTCTGGACCCTGCAAGACACCACCGCCAGCCGCACGCTCGCGGCTCAGGCGCATCGCCAGTCCGAGCTGCTCGAACTGGCGCAAGACTTCGGCCGGCTCGGCGTCTGGGAACGTGCCATTCCTTCCGGCGTGGGCCGATGGGACCGCCACGTGTTCGGCTTCTGGGGCATGGCGCCGACCGCACAAACCCCCGCCTACGCCGAGGCGATATCCCGCATTCACCCCGAAGACCGGCTGGCCTCGATCTTCGAGACGTCGACGCTGCAGGCTGGGCGCTACTCGCAGCACTTCCGGGTCATGCATGACGACGACAGCACCCGCTGGATCCACTCGCAGTGGGAAGTCAGGAACTCGCCCGAGGGGCGGCCCGACCGCGCCGTGGGCATCATGGTCGACGACACCGCGGTCTACCGCCTGGCGCAGTCGCTCGACAGCACGACGGCCCAGCTGAAACTGGCCGCCGAGCTGGCCGACATCGTGATCTGGCGCCACGACCTGCTGACCCACCGGGTGCACTACAACGACCATGGCCTGAAAGTGCTCGGCATTCCGCACCGCGCTGAAGGCGTCACGCTCGACGAGGCGCGCATGCATGCGCACCCCGACGACCTGGCCGTGCTGGCCGCGTCGTCGGCCAAAGCGCTCATCAGCAACACGCCGGTCGACGTGCAAGCGCGCCACCGGCGGCCCGATGGCAGTTGGCGGCGCATGCTGGTGCGGCGCGTGGTCGAGCGCGGTCCGTCAGGCCAGCCACTGGCCTTTCTCGGCGTGACGCTCGACGTGACCGACCAGGCCGAGGGCTCGCACCGCGCCGAGCAGTTGGCCCGGCGCCTCGAGGCCGCAGCACGCGCTGCCCGCATTGGCATCTGGACATCGAGCGCCTTCGGAGCCTCGACCGAGTGGAACGCGCAGATGTACGAGCTGTTCGACATGGTTGGCGCCAGCGCTCCGCCGACGCTGCAGGAGTGGGTCGCCCAATGTGTCCACCCCGACGACGCCGCCCGCGTCGGTGCCACCTCGCGCGACTATTTGCAGAGTGGGCAAGGGGCGCTCGAACTCGAGTTCCGCACCCGTCGGCGCGACGGCTCGACACGCTGGATGGTTCTGCGCGCTGACGCCGACCGCAGCACACCCGAGGCGCCCAGGGTCTTCGGCATTGCGATCGACGTGACCGACCGCCACGAAGCCTTCGCGGCCCTGAACGCCGCGAGCGCCCGCGCCGCCCTGATCGCGCGCCAGGCCGGCATCGGCACCTGGGAAAGCATGGGCAGCGACGACGGGCTCTGGGACGAACAGATGTTCCGCCTGCGCGGCCTTGAACCCCGGCCCATGGCGCCCTCGCGCGAAGAGCGTCTTGCCTTGCTGCACCCCGATGACCGGGCCGTGACGATTGACGCGCGCGCGCGGATCCATCTCGATCAGGGCCCCACCGCGTACGAGTTCCGCGTGCTGCTGCCCGACGGCAGCTACCGCTGGCTCGCGTCACGCTCGGCAGCCTTGCGCGACGAACACGGCCGCGTCGTCAAGCGCGTGGGCGCCAACTGGGACATCACCGCAACGAAGAACGCCGAGCTGGCACGCCAGCAAACGCTGCTGGCCGAGAGCGAAAGCCAGGCGAAGTCGCAGTTCCTCTCGCGCATGAGCCACGAGCTGCGCACGCCGCTCAATGCCGTGCTGGGCTTCACGCAACTGCTGCAAAGCGACATCGGGCTGCAGCGCTCACCCAGCCAGACGGTGCAGCTCGGCCACATCCGCTCGGCCGGCGAACACCTGCTCGCGCTGATCAACGATGTGCTCGACCTTTCCAGCCTGGAAGCCGGCACCTTGCGGCTCGACCTGAAACCGGTCGATCTGGCTTCGGCCGTGGCGCAGGCCCTGCCGCTGGTGGCCGGCCTGGCCGTAAAGCACGGCGTGACGCTGCACACCGGCGCGGTGGCAGGCAGGGTGCTGGCCGACCCGACGCGCCTGCGCCAGGTGCTGATCAACCTGCTTGCGAATGCAATCAAGTACAACCGGCCAAGCGGCCAGGTCGTGGTCGAGGCCGACTCCGGCGCGAACAAGGTGTGCCTGCGGGTGCGCGACACCGGCCGGGGCCTCAGCGCAGAGCAGCTTTCGCATCTGTTCGAGCCCTTCAACCGCCTGGGCATGGAGCGCGAAGGCATCGAAGGCTCGGGCATCGGACTCACGGTCGTCAAGGCGCTCGTGGAAGGCATGGGCGGGCACATCGGCGCTTCGAGTCTGCTCGGCCACGGCACGGTATTCGAGCTCTCGCTGGCGGCCACCGCCGGTGCACCGCCGCCCGAGCCGGTGCGTGCAGAAGTAGCGCCGGCCAAGCCGCGCGCTCAACGTGCCGGCACGCTGCTCTACATCGAAGACAACAGCGTCAACGTGCTGCTGGTGGAAGAACTCGTGAAAACGATCGCCGGGCTGCGCGTCGTCTCCGAAGGCACCGGCGCGGGCGGGGTGGCGCGAGCGCGCACCCTGCGCCCCGAGCTGATCCTGGTCGACCTGCAGTTACCCGACTTCGACGGCTTCGAAGTGCTGCGCCAGTTGCGCGCGCTGCCCGAAACCGCAGCCACGCCGTGCATCGCGCTGTCGGCCAACGCGATGCCCGAAGACATCGCGCGCGGCCTGGCCGCCGGGTTCGACGACTACTGGACCAAGCCGATCAAGTTCAAACCCTTCCTCGATGCGCTGGAGCAGATGTTCCCGGCCGAGGCTTCAACGCTCACGACGGCTGTGGTGCCAGGCCCCGCTGCCTGAGCATGGGCAGCGCGGTCGGTGCCCGGCCACGAAAGGCACGGAACGCCTCAGACGGTTCGAGCGAGTTGCCCGACGCGTAGATGAAGCGGCGCAGCCGCTCGGCCACGACAGGGTCGAAAGCGCTTCCGGCTTCCGCGAAAGCCTCGAAGCCATCGGCCTCCAGCACCTCGGCCCACAGGTACACGTAGTACTGCGCGGCATACCCCGAGCCGGCGAACAAGTGCTGAAAGTGCACCAGCCGGTGGTTCATGCCCACGACCGGCGGCGCGCCGATGCGCGCCAGCTCGGCGCGTTCGAAGTCGACGATGTCGGGCGCCGGCTCGGCCGTGAGCGCGTGCGCAGCCAGATCGACCAGTGCCGAAGCGGTGTAACGCACCGTCTCGTAACCCTGGTTGAACAAGCGCGCGTTGTGCAGCTTGGCGATCAGTGCGTCGGGAATGGGTTCGTCGGTCTGGAAGTGGCGCGCGTGGCGCTTGAGCACCTCGGGCTCGCTCAACCAGTGTTCGAAAAGCTGCGACGGCAGTTCCACGAAATCGCGCAACACACTGGTGCACGAAACGCGCTCGTAGTTCACATTCGACAGCAGGCCGTGCAGACCGTGGCCGAACTCGTGGAACAGCGTGGTGGCGTCGTCGAAGCTCAGCAGCGTGGGCTCGCCCGGCGCGCCTTTGGCGAAGTTGTTGTTGTTCACGACCACCGGCGTCACGACCTCGCTGCCTTTGCCACCATTGCGCGACTGCCGGCGAAACGTGCTCATCCAGGCGCCACTGCGCTTGCTGGCACGCGCGAAGTTGTCGTGCAGGAACACGCCGATCGAGCTGCCCCCAGCGTCGCGCACCTCGTAGACCTTCACGTCGGGGTGGTAGGCCTTGACCTCGGGCTGCTCGACGAAGCGCAGCCCGAACAAACGCTGGGCGCAGTCGAACGCGGCCTCGACCATGCGCACGAGCGGGAAGTAGGGCTTGACGCTCGCCTCGTCGATGTCAAACCGTACCTGGCGCACCTTCTCGCTGTAGTAGCGCCAGTCCCAGGCTTCGAGCGTGAGCTGCTCGCCGCGCGACAAGGCCAACGCTTCGAGCGCTGCGAGTTCTTCTGCGGCGCGCGCCTTGGCCGGTTCCCACACCTGCGTGAGCAACGCGGCCACGGCGGCCTGGCGGCCGGCCATGGTGTCGGCCAGCGCGTAGTCGGCGTAACTCGCGAAACCCTGCAGCCGCGCCTGCTCGTTGCGCAGCGCGAGGATCTCGCGCGCCACCGGGCGATTGTCGTGGGCACCTTCGTGCTCGCCGCGCGCCGTCCAGGCGCGCCAGGCCTGCTCGCGCAGGTCGCGCCGCTCAGAAAAGGTGAGGAAGGGCACGATGTGCGAGCGCGACAGCGTGATCACCAACGCATCTTCGATGCCACGATCGACCGCGGCCTGGCGCGCCGCCGCGACCACGAATTCCGGCAGCCCGGCGCGCTCGGCCGGCGTGCGCAGCACGAGCTGGTAGGCCGACTCGTCGGCCAGCACGTTCTGGCCGAAGTGGGTGGTGAGCTCGGCCAGGCGCGACATGATTTGTGCATAACGCTTCTGCTGCGCCGGTGCCAGCCGCGCGCCGTCGCGCACGAAGTCGGCGTGGAAACGCTCGAGCACACGCCGCTGTTCCGGCGTGAGGCCGAGAATCGCACGCTCCTCATGCAAGGCATCGATGCGTTCGAACAAGGTCGCATGCATCGAGATCGCGCTCGCATGCGCGGCGAGCACGGGCGCCACGCGCAGTTGCACCGCTTGCAAGGCTGGCGAGGTTTCGCTCGAGGTGAGGTTGTAGAACAGGCTCTCGATGCGGTCGAGCAAACGGCCGCTGCGGTCGAGCACGGCAATTGTGTTGTCGAAGTTCGGGGGTTGCGGGTTGCAGCCGATCGCGTCGATCTCGGCGCGGTGTTCCTCGATGGCGGCGGCGAAGGCGGGCTCGAAGAGTGCGGGCTGCAGCGCCGCGAAGGGTGGCAGACCGTAGGGCGTGTTCCAGTCTTGCAGCAGAGGGTTGCTTGTGGCAATCGGCATGGTCGGTCTCAGGGTAAGAGAGAGCGCCATGTTAGGGCCTTGCGCCGGCCCGGCCGCCCGCGCGCCGCTACTTGCCCTTCTGGATCGCGATGCCGTCGGTTTCGAAATAGCTGCGGCCGTCGCAGGCCTTGGCAAAGGCCTCGTGCTGCGCCTGCGCGTCGCCGACGCGGGTGTTGAACTGCGCGCCGCGCGCCTGCAGTTCGCCGATGGCCTCGTTGCGCGCCAACACCAGCTCGTTGTAGGCCGTCACCGCTTCGGGTTGGCTGCGGTCGAGCGCCGCGCCCTGCTCGGTCAGCACTTCGCCCGAGCGCACGATGGCCGCCTTGTCGCTGGCAAGCGTGGCCTGCAGCTTCGCCAGATCGGTGTCGACCTCCTTCAGCTGCGACTGCTGCGACAAACACTGGCGCAGTTGTTCGCGGGTCAGCGTGGGGCCGCCGGCCTTGCCCTTGCCGAAGCTGGACTCCTTGGCCTTGTCGGCCGCCTGGCCGGCCGTTGCAGCCAGCAGCGCGCAGGCCAACAGGGTGTGTTTCAGGGTCGGGATGAGCATGAGGAAACGCTTCAGTTTGAGCAGCCGCGCATCATGCCACCGCGTCGCGCAGGGTCACGAATTCTTCGGCCGCGGTGGGGTGGATGCCGATGGTCGCATCGAACACCGCCTTGGTCGCACCCGCTTTCATCGCCACCGCAAAACCCTGCACGATCTCGCCAGCGTCGGCGCCGACCATGTGCAGACCGACAACCCGATCGCTCGCGTCATCCACCACCAGCTTCATCAGCGTGCGTTCGATGCTGCCCGAGAGCGTGTGCTTCAGCGCCTTGAAGTCGCTGCGGTAGATGCGCACCTTGGCAAAGCGTGCCCGCGCTTCGTGTTCGGCCAGGCCGACGGTGCCGATGTTCGGGTGCGTGAACACGGCCGTCGGGATCAGTTCGTAGTCGACCGCGCGCTGGCCGCTGCCGAACAGGCGGTCGACCAGCGCCATGGCTTCGGCCAGGGCCACGGGTGTGAGCTGGATGCGGTCGATCACGTCGCCGAGTGCGTGGATGCCCGGCACATTGGTGGCGTAGTGTTCATCGACGATGACAGCACCATCGGAACTCAGCGCAACGCCGAGTTCGGCCAGGCCGAGGCCCGCGGTGTTGGGCCGGCGGCCGGTGGCGTAGAGCACGCTGTCGGTGGTGATCACTGCGCCGTCGCGCAAGTGCACCTGCAACGCGCCGGCAACTCGCTCGATGCGCTCGACATCCGCCCCGGTGCGCAGATCAACGCCCTTCTTGCGCATCTCGGCGGCAACGAAATTACGCACCTCGGCGTCGAACCCACGCAGCACCTGCTCGCCGCGGTAGAGCTGCGTGACCTGCGCGCCCAGGCCACGGAAGATCGACGCGAATTCGCAGGCGATGTAACCCCCACCCACCACCACCAGCCGGTTCGGGAACGCCGGCAGGTCGAAGATCTCGTTCGAGGTGATCGCGAGTTCGGCCCCTGGAAACACCGGCACGACCGGCCGGCCGCCGGTGGCGACGAGGATGTTTGTGGCGGTGTACACGCGCCCGCCCACTTCGACCGCGTTCGCGCCGACCACGTGTGCACGGGCGGCGATGACCGTGGCGCCAGCGTCTTTCAGCAGCTTGGCGTAGATGCCGTTCAGCCGGGTGATTTCGCGCGCGCGGTTGGTCTTCAATACCGACCAATCGAAGCTCGGCGCCACTTCGTTCGACCAGCCAAAGCCGTGCGATTCCTCGAACGCTTCTGCGTAGTGCGCCGCGTAGCTGTAGAGCTTCTTCGGGATGCAGCCCAGGTTCACGCAGGTGCCGCCGAGCGGTGCGTCTTCGGCCACGGCCACGCGCGCGCCACGCTGCGCCGCCATGCGCGCGGCGCGCACCCCGCCGCTGCCGGCGCCGATGACGAAGAGGTCGAAGTCGGTCGTCGCCATGTCGTTTTCTCCCTTCAGGCCAGCGTCTTCTGCAAGGCTTCGGCGACCAGCGCGTTCACCCCGCCTTCGTGGCCCGCGGCGCGCTCGTTCAGGCGCTTGACCAGTTCGGCCGGCAGCTTGCACGCGAACGGCACCAGGCCGGCGGCGGCATCGATGCGGCGCTGCTCGCGCTTGTCGGCCACGCCCGCCGCACCCTGGCCGAAGCGCCCCGGCACGCCAGCACCCTTCATCTGGCCTTCCAGGCGCGCGGCGAGGTTCCTGACGAGATCGGTTTTTTTCATGCTCATGGGCGGGCTTTCAGGCAGCGTCGAAGCGCCGATTGTCTCGCGCGCGCCAAGGCATTGCGGCGCCTCTGGTCTAATCGCCGCTTTCCGTCGAGCGCCCCATGGCAATCAAGGCCACCATCTACAAAGCCAACCTGCAGATCGCCGACATGGACCGCAGCGTCTACGTCGACCACGCGGTCACGATCGCACGCCACCCGTCGGAAACCGACGAGCGCATGATGATCCGGCTGCTGGCGCTCGCGCTGAAGTTACCGGCCGACACGCTCAACGGCACGCTCGAATTCGCCAAGGACCTGTGGGACAACGACGAGCCGGCGCTGCTGCACAAAGACCTGACCGGTCAGATCGTGCACTGGGTCGAAGTGGGCCAGCCCGACGACAAGCGCCTGCTCAAGGCGAGTGGCCGCGCCGCGCGCGTGAGCGTGTTCAGCTTCAGCCACAGCACGCCGATCTGGTGGGCCGGCATTGCCAACAAGGTCAGCCGCGCGAACAACATCGAGGCCTGGCAAATCGAAGCAGCGCAGAGCCAGGCGCTCGGCGAACTCGCGCAGCGCGGCATGCAATTGCAGATCAGCGTGCAAGACGGCACGGCCTGGATCGGCGACGGCAAGCAGAGCATCGAGATCACGCCTGTGCGGCTGAACCCTGCCTGAACCCTGCCTGAACCCCGTTTGAAACGTGGCGCCGGGCGCTGACCGACAATCGGCGCATGCCCACCCCCGTCAGCGCCATGAACCTCCAGATCGAACACCTGCCCGAACAGGGACGCTTCCAGGCCATGGTCGACGGCCACGTCAGCGTGGCCGAGTACCGCCTGGCCGATGGCGTGCTCACCATCACCCACACCGAAGTGGCGCCCGAACTCGGCGGCCGTGGCATTGCCGGCGCCCTGATGCAGGCCGTGCTCGCGCACACCAGTGCCAACGGGCTGAAGGTGCGCCCGCTGTGCTCCTATGCGCGCAGCTACATGCAGCGCCACCCCGAAACACAATCGCTATTGGCCTGAGCGCCGGCAAGGCAGACCCCATGGCAGAAGCGCAAACCGACCCGGTCGACCCTTTCCTGTGGCTAGAAGACGTGCAAGGCGAGGCCGCCCTGGCCTGGGTGCGCGAGCGCAACGCCGAGTCGCAGAAAGTGCTGATGGCGCGGCCCGAGTACAAGCCCACGCGCGAGCGGCTGCTGCAGGTGATGAACTCGAAAGAGCGCATTCCCTACATCTCGCGCCGCGGCGCTCACTTCTACAACCTCTGGCAAGACGAAACCCACAAGCGCGGACTGTGGCGCCGCACCAGTCTGGCCGAATACCGCAAGGCAGCACCGGCCTGGGAAACGGTGCTCGACCTCGACGCGCTGGCCGCCGCCGAAGGTGAAAACTGGGTCTGGGGTGGTGCGGTCGGCTTGGCACCATGGCACCACCGCTGCCTGGTGATGCTGTCGCGCGGCGGCGCCGATGCGAACGTGGTGCGTGAGTTCGACACCGTGGCCAAGTCTTTCGTGAAAGACGGTTTTGTGCTGACCGAGGCGAAGTCCGACATCGACTGGATCGACGCCGACACGGTTTTTGTCGGCACCGAGTTCGGCCCGGGTTCGATGACCGATTCAGGCTACCCACGCGTCGTCAAGCGCTGGAAACGCGGCACGCCGCTGACTGACGCGATCACGGTGTTCGAGGGCGAGAAGGCCGACGTCTCGGTGCGTGTGTCGGTCGACACCACACCCGGCCACGAGCGCACGATCGTCACGCGCAGCCTCGACTTCTACAGGTCGAAGCGCTTGTTGTTGCAGGGCACGAAGCTGCTGCCGATCGACGTGCCCGACGACGCTTCGATCGCGTTCTGGAACAGCGCCGGCAGGCCGGTGGACACCCTGCTGATGGAGCTGCGCAGCGATCTCGCCACGCCGAAGCGCACCCACCCGCGCGGCTCGCTGATTGCCATCGACGCGGCGGCCTACGAGCGCGGCGAGCGCCAGTTCAGCGTGCTGTTCGAGCCGAGCGCCACGCGTTCGCTCGCCGGATTTTCGCTGACGCGCGAGCACGTGCTCGTGAATGTGCTCGACAACGTGGCGAGCAAGCTCGAAGAATGGCGCCGCACGCCCGACGGATTGACACGCCGGGATGTTGCTGCGCCCTTCCCCGGCACGCTCGGCGTGAGCGGGCTGCACGACCCGATGCTCACTGAGGACCCGCTGGCCGAGTCGTACCTGCTGACCTACAGCGACTTCCTCACCCCCGACACACTCTCGCTCGGCCAGACCGGCACCGACACGCGTGCCGTGCTCAAGGCGCTTCCGGCCACGTTCGACGCCACCGGCATGCGCGCCGAGCAGTCGTTCGCCACCAGTGCCGACGGCACGCGCGTGCCCTACTTCGTGGTCTGGCCACGCGGGCTGAACGCGCAGTCGCCCGCCACCGGCAGCACACCGACGCTGCTCTACGGATACGGCGGTTTCGAGATCTCGATGCAGCCCTGGTATTCGGCCGCGTTCGGCAGCGCCTGGCTGGCGCGGGGCGGCGCGCTCGTGGTCGCCAACATCCGCGGCGGCGGCGAGTTCGGCCCGGCCTGGCACCAGGCGGCGTTGAAAGAACACAAACAACGCAGCTATGACGACTTCATCGCGGTGGCGCAAGACCTGATCAAGCGTGGCATCACGAGCCCGCAGCACCTCGGCATCGAAGGTGGCAGCAACGGCGGGCTGCTCGTGGGTGCCACGTTCACACAACGCCCCGAGCTCTTCAACGCCGTGGTGTGCAGCGTGCCACTGCTGGACATGCGGCGCTATCACAAGCTGCTGGCCGGTGCTTCGTGGATGGCCGAGTACGGCGACCCCGACAAGCCCGAAGAGTGGCAGTACATCTCGAAGTACAGCCCCTACCAGAACCTGCGCAAAGAAGTGAAGTACCCGCGCGTGCTCTTCACCACCTCGACCCGCGACGACCGTGTGCACCCCGGCCACGCGCGCAAGATGGCGGCACGGATGCTGTCCTTGGGCCACGAGGTGCTGTACTACGAGAACATCGAAGGTGGCCACGGCGGCGCGGCCGACAATGAACAGCGTGCACACGTGCAAGCGCTCGAAATGAGCTACCTGTGGCGGCAGCTCGGCAGTTGAGCTGATCTGGAGACCGGAACATGCATCGCACACCTCGTTCAACACCGACCATGGCGGCACAAACACCGACCTGGGCCCAGGCGGCGAATGGCTCGGGAGCCCACCTTGATTGACGCGGCACAAGCGCAGGCGGTGCTCGACTTCTGGTTCGGCGCCGAAGGCGACCCGGAACACGGCACGGTGCGCGACCTGTGGTTCCGCAAGAGCGACGAGACCGACCGGCAGATCAACGAGCGCTTCGGCCCGCTGATCGAACAGGCCTTGCGCGGCGAACTCAAAGCCTGGGCTGCCGAGCCGCCGAGCGCGCTCGCGCAGATCGTGCTGCTCGACCAGTTCACGCGCAACACCTTCCGCGACACGCCACGCGCTTTCGCCGGCGACAAACGTGCTCTGGCCGCCGCGATGGCGATGGTCGGTTCGCGCCACGACGAACACCTGTTGCCGGTGCAACGTGTGTTCGTCTACCTGCCGTTCGAGCACGCCGAAGGCATCGTCATGCAGGAAGAAGCGCTGCGTTTGTTCACCCGGCTCGTGGCCAGTGCGCCCGAGTTGCAGACCATGCTTGACTACGCGCAACGCCACCACGATGTGGTGCAACGCTTCGGCCGCTTTCCGCACCGCAACGAAATTCTCGGGCGGCAGGCGACGGTCGAGGAGATCGAGTTCCTGAAGCAGCCGGGGTCGCGTTTCTGAAGTGAGTGGCGTGTGACAGTGGCGTCGGATCAGGACGGCGGGGCACTCTGCTGCGCTCGTGTCCCCCGCGCCGGGCTTCGCCCGGCGCTCCTCCTTGACCTCGCTCCGCAGAGCGCCCCTCCGTCCTGATCCTGAATCGGTGGACTGTTCGACGGTTCACGAACACAAGCGCTTCAGGCCAAGGCGGCCGGGTGGTCGGCGCAGCGAAGTAAAGGAGGAGGAGTTGGCCGGGAGGCCGACTCCGGGGGACATGAGCGGAGTCGAGCACCCGGTCGCCTTGGCCCGCACGAGAGCCGCCCGACGTATTTCAGCCCGTCAACCGCCCCAGCTTCAACCGCAGCACCCGATCACAGCGCGCCGCCAGCGTCTCGTCGTGTGTGACCAGTACGAAGGCCATGCCCTGGCCACGCGCCAGATCGAGCATCAACTGGAACACGCCGTCGGCAGTTTCGCGGTCAAGATTGCCGGTGGGCTCGTCGGCCAGCACACAGTCGGGCCCGCCGGCCAGCGCACGCGCGATCGCGACGCGCTGGCGCTCGCCGCCCGAGAGTTGCGAAGGCCGGTGCTGCACACGGTCGGCCAAGCCCACCTGGGCCAGCACCTCGGCCGCACGCTTGCGTGCCTCGGGCTTGGCAGCGCGGCGAATGCGCAGCGGCATCGCCACGTTGTCGAGCGCGGTGAATTCAGGCAACAGGTGGTGGAACTGGTAGATGAACCCGAGGTGGCGGTTGCGCCATTCACCCTGCTCGGCCGCATTCATTTCGGCGAAGTCGCGGCCGGCGAGCTGCACGCGGCCCTGGGTCGGCGCTTCGAGGCCGCCCATCAGGTGCAACAAGGTGCTCTTGCCCGACCCCGAAGCACCGACGATGGCCACGGTCTCGCCCTTGCGCACGCTGAGGTCGACACCTTGCAGCACCGTCACGTCGAGCGCATCGGCACCGCTGCCTTCGGTGAAACGTTTGTGCAGGCCCTCGGCCCGGATCACGACTGGGTCATTCATAACGCAGCGCCTCGGCCGGCTGCACGCGGCTGGCGCGCCAGCTCGGGTAGAGCGTGGCCACGAAAGAGAGCACGAGCGAGATCACGACGATGGGCACGATGTCGCCACTTTGCGGCTCGCTCGGCATGCGGCTGATGAGGTAGACGCTGCTCGGCAGAAAGCTCACGCTGAGCGCGCGCTCGATCGCCGGCACGATGGTGCCGACGTTGAACGCGACCAACAAACCAAAGGCCACGCCGGCGAGCGTGCCGATCACGCCCGAGAGCGCGCCCTGCACCATGAAGATGCCCATCACCGAACGCGGGCTGGCGCCCAGCGTGCGCAGGATCGCGATGTCGGCACGCTTGTCGGTCACCGTCATCACGAGCGTCGAGACGAGGTTGAACGCCGCCACCGCGACGATCAGCGTCAGAATGATGAACATCAGGCGCTTCTCGAGCTGCACTGCGGCGAACCAGTTGCGGTTGGTGCTGGTCCAGTCGCGCACCTGCACCTGCGGCCCCAGGGTCTGCGAAAGTTGCGACGAGACTTCGCGCGCCAGATTCAGGTCTTTCAGCTTGAGTTGCACGCCGGTCGGGCCTTCCACGCGAAACAGCCGGGCCGCGTCTTCCACGTGCATCAGCGCCAGCGTGCTGTCGTATTCGTAGTGCCCAGCGTCGAACACGCCCACGACCGTGAGCTGCTTCAGGCGCGGCACCACGCCGGCCGGCGTGACCTGCCCGCCGGGCGCCATCAGCGTCACCTTGTCACCCTGGCGCACGCCCAGATTGCGCGCCAGCTCGATGCCGAGCACCACGCCCCATTCACCGGGAACTAGGCGCGCGAGCACCGTGTCTTTCAGTTGCGCGGCGATGTCGGTGACGGTGGCTTCATCAACCGGCGAAATGCCACGCACGATCGCACCGCGCAGCTCGTCGCCACGCGCGATCAGCGCCTGCGCGGCCACGAAAGGCGCGGCTCCGATCACCTGCGGGTTCTGGCGCGCCTTCAGCGCCGTGGCCTGCCAGTCGGGCAGCGCAGCGCCGTCGCTCGACATGATCTCGACGTGCGAGATCACCGAGAGCATGCGGTCCTGCACTTCCTTGCGAAAGCCGTTCATCACCGACAGCACGATGATCAGCGCCGCCACCCCCAGGCCGATGCCGAGCATCGACACGCCAGAGATGAAAGAGATGAAGCCGTTGCGGCGCCCGGTGCGGCCAGCGCGTGTGTAGCGCCAGCCGATCTGTAGTTCATAGGGCCAGTTCATTGGGGGGCGATGCTACCCGAGCGGGCTGCCCCCACAAGTCGCCGGGGCAGCGGGCGCACTTTGCGCGGCTCAGCGGGTGCGCCGCACTGCGCGCCAGCCCGCGAAGGTGGAGCCCGTCGACAGCACGGCGCAGCCAACGATCACCATCGCGTAGCTGCCGGTGGCGTCGAACACCCTGCCTGCAACCCAAGGGCCCGCGGCGTTGCCGAGTGCAGCACCGGTGTAGAGCGTACCGATGATCGACGAGACCGCGCGGGCGCCGTACAGGTCCATGCACAGGGCCGGCATCAGCGACACGATGCCACCATAGCTCAGGCCCATCCAGACAGCGAACAAGGCCAGTGCCGGGTAGTGCGCCGCCGACCACCACAACAGCATCGACAAGCCCAGCGAGGCCTGCACGCCGACCAGTGTGAGCGGCCGGCCGATGCGGTCGGCGACCGCGCCGATCGCGAAGCGGCCAATCAGGCTGCCGATGCCGATCAGGCCAACGAGCCCGACCGACTGCGCATCGGTCAACCCCAGGTCGCGCGCCGAAGCCGACAGATGGGCGAAGGGAATGAACATGGCCGGCGCGCCGAGCACGCACATCGCGTACAGCCACAGGAAAGAACGGCTGCGCACCGCCTCGCCGAACGGTGTGCCCGGCACCGTGCCACCGGCGCGGCGCGTGGCGGCCGGTGCGGGCCGCAGCATGAGGGTGGCGCCGAGCCCGACGAGCAGCACGCCGATCGCCAGCGCCACCATCGCACCGCGCCACTGCCACTGCAGGATCGCCGCGGTGGCGAGCAGGGGCACGCCAAAGGTGCCGGCACCGATGCCCGCGCTCGCGATGCCCGCAGCCAGGCCGCGGTGGCGCGTGAACCAGGGTTGCACACAGCCGATGGCCGGTGTGTACACCAGCGCAATGCCCACACCCAAGCCCACGCCGTAGACGAGCGTCAGCTCGAGCATCGAGCGCGCCATGCTGCCCGCCACCAGCGCGGCTGCGATGCACAGCATGCCGGCGCTCGTGACGCGCCGTGGCCCGAAGCGGTCGGCGAGCAGGCCGCCGACGGCCCCGAGCACGAAGTAGAGCAGGCCCGACAGGCCGAACACCAGCGACACCTCGGCGCGGCTGGCGTTGAACTCATGGGCAAACGAGCCGAAGAATGCGGCGAAGGAATAGGCCACGCCGAAGATCACGGCCAGCGCCACGAAACAGGCCCACACGACGACCCAGCCGTAGCGCGGCTCGGCCTCGGGTTGCGGCAAGACGCTCACGTTCTCTTCCTTGGCTGTGCACGAGTCATCAACTCATGCTAACGCCGGCAGCTCAGCCGCAGCGGGCTGCAAACCCGCCCACAATCAGCGCCGCGCACTGCGCAAGAAGGAACACTCCCATGGCAGACAAGGTGCTCGTCTCCGGCGGCAGCGGCTACATCGCCGGCTTCCTCATCCGGCAACTGGTGGCCGAGGGCTGGAGGGTGCACACCACCGTGCGCAGCCTGGCGAAAGAAGGCGCGGTGCGGCAATTGCTGGCGGTGGACAACAGCCGGCTCAGCTTTTTCGCCGCTGACCTCAACGCCGATGCCGGCTGGGCCGAGGCCATGGCCGGTTGCAGCCACGTGGCGCACCTGGCCTCACCCTTGCCCGGCGGCGTGCCCAAAAGCGCCGACGACCTGATCCTGCCCGCGCGCGACGGTGCCCTGCGTGCGCTGCGCACAGCCAGGGCGGCGGGTGTCAAGCGCTTCGTGATGACGTCTTCGGTGGCCGCCATCGCCTACGGCCGCGGCCGCGGCGTGCACCACTTCACCGAAGCCGACTGGACGCTGCTCGAAAAACCCGGCATCACGGCCTACGTGCAGTCCAAGACCATTGCCGAGCGTGCGGCGCGCGACTGGGTGGCCAAAGAAGGTGGCGGCATCGAGTTCTGCACCATCAACCCGTCCGTCGTGCTGGGGCCGGTCTGGAGCAGCGACTATTCGGCCTCGGTCATCATCGTGAAGAAGATGCTCGACGGCAGCATGCGCGCCTGCCCCGACATCGGCTTCGGCGTGGTCGATGTGCGCGACGTGGCCGACCTGCACGTGCGTGCCCTGAAGGCGCCGAACATGGCCGGCGAGAGGTTCATCGCCTCAGGCCGCTTCATGAAACTGCGCGAGATCGCCGACGTGCTGCGGGCCGAACTCGGCCCGCTGGCGCACAAGGTGCCGCAGCGCAACGTGCCCGACTGGCTGGTGCGCGTGGCAGCACGCTTCAACCCGGTGGCGCGCGCCGTCGTGAGCGAACTCGGCTCGGTGCGCCACCAGGACGCCACGCACGCGAAGGCCGTGCTCGGCTGGGCCACGCGGCCGGTGGAGCAGAGCATCGCCGACATCGCACGGGGCTTGATCGAGCTGGGCATCGTCAAGCCCTAAGCGAGCGACTTCTGCATGAAGTACCGGGCGAAGCCTTTGGGGTAGTTTTCGAGCTGACCGAAACAGGTGTAGCCGAGGCGCTCGTAGAACGATCTCGCCTGAAACTCGAAGGTATCGAGCCAGACGGCGGAACAAGCTCGGCTGGTGGCTTCTGCTTCTGCCATCGACATCACCCGGCGGCCGATACCCTGGCCGCGCAAGGTCTCGGGTATCACGAGCAGTTGAATGAACAACCATTCGTAGCTTGTGCCGCCCCAGAGACCGCCGATGGTCGAACCTTGTTCGTCGCGAACTTCGATCGCGAGGCCGCGGTACTCGTTTGCACCGGTCTGCGACTGGTTGTACTCGCGCAGCGGCGCAAGAATCGCCTGGCGCACTTCTTCGCTCGTGGTGTCTGAAAGTTGGATGCTGAACTTCATGCAATGAATCGGGGCTGCCCTGGCCTATTCTGTCGCAGCGGGCCGCGTGGGGCCGGGCGCCGAACCCCCAGCCTCGATAATCGATCGATGCACCTGTTGATCCCGTTCGCCACGGCCTTGTCCGAAGCTTCAAGCCATGTGCTGCGCGACCTGCACCTGCCGAACCTCGCAGGCCTGCTGGCCCGCCTGACGCCTGCCACGCTCGACGCGGGCGACGAGTACAGCCTGTCGCCACCACACGAACGTGCCCTCGCGGTCGCGTGGGGTTGGCGGGGTGAAGACGGCGCGCTGCCGTTCGCGGCGCACGCCGCGGTGGCCGATGGCGTGGACGTGGGCGAACTGGCCTGGGGCCTCGTCACGCCCGCGCATTGGCACATTGGCCGCGATCACGTGACGCTGGCCGACCCCGCGGCCTTGCAGTTCACCGCAGCCGAATCGCGCGCTGCGTTCGAAGCGGTGCGCGAGCTGTTCGAGAGCGAAGGTTTTGCGCTGCGTTGGGGCGCGCCGTTACGCTGGTATGCCGCGCATGAGAGCCTGGCCGGTCTGCCGTGTGCGGCGCTCGACCGCGTGATCGGCCGCAACGTCGATCTGTGGATTCGCCATGGCGCGGCGTTCCAGTCGCAGGCGCGGCTGGTGCGGCGCTTGCAAAGCGAAGTGCAGTTGCTGCTCTACCCACACGCTTTGAACGAAGAGCGCGAACAGCGTGGCGCGCTGACGCTGAACTCGTTCTGGCTCAGCG